>NZ_JAUTAH010000001.1:336227-667454 GCF_030818545.1 Brevundimonas sp. SORGH_AS_0993
GCAGAAGCGACCCGTCCTGTCTTGATCCTCGTCGCCCTCAGCCTGGTTGGTTGCGGCGCTGTGGACGCCGATCCGCATCGTTTCCGCGCCCTGGGCGATCAGGTCGCGGCCCTGGATGTGCCGCTGCAGGCGCCGGGCCAGGGCGATCGGGTCCCCGATCCATCCATCAAGGCGCAGGAGGCTGGCTTGCGCCCGGCGTTCTCGCCTGTGAGGGTCTCGGTGATGAGCCCGCTGGAGATGTGGGACGCCCGCGACGCCCAGGCCCAGGGTCTGCGCGACGCTCTGAAGCCCATGGCGGCGGCGATGCGGCCGCAGAGCGCGCCGGAGCCAAAGCCGATCCCTGTCGTCGAGACTGCATCCGTCGAACATCCTCGACCCGCGCTGCGCCCGACCGCCCTCCATGCCGAGGGCCGCACCATCCAACTGGGCGCCTATTCCACCGAGGCCGGCGCCCGCGAGGCTTGGCGCCGTCTGAAAGCCGGCGCCGATCTGGGCCAGGTGTCGCCCGTCTATGAAACCGTGCGGGTCGAGGGGCGGGCTCTGACGCGGCTGAAAGTCGGGCCGATCCCGGCGAACCAGGCCGCCGACCTTTGCCGCGCCGCCCAGGTGTCGGATTCGTGGTGCCGCCGCGCGCAATGAAGTCCACAGCCATCCGTTAACACTGCGTTGACGTTTGGCGCGATCCGCCCGACTCTGGGGCTCGAAGGCCGCGCATCAGTTCTGAGTCGCGTCGGCCGCCTTTAGAGGTCGCCTCAATGACGCAGCCGCATGTGATCGTCCTCGGCAACGAAAAGGGCGGGGCGGGCAAGTCCACCCTTGCCATCCACATCGTCACCGGTCTGCTGCACGCGGGCCGCAGCGTGGCGATCATCGACCTGGACCTGCGCCAGCGGTCGATGCAGCGTTTCTTCCTGAACCGTCAGGCTTGGCTGGCGGCCAACGCCCACGCCCTTCCGCAGCCGATGATTCCCGACATGGGCGACGGCAAGGCCCTGGCCAAGCTGGACGCCGCCGAGCAGGTCGCCGCCTTCGCGCGCGCCTTCGACGAGGCCGTGGCGGCCGGGGTGGACTGCATCCTGATCGACACCCCCGGCGGCGACACGGCCGCGTCCAACGCCGCCCATGCCCGCGCCGACCAGATAGTGACGCCGATGAATGACAGCTTCGTCGACTTCGACCTGCTGGGCGAGGTGGATCCGGTGTCGCTGGAGCTGTTGAAACCCTCCATCTATTCCGAGAGCGTCTGGGAGGCGCGCAAGCAGCGGGCCATCGCCCAAGGCCGCCACGCGACCATCGACTGGCTGGTCGTGACCAATCGCCTGGCCGTGGCCGAGGCCCGCAACCGCAAGCGTCTGGAAGAGCGGATGAGCAAGCTGGCCAAGCGGGTCGGTTTCCGCGTCGGGCCCGGCCTGCGCGACCGGGTCATCTATCGCGAGCTGTTTCCCTTCGGCCTGACGGTCGCGGACCTGTCCAACGAGGTGCGGCCGGTCGCGGTGTCCCTGGCCCACGTCGCCGCCCGCCAGGAAATGCGCAATCTGATGCTGGCCATGGGGCTGGAGCAGGTGCTGAACCCTTTGGACGTCGCGGCCTGACGGTCGACTGATCGATGGGATTGATCGGCCTGGCCTTGGCGGCGATCGCCGTCTGGGCCCTGGTTCGGCTGGGACGCCAGACCGAGCGTCGCGGTCGCGGTCATTGGCGGGTCACGGCGACGCTGGTGGGATCGGTCCTGCTGGCCGGCGGCGTCCTGGCGGCGTTTCGTGGGGCGTGGCTGATCGCTGTGGGCCTGACCGGGGCGGGGCTCTATGTGGCCTGGGCCTCGCGCACGCGCACCCTGCCCAAGACGGAGCCGATCACCGAGGCCGAGGCGCGTGCCGTCCTGGGCGTCGGCTCAACGGCCACGGAGGCCGAAATCCGCGCCGCCTGGAAACGCGCCATGGCCCGCGCCCATCCCGATCAGGGCGGGACTGAAGGCCTGGCGATCCGCGTCAACGCCGCGCGCGACCGATTGCTAGGCCGCCGCTGAACTCCACATAAAATCCGGGTAATATTGACGGGCGGAGGACGGGGCGTTAGGTCGGCGGCATGATCCCGAACCCTGACATGGACTGCGCCGTCTTCGCCGGCGACCGACTGATCGCTCGGGGCGCGCCGCGCGCCGTCCTGCCGGCGATGAAGGCGGCCAGCGAGGCGGGGGAGGCTGTCCTGGCCTTCGATCTGGCGACCGGCCGCACGGTGGAGTTCGACCTGCGCGGCGACTTGGAGACGGCGTTGGGGCGTTTGCCGCAAGTCCTGCCTGAGGCGAAGAAGGGACCGGGTCGGCCGAAGCTGGGGGTCACGGCGCGGGAGGTGACGCTGCTGCCCCGGCACTGGGACTGGCTGTCCAGCCAGCCCGGCGGCGCCTCTGCCACGCTGCGCAAGATGGTCGAGACCGCCCTGCGCGAAGCCGAAGGGCCGGACCGCATCCGCCATGCGCGCGAGGCGGCCTATCGCTTCATAACGGCGATGGCGGGCGACTTACCGAATTATGAAGAGGCGACACGAATGCTGTTCGCCGGCGACCGGACGGCGTTCGAAGCTGCGGTGAAGGACTGGCCTGAAGGGGTGCGCGACACTGCTTTGGGGATGGCCGAGCTCAGCGGGCGGAACGCGCATGGGCGTTGATCGATCCGCATTTGGCTGGGGGAGGGCGGCGTGGTCAATCTCATCGATGCTTCGACGGCGGAGTTGCTTCGACTGCATGGCGCCATCCTTACTGAACTTCGCAGGCGCGAGGTCGTGCGGAGCGCGAATGGACCTGCCGGCGACTACGCCGAACTTCTCTTCTCGAAAGCTTTCGATTGGCGTTTGGAAGGAGGATCGACGTCAGGTCATGACGCTGTGGATTTGGAGGGCATTCGATATCAGGTTAAGTGCCGTCGTCTAACGCCACAGAACAAGTCGCGTCAGCTCAGCTTTATCCGGAACCTGCCAGATCGACCTTTCGACGTTCTGGCAGGCGTGCTTTTCGACGAACACTTCTGTGTTCAAAGAGCCGCTCTGGTTCCCGTGGAACTGGTTCAGTCTCACGCCAGCTATGTGGCCCACGTCAACGCTTGGCGACTGCTCTTGCGAGATGTCGTTTGGACGTGGCCGGGCGTTCGTGATGTAACGGCCGAACTTCGTGCGGCCGAGGCGGCCCTCTAACCTTACCCCACCTTCACCCGCGTCGCCGCTTCGGGGAGGTCCTCGCCGAAGGCGCGTTGGTAGAACTCGGCGATGGTGGGGCGTTCCAGTTCGTCGCACTTGTTCAGGAAGGTCAGGCGGAAGCTGAGCGCCACGTCGCCGCCGAAGATGATGGCGTTCTGGGCCCAGGTGATGACGGTGCGAGGCGACATGACGGTGGAGATGTCGCCGTTCATGAAGGCGTTCCTGGTCATGTCGGCGACACGAACCATGGCGGCGATGCGGCGGCGGCCCTCGGCGTCCGACCATTCGGGGACCTTGGCGGCGACGATCTGGGCCTCCACGTCGTGGTCGAGATAGTTGAGGGTCGTGACGATGTTCCAGCGGTCCAGCTGGGCCTGATTGATCTGTTGCGCGCCGTGATACAGGCCCGTGGTGTCGCCCAGGCCGATGGTGTTGGTGGTGGCGAACAGGCGGAACCAGCGGTTCGGGCGGATCACGCGGTTCTGGTCCAGCAGGGTCAGACGCCCTTGCGCCTCCAGCACGCGCTGGATGACGAACATCACGTCCGGGCGGCCGGCGTCGTATTCGTCGAACACCAGGGCGACGGGGCGTTGCAGCGACCAGGGCAGGATGCCCTCGCGGAACTCGGTGATCTGCTTGCCATCCTTCAGGACGATGGCGTCCTTGCCGATCAGGTCGATGCGACTGACGTGGCTGTCCAGATTGACGCGCACCAGGGGCCAGTTCAGGCGGGCGGCGACCTGTTCGATATGGGTCGACTTGCCGGTGCCGTGATAGCCCTGGACCATGACGCGGCGGTCGAAGGCGAACCCGGCGCAGATGGCGAGGGTCGTCTGCGGATCGAAACGATAGGCCGCGTCGATCTCGGGCACATGGCTGTCGCGCTCGGCGAAGGCCGGAACGGTCATGTCGCTGTCGACGCCGAACGCCTCGCGCAGGGTCACGCGCCGCGCGGGTTCCAAGGTTATCAGCGGGTCGGGGGAGGCGTCGAGCGGGGAGGTCATGGCCTTCCTCTAGAGGGGCCGCGCGCGCGGCTCAACACGCGCGCGGGCCTTTGGTCGCCTTATTTCGCGCTGAGACGCACATCCACGTTGCCGCGTGTGGCGTTGGAGTAGGGGCAGACCTGGTGGGCCTTTTCGATCAGGTCGTCGATCACCGCCTGGTCCAGGCCGTGGTCGGTGACGGTCAGATCGACGTCCAGGTTGAAGCCTTCGCCCTTGGTGTTCTTGCCGAAGCCGACGCCGGCAGTGACCTTGGTGTCGGGGCTGACCGGCGTGCCGGCCTTGCCGCTGACCAGACGCAGGGCGCCCAGATAACAGGCCGCATACCCTGTGGCGAACAGCTGTTCCGGGTTGGTGCCGTCGCCGCCCTTGCCGCCCATCTCCTTGGGCGTGGACAGTGTTACATCGATTTTTCCGTCGTCGGTGGCGGAACGGCCGTCTTCGCGGCCTCCGCCCGAGGCGGTGGACTGGGCGCGGTACAGGACTTCCATGATGGCTCCTTAGAGGTTGGAAGATCAGAGATGGGCGTTGAACGGCGAAGGCCAAGGGGACGTTGCATCGCCGCTCTAGCCATCGACCGGCGACGCGGTCTAAAGCACCTGTTCGGGGCGTGTCGTCGGAGAACGCAGTGAAGATTGCCGAACGCTGGTTCGTGTGGGCGGGCATGGTTCTGCTGGGCGGTATCGCGCTGGCGGGGCTGGTGGTCGCCGTCTATGCGGCGTGGCTGTTCCACGACCTGCCCGATGCGTCCGAGTTGGCCGACTATCGCCCGCCGACCGCCACGCGGGTGTATGCGGGCGACGGCACCCTGATCGGCGAGTTTTCCGACGAGCGCCGCATCTACGTCTCCTACGATCAGATTCCGACGACGGTGATTCACGCCTTCCTGGCGGCGGAAGACCGCAACTTCTTCCAGCACGGCGGCATCGACGTGGGCGGCCTGGGGCGCGCCTCGTTGAAGAACGTCTTCAACTTCGCCGCCGGCCGGCGGCTGGAGGGCGGATCGACCATCACCCAGCAGGTGGCCAAGAACGTCCTGCTGACCAACGAATCCAGCCTGAACCGCAAGCTAAAGGAAGCCATCCTGGCCAATCGCCTGGAGGCGACCCTGTCCAAGCGGCAGATTCTGGAACTGTATCTGAATGAAATCTTCCTGGGCTATCGCTCGTTCGGCATCGCCTCGGCGGCCTACAACTATTTCGGCAAGTCGCTGGCTCAGCTGACGCCGGACGAGGCGGCCTTCCTGGCGTCCCTGCCCAAGGGGCCGAACAACTATCATCCCAAACGCCACCCCGGCGCGGCCAAGGGCCGGCGCGACTGGGTGCTGGGCGAGATGGAGCAGAGCGGCTGGCTGACGCCGGAACAACTGGTCGAGGCGCGCGCCCGGCCGCTGGTCACGCGCGACGCGCCGCAACGCGCCGACTACAAGGACGCCGACTTCTTCGTGGAGGAGGCGCGTCGCCAGGCGGCGGCCAATCCGGACATCGGCGAGCAGTTGCGCGCCGGCGGCTTCTATATGCGCACCACCCTGGACCCGACGCTGCAAACGGCGGCGCGCGAGGCCCTGATGCAGGGGCTGGAGAACTATGATCGTCGCCACGGCTGGCGCGGGGGCTGGGGCACGACCGACTTCGCCGAGGGCTGGCAGGCCCAGGCGCTGAAGGAACAGGCGCCGCCCGAACGCCGCACCTGGGAAGCCGCCGCCATCGAGAGCGTCAGCGGCAACACCGTCCGTGTCCGCATCGCCAAGGACGACAAGACCGGCGCCCTGCTGGCCGCCGACGCCGCCTGGGCCAACGCCAACCGCCAGCTTCGGCGCGGCGAACTGATCTTCGTGGAGCCGCGCGGCGGGCAGTACGCCCTGAAGCAGGTGCCGCGCGTCAACGGCGCCCTGGTGGCGGTGGAGCCGCAGTCGGGGCGGGTGCTGGCGATGGTCGGTGGCTATTCCTACGCCCTGTCCAGCTTCAACCGCGCGACCCAGGCCAGGCGTCAACCGGGTTCGGCGTTCAAGCCCTTCGTCTATGCGACGGCGCTGGAAGGCGACTTCACTCCGGCTTCGATCGTGTTGGATGCGCCCATCAGCTTCGCCGGCGGGCCGAACGGCCAGCGCTGGACGCCCGAAAACTACAGCCGGGAATACTATGGGCCGCAAACCCTGCGGCGTGGGCTGGAACTGTCGCGCAACGTCATGACCGTGCGGCTAGCGTCGTCGGTCGGCATGCCCAAGATCGTCGATCTGTCGGCCAAGATGGGCATTCCCGGCCTGTCCCCGAACCTGTCGGTGTCGCTGGGCGCCGGCGAGGTGACGCCGCTGGAGATCACCGCCGCCTACGCCGCCTTCGCCAACGGCGGCCGTCGCGTCACCCCCTATCTGATCGACTATGTTCAGGACCGGGACGGAGAGACCATCTTCCGCGCCGACAACCGCAGTTGCCGGGAATGCGGGCGCGGCTTCTCGGGTCAGGAATCGCCCCGGCTGCAACCGCGTGGCACGCAGGTCATCGACCCCATCACCGCCTATCAGATCAGTTCCATGCTGGAAGGCGTGATCCAGCGCGGCACGGCCGCCAGCGCCCGCGGCCTGGGCCCCTGGGTCGCGGGCAAGACGGGCACGACCAACGAATACCGTTCGGCCTGGTTCGTCGGCTTCACGACCGACATCGTCGTGGGGGTCTTCATTGGCTTCGACGACAACCGCTCGCTGGGATCGGGGGAGGCGGGGGCCTCGGCCGCCGTGCCGGTCTTCACCCAGTTCATGCAGTCGGCGCTGAAGGAACGGCCCGCGCGGCCCTTCGTGCGGCCCAAGAACGCCGTCTTCCGCATGGTCAACGGCATCGAGGAGGCTTTCCGTCCCGGCACCGAACGTCAGGCGCCGCCGCCCGTTCAGGCGCCGGCCGGTCCCGTCGGACCGCAGAACTACTACGACGTGATCCGCCGCGAGCAGGAGGCCGCATCGGGCGCGCCGGCCGCCGGTCCGGCCCCCGCCGCGCCGCCGCCGCCGAAGAAGGCGCCGGCCGAGGACTTGAGCGGGCTCTACTGAGGCTCTAGTTAGGGCTATCGAACGGCGCGTCCTCGTGGCGCGCCGTTCTTCATTATCCTTGCCCTGTCGCGCGACCTGCGGGCCGCGCCGCTTGAGGGCTTTGTGTCGCTGGAGATTGCGATGAGACCGGATGTCGAGGCCATGAAGGCCGACATCGAGCAGAGCGTCGCTCTGCTCAGGAGGCGTCTTTGACTGGGACGCCGCTATTCGAAAGCTCGATGAGCTGAACGCCCGGGTCGAGGATCCGACCCTGTGGGACAGGCCCGAAGAGGCCCAGGCCGTCAGTCGCGATCGCTCGCGCCTGGAAGGCCAGATCAACACCGTCAAACAGATGGAGCGGGACCTCGAAGACGGGGTCATGCTGGCCGACATGGCGGACGAGGAAGGCGACGAGGCCGCCCTGGAAGAGGCGCGCGAATCCCTGCGCGCCATCAAGGAACGGGCCGCCCGCGCCGAACTGGAGGCCCTGCTGTCCGGCGAGGCCGACGCCAACGACGCCTATCTGGAAGTCAACTCCGGCGCCGGGGGCACCGAGTCGAACGACTGGGCCGGGATGCTGCTGCGGATGTACACCCGCTGGGCCAAGGCGCACGGCTATGAGGTGACGATCGAGGCCGAGGAAGAGGGCGAGCAGGCCGGGGTCAAATCCGCCACCGTCCTGATCAGCGGACCCAACGCCTATGGCTGGCTGAAATCGGAATCGGGCGTGCACCGTCTGGTCCGCATCAGCCCCTATGACGCGGCCGCCAAGCGCCACACCAGCTTCGCCTCCATCGGCGTATCGCCGGTGGTGGACGACACCATCGAGATCGACATCAACCCCTCGGACGTGCGCACCGACACCTACCGCGCCTCGGGCGCCGGCGGTCAGCACATCAACAAGACCGACTCGGCGGTGCGCCTGACCCACATCCCCACCAATACGGTCGTGTCGTGCCAGACAGGACGGTCGCAGCACCAGAACCGCGACCAGGCCTGGAAGATGCTGCGGGCGCGCCTGTACGAACTGGAATTGCAGAAGCGGGAGGCCGCGGCCCAGGCGCTGAACGACGCCAAGACCGACATCGGCTGGGGTCATCAGATCCGGTCTTACGTCTTGCAGCCGTATCAGATGGTGAAGGACTTGCGCACCGAGGTGGAGACCTCGGACACCCAGGGGGTGCTGGACGGGGATCTGGACCCGTTCATGGGCGCGGCCCTGGCGGCGCGGGTCGGCCAGACGCGCGGTTCGACGGTCGACTGACGAAAAGGAGGCGGCCCCGGCGGGACCGCCTCTTTCTTGTTTGGCTATCGGCCTTCGGCCTGCTTGAGCCCGTTGTTTGGGCTTCAAGGATTCAGGCCAGCGACTTGGCCGCCTCGGTCTTGTCGGCCTTTTCGGGCTTGGGGGCGGGGGCTTTCAGCATGGCGGCGGCGCCCGGCGTGTCGCGCTTGGCCTGGTTGCAGCGGCCCTGGAACCAGGCGCCCTGTTCGATGGCCAACTGCTCCTGGGTGATGTCGCCCTCGACGCGGGCGGTGGCGTAGAGCTTGACCTGTTTGGCGACGATAGCGCCGGTGACGCGACCCTGCACCTCCAGCACGTCGGCATGGATCGTGCCTTCGACCGCTCCGCCTTCGCCGATGACGACGCGCGCGACGCGGACGTCCCCCTTCAGCGAGCCGTCGATCTGAAGCTCGCCTGCGCCCGAGATATTGCCCTCGTACTTCACCCCGGCGGCCAGGGTGGACAGGTTGCTGGACCTGACGGCCGGGCGCGTCTGTTCGATCGATCGCGCCGCATCCGTCGGCGACGAGCCGGGCGCCGGTGTCGGATCGGGCGCCGGCGGGATGCCCAGCCCCTGGGAGCCGGTGTCGTGGGATCTGCTCTTGGTGAACATGGCGCGCTCCGCATCCGCCAGCCAAGGCCGGCCAAACTCTATTTGCCCGGAACGACACTAGGCTCGGGCTGGAGGCGCAGGTCAAGCACGGCTTGCGAACCGCGCTCGATGATCACAGAATCTTCACGGCTTCCAGCACGGCGGCGGCGTGGTCGGCGACCTTCACGTTGCGCCAGACGCGAGCCACGCGACCTTCCGCGTCGATCAGAAAGGTGGCGCGTTCGATCCCCATGTATTTGCGGCCATACAGGGTCTTCTCCACCCAGACGCCCCAGGCCTCGCAGGCGGCGCCGTCCTCGTCCGAGGCCAGGGTGACGGCTAGGTCGTACTTGGCTTTGAACCTGTCGTGTTTCTTCACCGTGTCCCTGGACACGCCGACGACCGTGGCGCCCAGGGCGACGAAGTCGGCCGCCAGGGCCGTGAAGTCCTGGGCCTCGCGCGTGCAGCCGGTCGTGTCGTCCTTCGGATAAAAATAGACGACGACAGGCTGGCCCCTCAGGGCGGCCAGGGAGACGTGGCCGCCGCTGTCGGTCGGCAACTCCAGGGCGGGGGCGGTGCGGCCTTCGGCAGCGGGCATGGGTGCTATTCCTATCGTCGTCCTCGGGCGCGACCCGAAGATTTGAGGATGGTCAGATTTTGCGTCGCCTGTCCGCATGAGCGGCGGAAAGCCCGGCTCGGATCAAGTCCGAGGGTGATGGAGCGGGGTTAGGCGGGGCGAACCAGTACGATCTTCTTCTTGCCCGCCGCCAGTTTGATCAAGCCGTCCTTCAGATCGGCCTCGGTCAGCAACTGGGCGCCGTCGGATATGGCGACGTCGTTCAGGCGCAGGCCCCCGCCCTGGGCCAGACGACGGGCCTCCCCGTTGGAAGCGGTCAGGCCGGCCTTGGTCACGACGGCGGCGATCATGGCGCCGTAAACCTCGGTCGCGGGTAGTTCGACGGTGGGGAGGTCGGCCGAGACCTGACCCTTTTCGAAGGCGGTTTCGGCGGCGGCGCGCGCCTTGGCGGCTTCTTCGGGGCCGTGCAGCAGGGCGGTCGCCGCGTCGGCCAGAGCCTTCTTGGCGTCGTTGATGGCGGCGCCATCCAGGGCCTCGTATTCGGCGATCTGTTCCAGCGGCAGATCGGTGAACAGGCGCATGAAGCGGCCGACGTCCGCGTCCTCGGCGTTGCGCCAGAACTGCCAGTAGTCATAGGGCGACAACTGTTCGGCGTTCAGCCAGACGGCGCCCTGGGCGGTCTTGCCCATCTTGCCGCCCGAAGCCGTGGTCAGCAGCGGGGTGGTCAGGCCGAAGGCGGCCTTTTGATCCACCCGGCGCACCAGATCGACGCCCGAGGTGATGTTGCCCCACTGGTCCGATCCGCCCATCTGAAGCGTCACGCCCTGGCTGCGGTTCAGCTCCAGGAAGTCCACCGACTGCATCAGCATGTAGTTGAATTCGAGGAAGGTCATCGGCTGCTCCCGCTCCAGACGCAGCTTGACCGAGTCGAAGCTCAGCATCCGGTTCACGGTGAAATGGGTGCCGAAGTCACGCAGGAACTGGATGTAGCCATAGCCTGACAGCCAGTCGTCGTTATTGACCATCACCGCATCGGTCGGCCCATCGCCGAAGGTCAGGAATTTGGCGAAGACCGTCTGGATCGAGTCGATGTTGGCCTGGATCGTGTCCTGCGTCAGTTGGGGGCGAGAGGCGTCTTTGCCGGTCGGGTCGCCGACCTTGGTGGTGCCGCCGCCCATCAGGACGATGGGCTTGCCGCCCGCCTGCTGAAGGCGGCGCAGCATCATGATCTGGATCAGGCTGCCGACGTGCAGCGAGGGCGCCGTGGCGTCGAACCCGATATAGGCCGCAACCACGCCCGACGCCGCCGCCTCGTCCAGTTCGACGGGATGGGTGATCTGATGGATATAGCCGCGCGCCTGCAGGGTGCGGAGGAAATCGGATTTGAAGGCGTGTTCGGTCATGGCGAAGCTCCGTTAGCAAAGATGCCGACGGGCGTCTTCCCTTTGCTGGTCCGAGGTGGGGCGGGGGGTTCAGACGGTCGGGCGAAACACCGTCTAATGTCTAATTCGTCTCAAAGTCGGTCACGGCGAAATTGCACTGCACCGCGAAAACGGGTGCAAGTGCAAGACAGTGCAATTGGGTGGCGGTCCGTTCGAGCATGGCGACGACCATTATAGGGCCGTTCGGATGGGCGGTAGGCTAGGCGCCGCTGCCTCGCCTCAATGCCTTGTTTCGCCGGGATATGTCGCACGGAAATACGATGGCCGGGGCGGTTAGGACCAGCCGGCTTCGCGCAGAACCGCCGCATAGGTTCGGCTGACGGGCGCCTTCACGTCGCCGAGCAGGTGCAATTCGCCCACGCCGCGCCGCCAGCGCACGCTCTGAACCGCATCGGCCGCCACCCACCATGAGCGATGGACGCGCCAGCCGTGGGCCTGCGCCAGTTCGGCCAGGGCGTCGGCGAAGCGCAGGGTGATCAGTTCGGCGCCGGCGTCGGTGTGGACCTTCAGATAATGGTCGTGCGCCTCGACCGCGATCAGACGTGCGCCGCGTCGTTTGGCCGATAAACGACGCCGAAAGGCGGCCTCGGCCTGGGGCAGGGGAGCGGCGATGACGGTGCGGGTCTCGATTCGTGTGTGGGGGCGCCGCCAGACCAGGGCGCGGACCCACATGACGGCCAGCAGGATGGGAAAGACCTGCCAGGAAAGACGCAGATAGGCTGGCCATCCGGAGGTGCTGCTGAACATCCAACGCTCGGTCCAGAAGACGTGCAGGGTCACGAGCGGGGTCATCAGCACCGAGACGACCAACGTCCGTATCCACGGGGTCGGGATGCGGCGGCTGAGGCCCTCGTCGGCCGCGATGCCGATCAGGCCGCCGCCGACCATGCAGATCATCCAGTAGATGTAGCGACACACGATGGGCACGTGCTCGGACGAGAACGGTCCGAGGAACCCCATCAGCAGGCCGATGGCGACCAGGATCACGATGTCGGTCGCCCAGCGGCGGGCGGTCGTCGTTTCCAGCAGCGCGGTGGCCTTGCCGTCCATGTCGTCCCGTTCACGCAGCCCTGGCGCCGTTCGCGAAGCAGGGCCTAGCGAGCCGTGTTTGCCGAGGCAATGGCGTTCGGCGAAACAGCCGACGAGAACCTTCATGTCCCTGTCCAACGCAACGCCGCCCGGTCGCCGGATCGCATGGCCCGCCCGTGTCAGCTGGCTGTTGCTGACCCTGCTTTGTTTGGGCGTCGCCGCCTATTCCGCCCGCTATCTCGTAAGCCCGCCGAAGACGCCGGCCCAGGCGTTGGGCAATCCGATGGGGGTTCCGTGGCTGGTCGTTCATATCGCCGGAGCGGTGACGGCGCTGGTCGTCGGGTCGCTGCAGTTCCTGCCCGCCCTGCGTCGCGGCGCCGGGCCGCCGCATCGGTGGATCGGACGGGTCTATGTGGCGGGCTGTCTGGTGGGCGGGACCGGCGGTCTGGTTCTGACGCCGGGGTCGTTTGCGGGACCGATCGCCTCCGTCGGATTCGGCGGGTTGGCGATCCTCTGGATCGTGACGACAGGCTTGGGCTGGCGCGCCGCGGTGCAGGGACGGTTCGTCGACCATAGGCGTTGGATGATCCGGTCGTGGGCCCTGACCCTGGCCGCCCTCACCCTGAGGCTCTATCTGCCGCTGGTCATGGTGTTCGGGCTGCCGTTCCTGCCCTGGTATCGCGCCATCGCGTTCCTGTGCTGGGTTCCCAACCTGATCGCGGCGGAGATATGGCTGAGACGCCGCAAGGCTGCAGGAACGCCCTCGGTGCTCGACCGCCAGCGTTGACGCGCCCCTGGGGTGCGATACGAAGGCGGGATGCGTTTGCCCCTGATCCCGCACCCGACGTCGCTGCCTGGCGGACTGACGCTGGAGGTCGAGGCGCGGCGGGCGGGGGGCGTGCTGAGCCTGGAATATGTGCTGGCCGGGCCGGTCGAGCGGGTGATGCAACCCCCGCCGGCGCAGCGGGTGCGGACAGACGGCCTGTGGCAGGCGACCTGTTTCGAGGTGTTCGTGCGGACGGCGGGCGGCTATGTCGAATACAATCTGTCGCCGTCGGGGGCGTGGGCGGCCTATCGGTTCGACGGCTATCGCGAGGGGATGCGGGCGCTGGAGATGCCGGCGCCCTTCATCGTGACGCGGATGGCCGCCGGTCGGTTCGTGCTGACGGCGGACGTGATCTTGCCGGAGGATGCGGGCGCGGCCACGGGGCTGGCGGCGGTGATCCAGGGTGTGGACGGGGCGATCGCCTATTGGGCGCTGGCGCATCCTTCGGATAAGCCGGACTTTCATCATCCCGACTCCTTCGCGCTGGAACTGCCATGAACTTCGGTCTCGACCGCCTGCTGTCCGATGGTGCGCTTAGGGCGCCGTTGAAGGGGCGGCGTGTGGCCTTGCTGGCGCATCCGGCCTCGGTGACGAAGGATCTGAGCCATGCGGTGGATGCGCTGGCCGCCTGTCCCGAGATCGCGTTGAGCGCCGCCTTTGGGCCGCAGCACGGGATGAAGGGCGATCTGCAGGACAATATGATGGAGAGCCCGGACTATCGCGATCCGGTGCATGGCATCCCGGTCTTCAGCCTGTACGGCGAGGTGCGGCGGCCCCGGGACGAATGGATGGAGACGTTCGACGTCGTCCTGATCGACCTGCAGGACCTGGGGTGTCGCATCTACACCTATGTCACGACCCTGCTCTATGTGCTGGAGGCGGCGGCGAAACACGGCAAGACGGTGTGGGTGCTGGACCGGCCCAATCCGGCGGGACGGCCGGTCGAGGGGCTGACGCTGCGGCCCGGATACGAGAGCTTCGTCGGGGCCGGGCCGATGCCGATGCGGCACGGGATGACGATGGGCGAACTGGGTCTGTGGTTCATCGATCAGTTCAAGCTGGACGTCGAATACAGGGTGATCGAGATGCAGGGCTGGGCGCCGGAACAGGGGCCGGGCTTCGGCTGGCCGCTGGGCGAACGGTCATGGGTCAATCCCAGCCCGAATGCGCCGAACCTGTCGATGGCGCGGGCCTATGCCGGGACGGTGATGCTGGAGGGGGCGACCCTGTCGGAAGGGCGGGGCACGACGCGGCCGCTGGAGTTGTTCGGGGCGCCGGACATCGACGCCCGGGGGGTGATCGCCGAGATGCGCGCCTTGGCGCCGGATTGGCTGACAGGCTGCATCCTGCGGGACATGTGGTTCGAGCCGACCTTCCATAAGCACGTCGGCAAGCTGTGCCACGGCGTGCAGATCCATGTGGACCTGCCGGCCTACGATCACGCGGCGTTCAGGCCGTGGCGGGTGCAGGCCCTGGGGTTCAAGGCGATCCGCCGACTGTACCCCGATTACGATCTGTGGCGGGATTTTCCGTATGAGTATGCGTTCGGCAAGCTGCCCATCGACGTGATCAACGGGGGGCCGGGCTTGCGCGAATGGGTGGACGATCCCGCCGCTAAGCCCGCCGACCTGGATGCGACGACCAAGCCGGACGAAGCGGCGTGGGAGGAGACGCGGCGGCCGTTCCTGCTGTATTGAGGATGCGTTCCGCGAAGGAGTGACGCCGATGCTTTCGCTGCTGCTGGCCCCGCTTGTGGCCTTGTCTGGACTTCCGGTCACGCCGTACCCGTCCGATATGCAGAAGGCCGAGCTGTGCCGCGCCCACGTCATGCTGCTGATCGCGGACGCCTACAAGGAGGCGGGACGGGTCGCTGGGCCAAGCTGGTTCATCCGTGACTGGTGGAGCGACAGGCTGACGGACGAGCAGTTGAAGACGGAACGCACCCAAGCGGTCGAGGCCGCCGTCTCTCGCCGCCGGACAGAGGCGCCGGCCCGTTTCGACGAAGAGCGGACCGCCTGCATCCAGGAAGCGATCCAGGCCGGCGCCGTGCCGGGGATGACGCCGTGACACCGCTCTGCACATAAACAAAATCTATCACGCATCTGCAAATAAGTGATTAGTCTTATTTTGCGCAATGCGGTAGGGAAGGGGCCTCCCACCCACCCAGCGAATGGATTTGCGCATGGCCCTCATCAACACGACCATCAAGCCCTTCACGGCCACGGCCTACAAGGAAGGCAAGTTCGTCGACATTTCCGACGCCGACGTTAAGGGCAAGTGGGCGATCTTCTTCTTCTATCCGGCCGACTTCACCTTCGTGTGCCCGACCGAGCTGGAAGACCTGGCCGGCATCTATCCCACGCTGAAGGACCTGAACGTCGAGGTCTATTCGGTGTCCACCGATACTCACTTCAGCCACAAGGCTTGGCATGATTCCTCGCCCGCCATCGGCAAGATCAACTACTATATGGTCGGCGATCAGTCGGGCTTGATCACCAACAACTTCGACGTCATGCGTCCGGGCGTCGGCCTGGCCGACCGTGCGACCTTCCTGGTCGATCCGGAAGGCGTGATCCAGTTCATGGAGATCACTTCGGAAGGCGTCGGCCGCAACGCGACCGAACTGCTGCGCAAGGTCAAGGCCGCCCAGTATGTCGCCGCCCACCCTGGCGAAGTCTGCCCGGCCAAGTGGGAAGAGGGCGAAGCCACCCTGGCCCCGTCGCTCGACCTCGTCGGCAAGATCTAAGACCGAAGCCTATCGGGTCCGGCCTTCGGGTCGGACCCGCCCCGGCCGCAAGGCCGGACGCCATCGCGCAAGCCTCGCCTGGATCGGCTGGAAGGCGGCGCGCCACCCTGAAATTCGAGGACTGCCCCATGCTGGACGCCAATCTGAAATCGCAGCTCGAAGGCTATCTGAAGAATATCGTCCATCCGGTAGAACTGGTCGCCTCGCTGGGCGCCGGACCGAAGTCGCAGGAACTGAAGGCCCTGCTGGAGGACATCGTTTCGGTCTCGCACGGCAAGGTCGAAATGGGCCGCGACTTCGACGACGTCCGCCAGCCCAGCTTCCTGATCCGGCGCAAAGGCACCGACATCGGCGTGCGGTTCGCGGGCATTCCGCTGGGGCACGAGTTCACCTCCCTGGTGCTGGCCCTGCTGCACGTCGGCGGCCATCCGTCTAAGGCGGCGCAGGAGGTGATCCAGCAGGTCAAGGACCTGGACGGCGACTATCTGTTCGAGACCTATTTCTCGCTGTCGTGCCAGAACTGCCCCGACGTGGTGCAGGCTCTGAACCTGATGAGCGTGATCAATCCGCGCATCAAGCACGTCGCCATCGAGGGCGGCCTGTTCAAGGACGAGGTGGATGAGCGCAAGATCATGGCCGTGCCGACGGTCTTCCTGAACGGCGAACTGTTCGGTCAGGGCCGGATGGAGCTGGAGCAGATCGTCGCCAAGATCGACACCGGCGCCGAGGCCAAGGCCGCCGAGAAGATCAAGGCCAAGGCGCCGTTCGACGTGCTGGTGGTCGGCGGCGGCCCGGCCGGCGCGGCGGCGGCCATCTACACCGCCCGCAAGGGAATCCGCACCGGGGTGGTGGCCGAGCGATTCGGCGGCCAGGTGCTGGACACCATGGCCATCGAGAACTTCATCTCGGTACCCCATACCGAAGGGCCGAAACTGGCCGCCCATCTGGAGCAGCATGTCCGCGAATACGAGGTGGACATCATGAACCTGAACAAGGCGGCGAAACTGATCCCGGCCAAGGTTTCCGGCGGCCTGCATGAGGTGGTTCTGGAGAACGGCGCGTCGTTGAAGTCGCGCACGGTGATCCTGTCGACCGGCGCGCGCTGGCGTCAGATGAACGTGCCGGGCGAGGACCAGTACAAGAACAAGGGCGTGGCCTATTGCCCGCACTGCGACGGGCCGCTGTTCAAGGGCAAGCGGGTGGCGGTGATCGGCGGCGGCAACTCGGGTGTCGAGGCGGCCATCGACCTGGCGGGCATCGTCGCCCATGTGACCCTGATCGAATACGACAGCGAATTGCGGGCCGATGCGGTGCTGCAAAGGAAGCTGGCGACCCTGCCGAACGTGCGGATCGTCACCTCGGCCCTGACGACCGAGGTGCGCGGCGACGGCGAGAAGGTGACGGGTCTGGTCTATAAGGACCGCAATTCGGACGCTCAGCACGATGTCGATCTGGAGGGAATCTTCGTCCAGATCGGTCTGGTTCCGAACACCGAATGGCTGCACGGCGCAGTCGGCCTGACTCCGCGCGGCGAGATCGAGGTGGATCACCGCGGCGAGACCTCGCAGCCCGGCGTCTTCGCCGCGGGCGACGTGACGACCGTGCCCTACAAGCAGATCGTCATCGCCATGGGCGAGGGCTCCAAGGCAGGTTTGTCGGCCTTCGACTATATGATCCGCACCGTTCCGGCCGAAGAGGCGGTCGAGGCCGCCTGAGCTTCTGGAGGGAAGGTGTTCGCAGCCCTTCGAACCGTGTAAGCGCGACGCGGTTCGAAGGAGTACGATATGGCGGCGACATCCCGCGAGCGGCTGTGGGGCGTGGCGGCCGGACTGGGCGCGGGCGCGATGTGGGGGCTGGTCTTTCTGGCGCCCAAGCTGTCGCCGGAGGCGTCGCCGCTGCTGCTGACCGCTGGCCGTTACCTGGCCTATGGCCTGATCGCCGCCGTGCTGATCGCACCACGCTGGCGTCGGCTGGCGCCCTTGATCGATGTGCGGGCTTGGCGGGCCCTGATATGGCTGAGCCTGGCGGGCAATCTGGTCTATTTCGCCTTTCTGGTCGTTGCCGTGCATCTGGCCGGCGTGGCCGCCTCGGCCCTGATCGTGGGCATGGTGCCCGTGGTGGTGGCCCTATGGGGGTTGCGGGACCGGAACCGGCCGCCCGTGTCGCGGGCCGCGCCGCCCATCCTTCTGGCGGCCCTGGCGGTGGGGCTGATCGGTTGGCGCGCCCTGGCGCAAGGACAGGGCGAGGCGAGCGGTCAGACGGGTGCGCAGGCCCTGATCGGCCTGGCCTGCGCGTTCGGCGCCTTGGTGTCCTGGACGGCCTATGCCGTGGGCAACAGCCGCTGGATGGCGCGACTGACCGCGGTGTCGCCGCACGACTGGTCCCTGTTGACCGGCGTGGTGACGGGCGGGTTGGCCCTTGTGTTGGCGATTCCCGCCCTGATGACTTCCACGCCTTTGGACGGGCCGGCGTGGGTGAAACTGACGGGCGTGTGCCTGGGCGTGGCGCTGCTGGCCTCCATTGTCGGCAACGCCTTGTGGAACCAGGCCAGTCGACGGCTGCCCCTGACCATGCTCGGCCAGATGATCGTGTTCGAGACGGTGTTCGCCTTCCTGTACGGCTACATCCTGGAACGACGCGCCCCGGCGATGATCGAGATCGTCGCCATCGTCCTGATGATCGTCAGCGTCGTCTGGTGCGTGCGGGCCCATCGCGTAGCGCACGCCGTCGAGGAGACGCCGCACTAAAACGAGGAACGCCGCCTCAGTGGGGCTGAAGCGGCGTCGGGAAAGGAGACGGAAAAGGCGGCGTCAGGCCGGCTTTTCCTCCAGGCGCTTGTCCAGATAGGCGCCGACGCGGCGGTCGACGGCGTCGATGTGGTCCTGCCAGAAGTGGCTGGCGCCCTCTTCCAGCTCATAGTCGATGACGATGCCCTTTTGGGTGCGCAGCTTGTTGACGACCCGCTCCACCTCGACCGGAGGAACGACCGTGTCGGCCGTCCCGTGCAGGAACAGGCCGGACGCCGGACAGGGGGCCAGGAAGCTGAAGTCGTACATGTTCGACGGCGGCGACACCGAGATGAAACCGTCCGTCTCGGGCCGGCGCATCAGCAACTGCATCCCGATATAGGCGCCGAACTGATAGCCGGCGACCCAGGTCTGGCTGGCGCCGGGATTATTGGCCTGCAGCCAGTCCAGAGCGGTGGCGGCGTCCGCCAATTCGCCGATGCCGCTGTCGAACTCGCCCTGCGACTTGCCGACGCCGCGCGAATTGTAGCGCAGGGTGGCGAAGCCGCGTTGAACGAACAACTGGTGCAGGGTGACGGCGACCGGATTGTTCATATGGCCGCCCGCCTTGGGATGCGGGTGCAAGATCAGGGCGATGGGGGCGTTCGGACGCTTGCCGGAGGAATAGCGGCCTTCGATGCGGCCGGAGGCGCCGGGCAGGATGACTTCAGGCATTGGGGCTCTGGAATCCGTTCAACTGTCATTTCGCGGCTGCGTAATACTTGACTAACCCGGTAGGACTTTCTAGGTCCCTCCGGCGCGCGCCGCCTTCGCGAAGGCGCGGGTTCTAGCACAAGAGCCCCGAAAAGCGCGCAATTTTTGAGGGTGCGAGCATGCGTCTGTCGACCAAGGGACGATACGCCGTGATGGCGATGGCCGATCTGGCCAAGAACGGCTGCGGCGAGGGCGGAGAGATTCGCGCCGTGTCCCTGGCAGAGATCGCCGCTCGGCAGGAGATTTCGCTGAGTTATCTGGAACAGTTGTTCGCTCGTCTGAGGAAAAGCGGGCTGGTCAAGAGCGTGCGCGGCCCCGGCGGCGGCTATCGCCTGGCCAAGGGCGCCGAGGAGACGGTGGTGGCCGAGATCGTTCTGGCGGTGGACGAACCCATCCGCGCGACCCGATGCGTCGCCCATGGCTCGCCCAAGGGCTGCATGCTGGCTGGCGAACGTTGCATCACCCACAATCTGTGGGAAGACCTGGGAGACGAAATCCATCGCTATCTGGCCGGCGTCTCGCTGGAGGACGTGGTGATGAACCGCACGGGACGGGGCCGACGCGCGCCCGAGACGGCGCCGACGGTGGGTGTGGCGGCATGAGCGCGATCTATCTGGATTACAACGCCTCCGGCCTGGTGCGGCCCGAGGTTCTTGAGGTCATGGCCAAGGCCCTTGCCGACAATGGCAACCCGTCGGCGGTCCATGCGGCCGGCCGCCGCGCGCGGGCCCGGATCGAGACGGCGCGGGCGCAGGTCGCGGACCTGGTCGGGGCCGATCCGACGGCGGTGGTGTTCAACAGCGGCGGCACCGAGGCCAATGCCCAAGGGATCGCCAGCGCACTGGCGGCGGGCTGTCAGCGCCTGATCGTCTCCGCGACCGAGCATCCGTGCGTGGCGGAAACCGCCGTGGCCAGCGGTGCGCCGGTCGAGGTTATGCCGGTCGACGCGGACGGCGTGGTCGATCTGGCCTGGTTGGCGCAGGCGCTGAAGCGCCCAGGCCGGGCGGTGGTCGCCATCCATCACGCCAACAATGAAAGCGGCGTGGTCCAGCCGATCGTCGAGGCGGCGAAGCTGGTGCGGGCGGCGGGCGCCTGGCTGCACGTCGACGCCATTCAGTCGGCGGGCAAGATCGCGGTCGACATCCGGGCGCTGGATGCGGACACATTGACCCTGTCGGCGCACAAGCTGGGCGGACCGCAGGGCGTGGGCGCCCTGATCTTCAAGGAGGGCGTGTCGGGCGTCCGCATCCTGCACGGGGCGGGGCAGGAGCGGGGTCTTCGTGCGGGCACGGAGAACGTGCCGGGCGTCGCGGGATTCGGCGTCGCCGCCGACTGCGCCGCGCGCGATCTGGAGGCGATGAGATCGCACGTCGCCTGGCGCGATGCGGCCGAGGTGAAGGTCAAGGCGGCGGGCGCGACGATCATTGGCGGTGGTGTGGAGCGTCTGCCCAACACCCTGTTCATTGCGGTCGAAGGCTGGGACAGCCCGCAACAGTTGATCACCCTGGATCTGACGGGAGTGATGGTGTCGGCGGGCTCGGCCTGTTCGTCGGGCAAGGTCAAGCCGTCCAAGACCATCAGCGCCATGGGATTGATCGCTCTGGCGACCGGCGGCGTGCGCGTGTCCGGCGGCTGGGGCACGACCGAAGGCGACTGGGCGCGGTTCGCCGACGCCTGGGTGGACGCCTGGACCAAACACAAGGCACGCGCCGCCGCGCGCGTGAGAGAGGTCGCCTGATGGCCGCCGTCAAGGAAACCATCGACGCCGTCGCCGCGCTGGAAAAATACGCGCACGGCTTCACCTCGGACATCGAACAGGAGTTCGCGCCCAGGGGGCTGAACGCCGACATCGTGCGTTTCATCTCCGAAAAGAAGGGCGAGCCGGAGTGGATGCTGGAATGGCGCCTCGCCGCCTATGAGCGCTGGCTGGCGATGGAGGAGCCGACCTGGGCGGCGGTGAAGTACGAGCCGGTCGATTATCAGGACCTGTTCTACTATGCGGCTCCCAAGCAGAAGGAGGGACCCAAGTCTCTGGACGAGGTCGATCCCGAAATCCTGGAGGTCTACAAGAAGCTGGGCATTCCGCTGAAGGAGCAGGAGGTGCTGGCGGGCGTGCAGGGCGCACCGCGCGTGGCCGTGGACGCCGTGTTCGACAGCGTATCGGTGGTCACGACCTTCAAGGAGGAGCTGGCCAAGGTCGGCGTGATCTTCATGCCGATTTCCGAGGCCTTGCGCGAATATCCTGATCTGGTGCGGCAATATCTGGGGTCGGTGGTGCCGGTTTCGGACAACTATTTCGCGGCGCTGAACAGCGCGGTCTTTTCGGACGGGTCGTTCGTCTACATCCCGCAGGGCGTGCGCTGCCCGATGGAGCTGTCGACCTATTTCCGCATCAATGCGAGCCAGACGGGCCAGTTCGAGCGGACGCTGATCATCGCCGACAAGGGCAGCTATGTTTCCTATCTGGAAGGCTGCACTGCGCCGATGCGCGACGAGAACCAGCTTCACGCGGCGGTGGTCGAGATCGTGGCGCTGGACGACGCCGAGGTGAAGTATTCGACGGTCCAGAACTGGTACCCCGGCGACGCCGAGGGCAAGGGCGGCATCTACAACTTCGTCACCAAACGCGCCGACTGCCGGGGCGATCGGTCAAAGGTGTCGTGGACGCAGGTGGAGACGGGTTCGGCCGTCACCTGGAAATATCCGTCCTGCATCCTGAAGGGTGAGGAAAGCTCGGGCGAGTTCTATTCCATCGCCATCACCAACGGACATCAGCAGGCCGACACCGGCACCAAGATGATCCACCTGGGCAGGAACTCGAAGTCGCGGATCATCGCCAAGGCGGTGTCGGCGGGGCGGTCGGATTCGACCTATCGCGGCCTGGTCTCGGTGCATCCGAAGGCGACGGGCGTGCGCAACTTCACCCAGTGCGACTCCTTGCTCATCGGCAAGGACTGCGGCTCGCACACCATCCCCTATATCGAGGCCCGCAACGGCTCGGCCCAGTTGGAACACGAGGCGACGACGACACGCCTGTCCGACGACCAGCTGTTCTACGCCCAGCAACGCGGCCTGTCGGAGGAGGAGGCGGTGGCCCTGCTGGTCAACGGCTTCGTCCGCGACGTGCTGCAGGAACTGCCGATGGAGTTCGCCGTCGAGGCGCAGAAGCTGGTGGCGATCAGTCTGGAAGGGAGCGTGGGTTAATGTCGATCCAAGACGAGTATACCAAAGCCAAGGCAAGCGCGGACTCGAAAGCGGCAGCTCAACGATCTGTGTTTGAGAGTCGCTGCTCAGAGCTTGCTGCACTTGGTGCGGGGCTAGCCGCTGAGACGGCCTTCCTTGCTCAATCGGGCTGGACCTTTCAAGAAGAACAGCAAGGCTTCCGCCTTGAGAATAAGATTGCCTACATTTCGCCGATCTGTTTCGCGCCAGACGGCTCGTATGTGGTCCATCACGCTTACCACTCCTCAAAATGGAGTGGAAAAGCCCCCAATGTCAGCAGTCTGCAAGACGTAAAGCGTGCAGTGGCAGAGCTGATGGTCGAATACGGAAAATAGTAAGTTGCTCTCCATCTCCAACCTCCACGTCTCCGTCGGCGACAGGCCGATCCTCAATGGGCTGACGCTCGATGCGCCCGCCGGCGAGGCCCCCGGCCACGATGGGGCCGAACGACCGATCCATGGTAGGGGGTCACCGTTGTGGAGAATGATCTGATGGAAACGATCGCCGTTCCTTTCCGTGAAGACACCGCCGATCGCTTGAAGCGCGCGGCTGCCGAAATCGGGATGCCGGTCGGCGAATTCATCGCCTCGGCCGCCGAAGGGTTCATCATGGACAATGAGGTTCATCGTGGCGAGCCGTTGTCGGCGGATCAGATCGCGCAGATCGAGGCGGGATTGGCTGCGGAGCGCGAAGGGCGGATTGTCTCGAACGAGGAGGCAAACGCCCGGCTTGCGGCGCGTCGTGCGCGGTGAAGGATTTCGAATGGTCCGACCCTGCGCTGACGGCTTTTTCTGATTTTCTCGACCATCTGGACGAACACAGCCTGGCGGCTGCAGACCGGGCGGAAGCGGAGATCAAGGCTACGCTCTGGCGTCTGGCCGCGCATCCTCATCAAGGTCGTCTGTCCCGCTGGCCTGGGCTTCTGGAGTGGAGCGCCGCCGACTGGAAGAAGATCATCGTCTATCGCGAACGCCCGGACGGTATTCGCATCATCGCCTTCTACGACGCTCGACAAGATCTGAGCGCCGTTCATCCCAATCCGAACGACTGACTGAACATGCTCTCCATTTCCAACCTCCACGTCTCCGTCGGTGAAAAGCCGATCCTCAAGGGGCTGACGCTTGAAGTGCCGGCGGGGCAGGTGCACGCCGTCATGGGGCCGAACGGGGCGGGCAAATCGACCCTGGGTTACAGCCTGTCGGGACGGCCCGGCTATGAGGTGACGGAAGGGGCGGCGTCGTGGAACGGCGTCGATCTGCTGGACCTCGACCCGGCCGAACGGGCGGCAAAGGGCGTGTTTCTGTCGTTTCAGTATCCGATCGAGATTCCCGGCGTCCCGGCCCTGACCTTCGTGCGGACGGCGCTGAACGCGCAGCGACGCGCGCGGGGCGAGGAGGAGGTGGCGGCGCCGGCCTTCCTGAAGCTGGTGCGTGAGGCGTCCAAGGCGCTGAAGATGGACTTCGACATGCTGAAGCGGCCGCTGAACGTCGGCTTCTCCGGCGGTGAGAAGAAGCGGATGGAGATCCTGCAGATGGCCCTGCTGGAGCCGTCGCTGCTGATCCTGGACGAGACGGATTCGGGCCTGGACATCGACGCCCTGCGGATCGTGTCGGAGGGGGTGAACGCCCTGCGTTCTCCCGACCGCGCCATGCTGGTCATCACCCACTATCAGCGCCTGCTCGACTATATCAAACCGGACCGGGTGCATGTGCTGGCCGGGGGCCGGATCGTGGCCTCGGGCGGGCCGGAGCTGGCGCTGGAGCTGGAGGCGGAAGGGTACGACAAGTACCTGCCGACGGCGGCTTGAGCACGGCCTTCGCCATCGACCTGAACGACGCCGGGACCTTTCCGTCGCGGCGAGACGAGGCGTGGAAATACAGCGATCTGAAGCGGCATCTTCGTGAGGCGCCAGAACCGTCGCCGACGGCCGAGGTCGGGGCGCCGGGGGCGTTCCACGACCTGGGCGGCGAGGCGATCGTCTTCGCCAACGGGCGGCCGGTGGGCGTGACCGACTTCATCGCCTCGGGAGAGCGGACGCTGCGGCTGCGCTATGTCTCCGACGCGGTCGGGACGGGCCACACAGCCGGCGCCCGGGTGTCGGCGCGGGCGGGAGCCCGGCTGCTGCTGCTGGAGACGCACGAAGGCGCGGGCTCGGCCTATGTCGCGCACAATACGCTGGAGTTGGACGTGGCGGCCGGGGCCGAGGTGACGCGTGTCGTCCTGGTCGAGGAGCCGGAGGACGCCATTTCCGTGTCCGAGGCCCATGTGAAGGTCGAGGCGGGCGGGGTCTATCGCCAGACGATCATCGCCACCGGCGCCAGGCTGCAACGGATCGAAACGCGGATCACCCATTATGCCCAGGGCGCGCAGGTCCAGGCGGACGGGCTCTATCTGCTGAACGGTTCGCGCCATGCGGACCTGACCAGCGTGGTGCGCCACGTCGAGCATGACGGCGCGACTTCGCAACTCATCAAGGGCGTGGCGCGCGACACGGCGCGGGGCGTCTTCCAGGGCAAGATCGTCGTCGAGCGCGGGGCGGACGGCACCGATGCGCGGATGGGCCACCATGCCCTGATCGCCTCCGAGCGGGCCGAGATCGACGCCAAGCCGGAACTGATCATCTATGCCGACGACGTGCAGTGCGCGCACGGCAATACGGTGGGAACGCTGGACGAAAGCGCCCTGTTCTACATGCAGCAGCGCGGCATTCCGGCCGACGAGGCGCGTGCGCTGCTGACCCACGCCTTCCTGATCGAGGTCATCGACCGGATCGAGCACGAAGGCGCGAGAGAGGTGGCGCGGGAATGGCTGACGGCGCGGCTGTGACCCTGTTCGACCCCTATGCTGTGCGGGCGCAGTTTCCGATCCTGTCGCGGTCGGTGAATGGCAAGCCCCTGGTCTATCTGGACAATGCGGCATCTGCCCAGAAGCCGCGTGCGGTGATCGACGCCCTGGTGGCGACGATGGAGGGCGGCTACGCCAACGTCCATCGGGGCCTGCACACCCTGTCGAACGAGGCGACGGAGGCCTATGAGGCAGCGCGCGAGGTCGTCGCCCGCTTCCTGAACGCCCCGTCGCCCGAAAACATCGTCTGGACCAAGGGCGGGACCGAGGCGATCAATCTGGTGGCCAACGGCCTCGGCCTGTCCATCCAGCCCGGCGACGAGATCATCGTCTCGGAAATGGAGCATCACTCCAACATCGTGCCCTGGCATCTGCTGCGGGAACGGCGCGGGGCGGTGCTCCGATGGATTCCGGTGCGGGACGACGGGGCGCTGGACATGGCGGCCTATGCCGACCTGCTGGGGCCGAGGACGCGGGTGGTCGCCGTCACCCACATGTCGAACGTGCTGGGCACCATAAATCCGGTGGCCGAAATCACCGCCAAAGCCCATGCGGTCGGCGCTCGGGTGCTGATCGACGGGTGCCAGGGGGCGGTGCACGCCGCGCCGGACGTGCAGGCCATCGGCTGCGACTTCTATGTGCTGACGGGCCACAAACTATTCGGCCCCACCGGCATCGGCGCTCTGTACGGCAAGGCCGAGGCGCTGGAGGCTTTGCCGCCCTATCAGGGCGGGGGCGAGATGATCGAGACGGTCGAGCGGAACCGCGTGACCTACGCCCGGCCGCCGCATCGCTTCGAGGCGGGGACGCCGCCGATCCTGGAGGCTATCGGCCTGGGCGCGGCGCTGGAGTGGCTGGCGCAGTACGACCCGGCGGCGGTGCAGGCGCACGAACATGGGCTGTATCAGCATGCCGTGGATCGGCTGGCGGGCCAAAACTGGCTGCGGATCCTGGGTCAGGCGGACGGCAAGGGCGCGATCCTGACCTTCGCCGTCGAGGGCGCCCACGCCCATGACGTGGCCCAGATCATGGACCGTTATGGCGTCGCCGTGCGGGCGGGCCTGCATTGCGCCGAGCCGCTGGCGAAAAGAATGGGGGTGACGTCGAGCACCCGCGCCTCCTTCGCCCTATATAACACCGTGGAGGATACGGACGCCTTCGTGGACGCGCTGATCAAGGCGCGGAACTTCTTTGTGTGACGACCGATGACCGACGAAACCGTTCAGGACAGCGACGCCTTCCGGGCCGCCTGGGACGAACCCCAGAAGAGCGCCCTGTCGCAGGCCGAGTTGGACAAGCTGACTGAAGACCTGATCGAGGCGCTGAAGACCGTCTATGACCCGGAAATCCCGGTCGACATCTACGAGCTGGGCCTGATCTATCGCGTGGACGTCAACGACGACCGCGACGTGGTGGTGGACATGACCCTGACGGCGCCGGGCTGTCCGGTCGCCGGCGAAATGCCCGGCTGGGTCGAGACGGCGGTGGAGAAGGTCGAGGGCGTGCGCAGCGCCAAGGCCAATCTGGTGTTCGATCCGCCGTGGGACGCCTCCAAGATGAGTGACGAGGCCAAGCTGGCCCTCAATATGTTCTGATGGACATGTTCTGACGATGACCGAGCTTCAGACCGCATCCCGTCCGCGCCGCCCGCGTCCCAAAATCGTGACCCTGACCGACCGGGCCGCCGAGCGCGTGCGCGAAATCCTAGCGAACGCCGACAACGCCTATGTCGGTCTGCGGATCGGGGTCAAGAACGGCGGCTGCGCGGGGCAGGAATACACCTTCGCCTATGCCGACGCGATCGGGCCGCTGGACGAAGTGGTCGAGGACAAAGGCGTGACCGTCCTGATCGAGCCCAAGGCGGTGCTGTTCCTGATCGGCACCGAAATCGACTACGAGACCACGCGGCTGGCGTCCAAATTCGTGTTCAACAATCCCAACCAGACCGACGCCTGCGGCTGTGGCGAGAGCGTGACGATCGTTCCGGCCGCCGCCGACTGACATGACCTATGAGGCGGACTTCGGCGAATGGGTCCGCGAGCATCTGGCGGGCCTGGGGCGGCTGGAGATCAAGCGGATGTTCGGCGGGGCGGGGGTGTACGCATCCGGCGTGATGTTCGCCGTGCTGGACGACGGCGTGGTCTGGTTGAAAGCCGATGAGGCCCTGGCCGCCGCCCTGGAGGCCGAAGGCGCGCGGCCCTTCACCTATCCGACCAGGACCGGCGCGTCGGTCAGCCTGGGCTTCTGGGGCCTGCCGGAGGCGGCGGTCGATGATCCGGACCTGGCTGTGGACTGGGCGCGCCGCTCTTTGGACGTGGCGCTGAGAAAGGCCGCCGAGAAGAAGCCCCGGAAATCCCGGAGCCGTTAAAGTCGGCGGAAAGCCTGACCCTCGACGTCGAACAGGTAGGCCTGCGCGGCGGGCACATGCAAGGTCAGCGCCTCGCCGGGCTGGGCCTTCAGGTCGGCCGGGGCCTGGACCGTCAAAGTGTCCGAGGCGGCGGGATGGTTCAGGTGGGCCAGGGCGGCGGCGCCCAGGGTCTCCACGAACATGACCTGGGCGGTCAGCACGTCGCCGTCGCCGGACAAGCTCAGGTGTTCGGGCCGCACGCCCAGGGTCGCCTTGTCGCCCGGGCGGGCCGAGGCGGCGTCCACGGCGACGCGCAAGGTCTGGCCTCCTTCGATCTGCACGACCGCGCCGGTCGCCGACGCCTCCACGAGGGTGACGGCCAGCAGGTTCATCTTGGGGCTGCCGATGAAGCCGGCGACAAATAGGTTGGCCGGGTGGTCGTAAAGCGCCATCGGTGCGCCGACCTGTTCGATTCGGCCGCCGTTCAGCACCACGATGCGGTCGGCCAGGGTCATCGCCTCAACCTGATCGTGGGTGACGTAGATCATGGTGGTCTTCAACTCGGCATGCAGGCGCGCGAATTCGTAGCGCATCCGCACACGCAGGGCGGCGTCGAGGTTCGACAGGGGCTCGTCGAACAGAAAGACCTGCGGCTCGCGCACGATGGCGCGGCCGATGGCGACGCGCTGGCGCTGGCCGCCCGACATGGCCTTGGGTTTGCGGTCCAGATAGTCGGTTATGCCCAGGGTTTCGGCGGCGCCGCGGACGCGGCGGTCGATCTCGGCCTTGTCCGTCTTGGCCAAACTCAGACCGAAGGCCATGTTCTGATAGGCCGTCATGTGCGGATAGAGCGCATAAGACTGGAACACCATGGCGATTCCCCGGTCCGACGGGGACAGGTCGTTGACCATCCGGTCGCCGATCCAGACTTGGCCCGTGGTGGCGTCCTCCAGGCCGGCGATGGTCCGCAGCAAGGTGGACTTGCCGCAGCCCGAGGGGCCGACGAAGACCACGAACTCGCCGTCGGCGATCTCCAGATCGACGCCCTTCAGCACCGGGACGGCGCCGAACGCCTTCTTCACCTCGACAAGACGGAGGTTGGCCATGCTCTGCGTTTCCTGAACCCGTTGTATCTTTTGGGCCACCGTAACCGGTTACATCGGGCGGATCAAGACGATCGAAGACTGGGCGGACGCTGTCAGATCGATTTGCAAAGTTGCGAAATTCATCTTTCGCAAAACGGCGACGCTGGTTAGAAGCCCCACGGTTTTGAAGGGGAGCCGTTCTATGGCGCGACGCAGAATCCTTATGGGCACAACGGTCTGGCTGGCGGGGGCCGTCGTCGCCCAGGCGCAGGAGGGCGCAAGGCCGGTCACGCATGTGGACGATGTGGTGGTGACGGGGTCGCGCATCGCGGGCGGCGACCGCATCGCGCCGGTCGAAGTCATCGGCGCGGACACTCTGGCTGCCGCCGGCGTGTCGGACTTGTCGCAGGCACCCCGGCTGGTCACGGCCAATTCGGGATCGGAGAATCAGGTCGATCAACTGAATCAGCCGCAAAGCTCGGGCACGGCGCAGTTCAATCTGCGGAACCTGGGCCTCGGCTCGACCCTGGTGCTGGTGGACGGGCAGCGCTGGACCAGCAGCGCCGTGATCGCCACCGACGGGTCGGCCTTCGTCGACATCAACTCCTTGGCGCCGACCATCGCTTTTCAGAGGATCGAAGTGGTCAAGGACGGCGCCTCGGCCGTCTATGGATCGGATGCGGTGGCGGGGGTGGTGAATTTCATCACCCGACACGGCGTGACGACGCCGGAGGCGCGGGCCAAATACGCCGTGGCGGACGGGTCCGAGGAAACAGTGGTGGAAGCCCTGGGCGGGTTCGGCTTGCTGGGCGGCGACCTGACGCTGGCGGCGTCGCATTTCCACCGCTCGGCCTTGGGGTCGGACGAGCGCGACTTCACCCAGGCCCAGCGATACGGCCGCGCGGCCTGGACCGCCGTGACCAGCTACGGCCAGCCGGGGTCGTATTTCCGGTCCAGTCGGAACGCCTATTCGCCCGATCCGGCTTGCGGGAACCCGGCCTTCGCCGACGCCTACCGCAATTCGCCGACCGACAGCTTCTGCCGGCTGGACTATTCCGACTTCTTCGACCTGGTTCCTCAGGAGACGCGGACGCAGGTGTTCGCCGACTATCGGCGGCCGATGGGGAGGGAGACGACCCTGTCGCTTCAGGGCGCCCAGTCCTCGACCTGGACCGAAGCGCGGCTGACGCCGTCGCTGCCGATCCTGGCGCGGGCGCTGACCGTTCCGGCCACCCATCCCGACAATCCGTTCGGAGAGGACGTGCTGTTTCGCGGCCGCCTTCTGGGGGCGGAGGCGGGGGCGATGCGGTCCCGGTTCGATTATCGCACCTGGCGTCTGGCCGCGGGTCTGGACGGCCGGTTCGACGGCGGTTGGACTTGGACTCTGGCGGCGACCGCCAGCCGCCAGCACGTCGCCTATGACAAGCCGGACGTGATCGGCAGCGCGCTTCAGAACACCCTGAGGGGCCTGGGCGGCGCCGGTTGCGACGCCGCCACGGGGACGCCGGGCGCGGGGCCGTGCCGATACTTCAATCCGTTCGGCAGCGCCTATCTGGGCACGGGAACGGCGAACAGCGCCGCCCTGATCGAAAGCCTGACCGGCGATGTCGGCCTGAGGGGCGCCGCCGGCCTGATCACCGTCGAGGCGTCGACAGGCGGTCAGACCCTGGCCTGGACCGGCGGATCGGTCGATGTCGCCCTGGGCGCCCAGTATCGCCGCAGCGCCTTCCGCCACGACTGGAGCGACCTGGTGAATGCGGGGGAGATGCTGACGGCCGGCTATTCGCCCGATTTCAACGGGGATCAACAGGCGCTGGCGGCCTTCGGCGAGGCGCGGTTGCATCTGGGCGAACGCATCGAGGCGCAACTGGCCGGGCGTTACGAAACCTATGACGGCGATCAGGGCCGATTCAGCCCCAAGACCGCAGTGCGCTGGGATGTCACCGACGACCTGGCTTTGCGCGCCTCCTGGGGGCAGGGGTTCCGCGCGCCGTCGGTCTATGCCCTGTCGGGCGCCCAGGCGTCGCAGCCGTCGGTGTTCGACCGGGGCGCTTTCGTCTTCGTCAACACCCTGACCTCCGGCGATCCGGGTCTGAAGCCCGAAAAGTCCGAGAGCCTGACCTTCGGCGCCCAGTGGCGGCCGATCAAGGAATTGAACCTGAGCCTGGACGCCTGGCGGTTCGACTACGCCGATCTGGTGATCAAGGAATCGGCCCAGGCCGTCATCGACAGGGCGACGGCCGATACGACGGCGGGTCTGACCGGAACGGAGGCCCAGCGCAAGGTGACGCGGGCGCAGAACGGCGCCCTGACCTTCGTGCAATTGGCCTTCGTCAATGCCTCGTCTATCCAGACGCAAGGGATCGACCTGTCGGCCCGCTATGGCCGCGATCTGTGGGGCGGACGGGCGACGGCGTCGGCGACCTGGACCTATGTGGACCGTTACGACATCCGGCTGAACGCCGGATCGGCTGCGGTATCGGGTGTCGGCTCGACCAATCTGAACAACATCGGTCGGTCCCTGCCGCGCGATCGCGGAGAATTCGCCCTGGGCTGGAGCAGCGGGTCGCAGGGCGTGACCGCCCTGGTCCACTACACCAGCGGCTATCGCAACGACCGCAGCGGCATTACTGACCCTCAGATCGCCAGCCAGACGACGCTGGACCTGCTCTACACCCGCCAGATCGGCGCCGACGTGGACCTGTCGCTGGGCGTGGTCAATGTCATGGACAAGGCGCCGCCCCTGGCCCAGTTCGCCCTTGGCTACGACCCGGTCGTCGCCGATCCGCGCGGGCGGGTGGTCAGCCTGGGGCTGACGAAGCGGTTCTGAGCGGCTAGGAGGCGATCATGATCACGATGTACGGCATTCCCAACTGCGACACGGTGAAGAAGGCGCGCGTCTGGCTGGACCAGCACGGCGTGGCCTATCAGTTTCACGACTACAAGAAGGCCGGGATAGACGCGGGACGGCTGGGGCTGTGGATCGAAGAACACGGGTGGGAGACGGTGCTGAATCGCGCCGGCACGACGTTCAAGAAATTGCCCGAGATCGACAAGGCGAACCTGAACAGGGACAAGGTCATCGCCCTGATGATCGCGCAGCCGTCGATGATCAAGCGGCCGGTGCTGGACCTGGGAGACCGGCGCCTGGTCGGCTTCAAGCCGGACGCCTACGCCGCCGCCTTCACCTGAGTTCGAGCGTCGCGGCCACGCCGAAGTGGTGGGACGGATACTCGCCGCCGGTCGGCGTGTCGCCGAAGATATGGGCCCCGACTGGAGCGAAGAACGCCCGCTCGGCGAAGATGTGGTCGATGACGCGGTTCGGATGACCCTTGGCCGGGTTCAGGGTGGTCAAGACCGCGTTTCGGGGCAGGGCGCTGAAGAAGCGGGCGTCGGTCAGGGTTGTCAGGCCGGAATCGTCCTGGGTCGCGTTGAAGTCCCCCATGACGACCAGCGGCGCGCCGTCCTGCGGCAGCCAACTCAGCAGATGCTGGATCTGACGCGCCCGCACCGGGCCGGCGTCCTCTTGCCAGGCCAGATGGGTGACGACGATATCGACGGGGCGACCGGCATCCGACACCCGCACACGCAGGGCGGTGCGGAAGTCGTTCGTCGGTTCCAGCCTGACCTTGTCCTCGGCCAGCACGGGCAGGCGCGTCAGCAGGGCGTTGCCGTAGCGGCGCGGCGCACCCTCCGGATCGGTCGATACGAAGGCGACGGAATAGCCGCCCAGTTCGCGCGCCAGCATCCGCGCCTGGTTTTCCAGGCCGACATTGGCGTCTTCCAGCACCTCTTGCAGGGCGATGACGTCGGCGTCCTGGTCCCTGAGCGCCGCGATCAGCAGTGGACGCCGCGCGGCCCAGTCGCCCTGATTGTGCCAGATGTTGAACGTTACCAGCTTTAGCCGCGCGGGCCGTGGGGCCGCGGATGTCGTCGCGCAGGCAGCCAGCGGCAGGGCGGCCGCCGCGCATAGTAGGGCGCGTCTGGCGATCATGCGCCGGACCTCAGCCCTCGACCTCGGTTTCGGGGCGGTCGTGACCGTCGGCGCTTTCGGTGATCCAGCGTCCGTCGGCGGTTTCGTATTCGATGGCGGCCGTCTGGTCCGGCACCCGCTGCTCGCGCGCGGCGCGCACCGCCGCCGCCTTGGCCGCATCGTGACTGGAGAAGGTTTCGGAGAAGGTCTCGCCCGCCTTATAGGCCCAGCCTCCGTCATGTTCGACGATACGATAGACGACGTGGGCCACGGGGTGTTCCTTTCTTGTGTCGGGTCCTCACCCTAGACCGGGGTGGATGGGTTGGAAACGTCCGGCGGACCTTACGAAGATTTCACGTCCGGGCGCGCATCCGTAGGGGCGGGCCGCAGCCTCTTGTGGTCATAAGGGCGCTGCAACGGCGGCCCGATACGGATCACAAGGCATACGTCATGGAAGACTTCATTCCACTTTTCGCCATCTTCGCCGTCTTCGGCACCATCACGGCCATCGTCTTCGGGCCCACCTTCCTGAAGTATCGCGAGAAGCGGGACATCCAGGAGACGGTGCGGCATGCGGTGGACAAGGGCCAGGCCCTGCCGCCCGAACTGATCGACGCCCTGACCAAGGATGTGCAGAAGTCGCTGCCGTCGCGCACCAAGGACATCCGGCGCGGAATCATCTGGCTGGCGACCGGCATCGGCCTGGCGGCCTTTGGTCTGGTCAGCCAGTTCAGCGGCCGTCACTGGGACGGCGATATCGGCAACGGACTGCTGGGCGTGGCCTGCATCCCGGCCACCATCGGCCTGGCCTATATCGTTCTGAGCTTCTTCAATCCGCACAAGGACTGACGGCGTCCCGGGGGAAACCGTCATGACCAAGTCACTTCGAGAACTTCACGATGTCGAACTGGCCGTCCAGGCGGCGGCCGGTGGGCGGCGCGAGTACGGCGAGCTGGTGCGGCGACACGGCTCTGCGGTGCGGGGCCTGCTGCGCCGGATGGGCGCCGCGCCCTCCCTGGCGGACGACGTGGCGCAGGACGCCTTCCTTCAAGGCTTCCAGCGCTGCGCCGAGTTCAGGGGGCAGGGGACCTTCGCCGGCTGGATCAAGAAGATCGCCGCGCGCCTGTATCTCAAGCGCGTGGCGCACGAGGCCCGCTATGTCGCCGAAAGCGAGGTCGAGGAGGCCGGAACGCCCGTCGATCACGCCGGAACCCTGGACCTAGACGAGGCGATGAAGGCGTTGAACGAAACCGAGCGGGTGTGCGTGTCCCTGTGCCACGGCGCGGGCATGTCGCACCCCGAGATCGCGGCGGCCATGAATCTGCCGCTCGGAACGGTGAAATCCCATGTCAAACGTGGTCTGGATAAGCTCCGCGCGCGGCTTCAGCCGGCGGCGACGAACGGAAGGGCGAGCCATGTCGGCTGACGAATTCGACCCGATGATCGAGCGGATGTTCGCCCGGACGCCGCCTTTGGCCGACCAGGCCCTGTTCCTGGCGGTGTTTCAGGCGCGGCTGGAGAAGCGTTCGCGCTGGCGCAGCCTGATCCTGACGGCGGCGGGCGTGATCGGCGGTGGCCTGGCCCTGCGCGAGGGCGTGCATGTGAACTTCTCCGACGAGGGCGGGGCCCCCGTGGTTCGCGGCGTGACATCGGCGGCTTCGGCCGCACAGGATGTGGTTCAGACGGGACTGGATGGAGTGGGCCTGGGATCGCTGGACCTGATGAGCGGGTCCGGGATGGTGATGTTCTGGGCCGTGGCCGGGGCCCTGGTCGCCCTGCTGGCCGCCGGCGCGGTGAAGCTGTCGCAGGACATCTGAACCAGGGCGCGGTCGAATCGCTGGCAGGCGATTGGCCGTGCCGGAAAAGCGGCGGCGCAGGACGGCCGCCGTTTTCCTGCCGAAGTCGGGACCTACTGCTCGAAAAAGCCGGCTAGGCCGTGACGGATCACGTTGCGGGCGAAGCGCCGACCTTCTAGGGTCCGCGCCGGTTTGCTTTTAGCGATTTTGGGGCGACGTTTCAGTGGTTGATGTCTTCGAGCAGGTCGAGGAGGAGCTTCGCTCCGAACGCTACAAGCGTCTGGCCCGCACCTGGCTGCCTGTCGTGGGCGTCGTTCTGGTGGTTGCGCTGATCGGCGCCCTGGGCTGGTGGGGTTGGGATTCCTACAGCTCCAACCGGGCGGCCAAGGGGGCGGCGGCCTATGACCGCGGCATGGAGGCCCTGCGCGCCGAAAAGCCGATGGACGCCCGCGCCGCCTTCGAAGAGGCCGTGAAGGCCGGCGGAGCCTACAAGGTTCTGGCTCTGCAGCAGCAGGCCGGCCTGGCTGTGACCGCCAACAAGATTCCCGACGCTGTGCGTCTGTTCGACGAAGCGGCGAAGGCTGCGGGCGACCCGATCCTGGGCGATCCGGCTGCGCTGAAGGCCGCTTTCCTGATCATGGACACCGCGCCCCTGGCCGAGGTCGAAAAGCGGCTGCAGCCCTTGGCCGACGACAAGCGCCCGCTGCACGCCTTCGCTCAGGAGGCTCTGGCCCTGGCGCGCCTGCAGCACGGCAAGATCAAGGAAGCGCGCGAAGCTTTCGTTCTGTTGCAACTGGGTCAGGACGTGCCGGATTCGGTGCGCCAGCGCGCCCAGATCGCCATCGAGTCGATCGACGCCGGAACGGCCGCCGCCCTGTTGGGCATCGCCAAGGCCGCCGCCGTCGCTCCTGCGCCCGCCGCCCGCGCCGGCAATGCGCCTACGCCTTCGGCTTCTGCTCCCGCCGCCGCCCAACAGTGACGACCTCCAACAGGACGCCCCCGATGAATCGAGTTCTGAAAGTCGCGCTGATCTGCGGCGTCGCGGCCACCATGGCCTCATGCGGCACCCTGACCCGCAACCTGCCGTTCATCGGCAAGAAGGATCAGCCGGGGGCCACCGCCTCGGCCGGCCAACGGATCTCGGTGCTGGAGTTCGAACAGCAGTTGGCGCCGTCCGCCGCTCTGTCGGGCCGTGACTTCTTCCTGCCCGGACCGCAGGCGGCGACGGCCTGGACCCAGCCGGGCGGCACGACCGAGAATCTGGTCGAGCATGTCATCGCCGCCCCGAACTTCCAGATCGCCTGGAAGCGCGACATCGGCGCCGGTTCGGCCCGCGTCGGCAACGTCATGGCGCCGGTCGTGGCAGACAACGGCAAGATCTTCGTCCTGGACGGCGATTCGACCGTGTCGGCCGTATCCGCCGACACCGGCGAAGTCCTGTGGAAGACCAGCGTCAAGAACCCCGAGCGCGACCGCAGCGGCGGCTTCGGCGGCGGCGTGGCCGTCGGCGGCGGCAAGGTCTTCGTCTCGTCCGGCTATCGGTCCATGTCGGCGCTGGACGCCAACACCGGCGCCGTCGTCTGGACCCAGGCGGTCGATTCGCCGATCCACGGCGCCCCGACCGTGGCGGGCAATCGCGTCTTCGTGGTCGATGTGGACAGCCAGCTATTCGCCTTCGACACCACGACCGGCGCCCAGGACTGGGCCTATCGCGGCATCGCCGAACCGGCGCGCGTGATGCGGGCCGCCAGCCCGGCGGTGTCGGGCAATACGGTGGTGGCGCCCTTCGCCTCAGGCCAGTTGGTCGCCCTGTCGGCCGTCAATGGCCAGGCGGTGTGGGAGGAAACCCTGTCGCGCACTAGCCGCACCAGCGCCCTGTCGGAAGTGCGCGACGTCGCCGGCCGTCCCGTCATCAGCCGGGGCATGGTCTATGGCGTCAGTCATTCGGGGGTGCTGGGCGCGCTTGACCTGCGCTCGGGCCAGCCCAAGTGGCAACTGCCCGTCACGGGCGTCAACGCGCCCCTGCCGGTCGGGGACGTGGTCTATGCCGTGTCCAAGTCGGGCCAACTGATCACCGTCAACCGCGACACGGGCCAGGTCTATTGGACCCGCGAGCTGAACGAGGGGCGTGCGCGCAAGGAAGGCGGCTTCCTGACCTTTGGTCGCCGCACCATCACGCCGCAATGGTCGGGACCGCTGCTGGCGTCGAACCGTCTGGTGCTGGTCAATTCCTTTGGCGAGGCGGTGGCCTTGGATCCGAAGACCGGCGCACAGCAGACGACGCTGAAGCTGGGCGCCCCTGCCTATATCGCCCCGGCCGCCTACAATGGCGCGCTTTATGTGCTGACCGATACTGGTCAGTTGATCTGTATCCGCTGACGTTTCAGCCAAACTGCGTTAGAAGGCCGACATGGCTCTGAAGGTCGCCATCGTCGGCCGCCCCAATGTGGGCAAATCGACACTGTTCAACCGCCTCGTCGGCAAGCGTCTCGCGCTGGTCGACGACCGGCCCGGCGTGACCCGGGACCGCCGCTATGCGGACGGCAATATCGGCGATCTGGACCTGACGCTGATCGACACCGCCGGCTACGAGGACGTCACAGACGAAAGCCTGGAAGCCCGGATGCGCGAGCAGACCGAGGCGGCCATCGAGGACGCAGAGCTGATCCTGTTCATGATGGACGCCCGCGAAGGCGTCACGTCGCTGGACCGTATCTTCGCCGACCGTCTGCGCAAGGTGCACAAGCCGGTTATCCTGCTGGCCAACAAGTCCGAAAGCCGCGAAAGCGGCGGCGGCGTGGGCGAGGCGCACGCCCTGGGCTTCGGCGAACCCGTCGCCATCTCGGCCGAGCATGGTGAAGGGATGGCGGACCTTTACGCCGCCCTGGTCGCCGCCTCTCAGGACATCTTCGTCGAGGAAGTCGACGAGCCGGACAAGCCGATCCGCATCGCCGTCATCGGCCGGCCGAACGCGGGCAAGTCGACCCTGATCAACCGCCTGATCGGCGATGACCGCCTGCTGACCGGGCCGGAGGCGGGGATCACGCGCGACTCCATCTCGGTCGACTGGGTCTATGAGGACAAGAACATCCGGCTGGTGGACACCGCCGGCATGCGCCGCAAGGCTCGCGTTCAGGAGAAGCTGGAGAAGCTGTCGGTCGCCGACACCATCCGCGCCATCACCTTCGCCGAAGTCGTGGTCCTGGTAATGGACAAGGACGACGCCTTCGACACTCAGGATTTGCAACTGGCCGACCTGGTCGAGCGCGAAGGCCGCGCCCTGGTCTATGTGGCGTCCAAATGGGACCTGGAAGAAGAACCCCAGTCGCGCCTGTCCAAGCTGAAGACCATGGCCGAGGACAAGCTGCCCCAACTGAAGGGCACGCCCTTCGTCGCCCTGTCCTCGCACAGCGGTCGGGGGGTGGAGCGTCTGATGCCGGCGGTGCTTCAGGCCCATGACACCTGGTCGGTCAAGGTGAAGACCAAGGACCTCAATACCTGGCTGTCGATGGCGACCCAGCGGCACCCGCCTCCCGCCGTGGACGGTAAGCGGATCAAACCGAAATACATGGCCCAGACCAAGGCCCGCCCGCCGACCTTTGTGCTGATGGCTAGCCGCGCCGAGGCGATGCCGGATCATTACAAGCGGTATCTGATCAACTCCCTGCGCGAGAGTTTCGACCTGCCCGGCACGCCGATCCGTCTGGTGGTCAAGACTAGCGGGACAAACCCTTATGTCGATGGCGGCGCCAAGTCGGGGCCGGAACGGTTCAAGGGTGCGGCCAAGACCGCCCCGCGTCGGGTGCAGAAGGCCGAAAAGGCCGAGGAACGGCTGTCGAACCTGCCCGGCAAAGCGCTGGAGCAGAAGGCCAAGGCCGGCATCAAGCCCAAGGTCAAACCCCTGGGCGGGTTGAAGGCCAGCGCGTCCAAGAAGTCGGGGAGCAACGCCTTCGTCGGCAAGGGCGCCCGCGGCGGGGCCCGCCAGGTCTCGCGCTCGGGCCGCGTCCGCACCGGCCAGAAGGGCGGCGCCAAACGTTGAGGTCGGGGCGCTGACCGCATGAGCGACGGCGAACCCGCTGTTTTGCCTGATCGGCCGACGTCTCGCTGGCTGATCCTGGACGGGCAGGGCCGGGTGCTGCTGTTCCACTTTCGCTATGTCGAGGGTCCGCTGGCCGGAACCGCCTTCTGGGCCACGCCCGGCGGCGGGTGTGAGCCGGGCGAAACCTATGAGGACGCTGCGCGCCGCGAACTGTTCGAAGAGACAGGGCTGGTCGTCGATGATCCGGGACCCGAGGTGGCTCGGCGCATCGTGTGTTTCCGCCTGCCGGACGGGCGGATGGCGCGGGTCGATCAGCGGTTCTTCCTGCTGCGGACAGAGGCGTTCTGCCTGTCGGCTTCGGGCTGGACCGAGGAGGAACACAGGGTGTTGGCCGAGCATCGCTGGTGGACCGTTCAGGAGATTCGCGCGAGCGATGAAACCATCTGGCCTGATGATCTGGTCGAACTAATCGCACCACTCACATTGACTGAGACGTGACTTTTCGATGAGAAGACCAATAGGGTTCATGTAGGCTCAACCGCGTCATGCCCATCCTGTCCGCTGTCCTTCATGCACGCCTTAAGTTGAGGATTGTACGCCCCAGTTTTTCCAGGACTGCGTCGCGATAGGTGCGGCTGACCACCAGTTCGGCGCCGCTGTTCATCGTCAACCGCCAGGCGCCGTCCGACAGCGGTTGGACCTGTGCGACACGGGCCAGGTTGATCAGGCTGGATCGGTGGCTGCGGGTGAAGAGGCGCGGGTCCAGGCGCGCCTCCAGAGACTGCAAGGTGTCGCGGATCAGGCCTTCCTTGCCGTCCCAGTTGACCACGACATAGTTGCCGGCCGAAGCGAACCATTCGATGTCGCCGACCGAGACTGAGGCGCGCGTCCGGCCCGTGGATACCAAGACTCGCTTGGTCGGCTCTGGTTCCAGCGTGCGGGCTTCGGACAGGGCGGCGGTCAGGACGGCGATCCGGTCGCGGGCATCACGCGCGCTGCGCCAGTAGGCGGCAGCCAGACCGACAGCGACGACGGCGGTGTAGAGAAGAAGGACGACCGGCAGCCGATCGATGGTCCGCGCCGCCCATTCCTCGCCCTCGCTGGCGTGTTTCAGGAAATCCATGTCGGTGCGGGCGTTCAGGGCGGCGATCAGGGGGACTGCCAACAGCATGACGGCGGCCAGAACGCCCGCCGCCCGCCACCCCGCGCCGACCCGGCGAATCACGCTCCATGTCAGCCCTGCGACCCCCAGCCACGGCATGTAGGATAGGGCCGCCCAAAGCAGGGAGGCGCCCACGGACAGGTCCGCCATCCCGCGCCGCAGATACCAGGCGACGGCGAACACGGTGGCGACATAGCTGTAGGCCGCGAACAGGCCGACCGCCGCCGCGACGGGCGCGTGACTCAACCGACGCATAAGGGGCGAAGGCGCTTGCGGACCAGCAAGGTCGCGATCCAGACGACGATCAGGCATTGCAACAGGACGGTCGGCCACAGCTGGCTCCAGGGCGCGGGCATGGCGGTCAGGAAGTTGCCCGAGAAGGCGCTCAGTACCGCAGAGTACGCGCCCAGCATCTTCGTTAGATGCTCGTAAGTCCACAGGTTCGGCGAAAAGGGCCAGGACGTCGGGGCTGCGAAACGCCACAGATCCCAGACGCCCATCGTCAGGGCGCTGGCGGCCAGGGCGGCCGAGACGGTTGCGGGACCGTCGGAACGGCCGCTCGCCAGCAGAACGAGAACCCACAGGCCAACGCCGATCACGCCCAGGGTCGCGGCCCAGTCCAGGGGGCGGGCGCGGTCCTCGGCGTTCAGGTCGGGCCGCTTTCGCCCCAACACCCGCACGCCCGAGAACAGGCTGAGGGTGGCGGTCGCCGAAAGGGCCAGGAAATAGGTGTTGAACCGCAGCGCTGTCATCGCCCAGGCGCAGATCAAAAGGACGGCCATCAGACCGACGAACAGCCGCCCCCAGAACCGATGGGCGCGTCCGCCTTTGCGCGTGACGATGGGCATGACGCCGACCAGAACGGCGCAAAGCCCGGTCGAGACGTGGACGATCAGAAAGGACGAGAACAGGGTCATGGACCCCGCCTTGCCGACCTCCGCCCCGCATCGCCACCCTTCGGGGACGAACGGCGGCGAGCAGGGATGAAAGTCTCAGATCAGGGCTTCGGTCGATGGGCCGGACTTCCAGTCCCGGAACCGGATGGTCAAGGGCGGCGTCGCGTCCGGGCGGGCCAGATCGACGACCAGGGGGCCGATCGCTGACGGATGGGGCAGGGCGGACGGGTCTTCCCCGGGATAGGCCTGGGCGCGCATGGCGGTGCGCATCCGGCCCGGATCGACGATGCAGGCGCGGACCGGGGTGCTCTCGATCTCATCGGCCCAGGCCTTCACTAGGGCCTCGGCCCCCGCCTTGGTCGCGGCGTACATGCCCCAGAAGGCGCGCGGGCTGGCGGCGATGCTGGTGGTCAGGTGAATGGCCCGCCCGGCGTCGGAGGCGCGCAGCAGCGGCTCCAGCGAACGGATCAGGCGATAGACGGCGGTGAAGTTGGTCTTCTCGACCTTGGCGAACTCGCGCGGATCGGCGTGGGACACCGGCGTCAGACCGGACGGCCCCATGGTCGCGGCGGCGTGGACCCACACGTCCAGCTTCTTGAACCGCTCGAAGATGGCGCCGCCCAGACGGTCGATGGCCCCGCCGTCCACCAGATCGAACGGGATCAGGGTGGCGTGGCGGCCCGTGGCGGCGAAGATGGCGTCGTCCAGTTCCTCCAGGCCGCCCTGGGTGCGAGCGGTCGCGATGACGTGTGCGCCCGCCTTGGCCAGCGCCAGCGCGCTTTCATAGCCGATGCCGCGCGATGCGCCGACGACAAGAGCGATACGGTCGTTCAGGGGAAGATCGGACATAGGGCCTGATAGCGCGGCCTTGACCGTAAGGCCAAGCGCCGCGCGCGCGTCAGGTTCGCTTTATGCGCTGACCAGCAGGGACAGCTGTTTGGCACCGAACTCGCGGCCGCCTTCCTCGATCTCCCGATCCAGCAGGCGGGTGGGATAGTCGCCGGTGAAGTAGTGGTCGGTGAACTGCGGGTTGGCGTTGTCGCGGCCGGGCTCGCCCATGGCGCGGTACAGGCCGTCGATGGACAGGAAGCCCAGCGAATCGACCTCCAGCATCTCGCGCATCTCGTCCAGCGTCTTGTTGGCGGCCAGCAACTGGGCGCGTTCCGGCATGTCGATGCCGTAGAAGTCGGGATAGAGGATTTGCGGGCTGGCGGAACGCAGGTGAACTTCCTTTGCGCCGGCGGCGCGGACTGCGCGGACCAGTTTCACCGAGGTCGTGCCGCGCACGATGGAATCGTCGATCAGAACCACGCGCTTGCCGGCCAGGGCGGCCTTGTTTGGGCTGTGCTTCATCCGCACGCCCTTCTGCCGGGCGCCCTGGCTGGGTTGGATGAAGGTGCGGCCCAGATAGTGGCTGCGGATGATGCCCATCTCGTAGGGGATACCGCTTTCCTGGGCGTAGCCTAGGGCTGCCGGAACCCCGGAATCAGGCACGGGCACGACGATGTCGGCGTCCACGCCCAATTCGCGGGCCAGGCCCCGGCCCATCTCTTTTCTGACTTCATAGACCGAGCGGCCGTTCACGACCGAATCGGGGCGGGAGAAATAGACGTATTCGAACAGACAGGGCCGCGCCGCGCGGGCGGGGAAGGGCTTCAGCGAACTCAGGCCGCTGTCGTCGATGACGACGATTTCACCGTGTTCGACGTCGCGCACATAGGTCGCGCCCATCATGTCGAGCGCGCAGGTCTCGGACGCCAGCACCCAGCCGTCGCCTAGCTGGCCCAGAACCAGCGGGCGGATGCCCAGCGGGTCGCGCGCGCCGATCATCTTGGTGCGGGTCTGGGCGACCAAGGCGTAACCGCCCTCGATCCGCGCCAGGGCGTCGATGAAACGATCGACGATCTTGGCTTTGCGGCTGCGGGCGATCAGGTGGAGGATGACTTCCGAATCCGAGGTCGATTGGAAGATGGCGCCTTCGCTGACCAGCTGGGCGTGCAGAAATTTGAAGTTGGTCAGATTGCCGTTGTGGGCGATGGCGATGCCGCCCTGGTCCAGGTCCGCGAACATCGGCTGGATGTTGCGAAGGAAGCTGCCGCCTGCGGTGGAGTAACGGGTGTGCCCCACGGCTGCGCGGCCGGGCATCCGCTGCGACAGGTCGGCGCCGCCGAAGGCTTCGCCCACCAGACCTTGGTGGCGTTCGGTGTAGAAGCGCTCGTCCTTGACGCTGGCGATGCCGCAGGCTTCCTGACCGCGATGCTGAAGGGCGTGCAGGCCAAGGGCGACGACTGTGGAACCTTCGTCTTCGTCAGCGCCCCAGATGCCGCAGACGCCGCATTCCAGACGCAACTGATCGTCCTCGGGCTCGCGCCAGTGGGGGCGGTGAACGACGGGATCGGCGATATGATGGCGCATCGTCGGGCTCCGATGACCGGGGGACTTCAAGGGGCGGCGTCGCGGCGCGAGTTAGGCCCGGATTGCGTCGGGGGCAAGGCTTCGTCGTTCGAAAACCCGCTGCGCACGGAGGAATCGATCACCGGGGTGATGGCGTCGGCCCCCTTGGCCACGCCGGGCAGGATGATCTGGATGGCGCGCGCACCCATGGCGCTGACGGTATAAAGGCGCGCCTCAGCCAGCCAGCGCGGCGCACGCTGGTCCGGCAGGGCGGCGACGATGACCAGATGGACCGCTCCGATCAGGGTCAGCGCCCGCCCTGCTCCGACCAGAAGCCCCAGGATACGATCCACGACCCCTAGCGGGCTGGCCTGTGCCGACTTGGAGATCAGCGACCCGGCGAGACGCAGGCCGAAATAGACGATGAAGAAGGTCAGGACGGCCGCCAGGATGGTTCCGGCCCAGTCTGGATCGACCAATGCGCGACCCGCGATGGCGGTCCAGGGCAGGGCGATCAGGGCGACCAGGGCGGCCAGAACGGCGCTGAGCAGGGTCACGATCTCGCGCACGCCGCCCCGCAGCCATCCGGCGGCGGCCGAGAAGAGCAGGACGATGATGACAAAGACGTCGTAGCCGGTCATCGTGGGGCTCACTCTAATAATTCGCCCCGCCCATCCTAACCCGTCATCCTAGGACCTGTCCCCAGGATCCATACGCTCGGCGCCGCCGATGATCGGCTTTGACGGAGCTTATGGATTCTCGCCGCAGGGGCGAGGATGACGAGGCGAAAGAAAGCGCGACCGTCGACACCTAATAGCGGTTCTGGGAGATTCGTTCGACAACATCCGTCAGGCGTGTCGCCGACGTGACCTTGACGCCCTTTGTCTTGGCTTGAAGGGCAGGGCCAAGCACCTGGTCGAAGCCCAGCTTCTGCGCCTCGCGCAGTCGGGCTTCGGTGCGGCCGACGCTGCGGACTTCGCCTGACAGGCCGATCTCGCCGAAGACGACGCAGCCCTGGGGCAGGGGCATATCCAGGGCCGAGCTGATCAGGGCCGCCGCCGCCGCCAGATCGGCCGCCGGCTCGTTGATGCGCAGGCCGCCCGCGACGTTCAGATAGACATCCTTGTCTCCGAACCCCAGGCCGCAGCGCGCTTCCAGCACCGCCAACAGCATGGCCAGTCGACCGGAATCCCAGCCGACGACGGCCCGGCGCGGGGTGCCATAGGCGGACGGGGCGACCAGGGCCTGCATTTCCACCAGAACAGGGCGGGAGCCTTCAATCCCGGCGAAGACGGCGGCGCCCGGCGCCCGCTCCTTGCCTTCGCCTAGAAAGAGGGCGGAGGGGTTGGCCACTTCACGCAGGCCGCTGTCGCCCATTTCGAACACGCCGATCTCGTCGGTGGCGCCGAAACGGTTCTTGCCGGCGCGCAGGATGCGGAACGGATAGCCCCGCTCGCCTTCGAAGGTCATGACCGCGTCGACCAAATGCTCGACCACCCGGGGGCCTGCGACCTGCCCGTCCTTGGTGACATGGCCCACCAGGACGATGGCCGGACCGTCGTTCTTGGCCAGGCGGACCAGTTCGCCGGCGCAGGCGCGGACCTGGGTGATGGAGCCGGGACCGCTGTCATGCACGTCGGACCACAGGGTCTGGACCGAATCCACGATGACAATGTCGAACTTTTCGCGCTTCAGCGTGCCCAGGATGTCGCGCAGGGCGGTGGCGGCGGCCAGGTTCACCGGCGCATCGGCCAGCCCCATCCGTTTAGCGCGTGCGCGAATCTGTTCGACCGCCTCTTCGCCCGAGATGTAGGCCACCCGTGCGCCGCGCAGAGCCGCCTTGGCCGCCACTTCGAGCAGTAGCGTGGACTTGCCCACGCCGGGATCGCCGCTGAGGAGTATGGCCGAGCCGGGCACCACGCCGCCGCCGCAGACGCGGTCGAACTCGGCCACGCCCGTGGCGATGCGCGGCGGCTCGGGCGTGTCGGACTGCAGCGTCTCGAACTGTATGCCGCGCCCGCGCGCCGAGGCGGCGGTCGCCGGCTTGATCGCGCCGGGCGGGGCCGAACGGCTTTCCTCGCTAAGGGTGTTCCACTGGCCGCAGGCGCTGCACTGGCCGGACCATTTGCCATGCACCGTGCCGCAGGACTGACAGACATAGAGGGCGGAATCGCGAGCCATGAGCTTCCTTAGCAGACCCGCCGATTCGGTCGGGCGTCCTGCACGGCATGGGACCAGCGGACGACAATTTCGGTCGCAGGCGAGGTCGAGGTGGCAACCTTTGCCGTAGCGACGGCGTTGAGCGTATGTCGCACCGGGTTCATGCCAGACAGCGGTGCGAAGTCAGTACTTCGTCAAGATGCATCAAACCCGTCAGACAAGGCGTCACCGATGACCGATCCTGTTTCCTCGTCCCAGCCCGCTGTCGATCCGGCCCTTGTCGCCCGCGTCAAAGGCATACTGACGCAGCCCAAGGCCGAATGGCAGGACATAGACCGCGAGTTCGCCACGACGAACAGCCTTTACACCCGCTACGCCATGATCCTGGCCGCAATCGGACCGATCGCGACCCTGGTCGCCGGCGTCGCCTTCGGGCATGCCTCGATCATCAGCGCCCTGGTCCTGGCGGTGCTGTCCTATGGGCTGGCGCTGGCGGGCGTGTTCATCCTCGGGCTGGTCATCAACACCCTGGCCTCCAGCTTCGGCGGCACGCCCAACCCGATTCAGGCGCAGAAGCTGGCCGTCTACTCCCACACCGCTGTCTGGGTGGCGGGAATCGCCAATCTGATTCCGGGGCTGGGCGGCGTGATCGCCCTGGTCGGCGCGATCTACAGCCTGGTGCTGCTGTTCTTCGGTCTGCCGATCCTGATGAAGGTCACGGAAGACAAGAAGGTCGTCTATTACATCGTGGTCCTGATCGCCGGCCTGGTGCTGGGCTTCATCGCCCTGGCCATCGTGAGCGCTGTGGCCATGGCCTTCGTGGTTTCGACCGCCGGTCTCGCCGCGTTTACCAGCGGCTACTGACGATAGATGCGCGGCACGCGGGGGGTGATCGAGGTCAAAAGCTCGTAGCTGATGGTCCCCGCCGCCGCCGCCGCCGCGTCGAGGGGGCGGTTGGGGCCGAACAGTTCGACCTTGTCCCCGACCGCGACGTCCAGTCCCGTCACATCCACAGCGCAGACGTCCATGGACACCCGGCCCAGCAAGCGGCGGGTTTCGCCCGCCACCCACGCTTCGCCGAGGGGGCTGTAAGATCGCAGCACGCCGTCGGCGTAGCCTGTGGCCACGGTGGCGACCCGCACCGGCCGGTCGGCGACGAAGCCGCGCGAATAGCCTACGCTCTCCCCCGCAGGAACCTCGCGCACTTGAAGCACGTCGGCCAGCAGGGCGGCGACCGGGGCGATGCGTTCGTCCGGGCGGCCTTCGGGACCGCCCCCGAACAGGGCCACGCCCGGTCGGGCCGCATCGAAGGCGAAGTCGGCGCCCAGGAAACAACCGCTGGAGTTGGCGAAAGACCTGAGGGCGCCAGGATAACGCTGGGTCACGGCGTCGAACAGGTCGCGCTGTCGCCGGTTCATCGGATTGGACGGTTCATCGGCGCAGGCCAAGTGGGTCAGGACCAGGGCCAGCCCTTCGAACGCCTCGGGCGCATCCTCTGGCCGGAAGCCGATGCGGTTCATCCCGGTGTCGATCTGAAGGCCGCAGGCGCCGCCGCCCGCCCCCGCCCAGGCCGCCATCTGCGCGGGCTGGTTCAGCACCGGCCGCACGTCCGCGGCCTTGAAATCGGCCGCGACCGCGCCGTGGCATCCGTCCAGCACATAGATGATCGGCTCAGGCCCCAGAGCCGTGCGCAGGGCCACCCCCTCTGCCGCGCGCGCCACGAAGAAGGTTCGCGCCCCCTCGGCCATCAGACGCTGGGCGCATGGGGCGGCTCCCAGACCGTAGCCGTCGGCCTTGACCACCGGATGGACAAGCGCGCCGATCTGCCTGCCCAGCGTGTGGTAGTTGCGGGCCAGGGCGTTCAGATCGACGGAGAGGACGGCGGGGCTGTGCATGCGCCCCTTATGCGCCAAGTCTGACATGATGGAAGAGGCCGCTATTCGTAGCTGACCTCTTCATAACCGTGGGCCAGGTTGCCGAAGCGCACGGTGTCGGCGTCGAAGGCCAGTTTGACGATGCCGATGGGGCCGTGGCGCTGCTTGCCGATGACGACCTCGGCCTGGCCCTGCAGACGGTCCATGTCCTGCTGCCATTGCAGATGTTCCTCTGTGCCTTCGCGCGGTTCGGCGCGGCCCAGATAGTAGCTTTCGCGATAGACGAACATCACGCAGTCGGCATCCTGCTCGATCGAGCCGGATTCGCGCAGGTCGGACAGTTGGGGCCGCTTGTCGTCGCGCTGTTCGACCTGACGCGACAACTGCGACAGGGCGATGATCGGGAGATTCAATTCCTTGGCCAGGGCCTTCAGGCCGCCGGTGATCTCGGAGACTTCCTGCACGCGGTTCTTCTGGCTGTTCCCGTCGCCGGTCGTCACCAGTTGCAGATAGTCGACGATGATCAGGTCCAGCCCGTGCTCCATCCGTTTCAGCCGTCGCGCCCGCGCGGCCAGCTTGGAGATGGACAGACCGCCGGTGGCGTCGATGTAGAGGGGGGCCTCGCCGATCTCCACCGCCGCGTCGCGCAGCTTGCCGAAATCCGAGGCGTCGATCTCGCCCTTGCGCAGCTTGTCCGACGACACGCCCGAGGCGTCGGCCAGAATACGCATCGCCAGTTGCTCGGCGCTCATTTCCAGCGAGTAGAAGGCGACCACCCCGCCGTTGACGGTCTTGCGTCCCTCGGGCGTCGGCTCCCACTGGTAGGCGCGGGCCACGTTGAAGGCCATGTTAGTGGCCAGCGCCGTCTTGCCCATCGAGGGACGGCCGGCCAGGATCAGAAGGTCGGACGGGTGCAGGCCGCCCAGTTTTCGGTCAAGATCGTTCAGGCCGGTGGCCAGGCCGGCCAGCTTGCCTTCGCGTTGATAGGCTTCGGCCGCCATCTGCACGGCGCCGGACAGGGCGTGGGAGAAGCTGACGAAGCCCGAAGACGGCTTGCCCGTTTCGGCCAGGGAATACAGGGTCTGTTCGGCCTGTTCGATCTGTTCGTCGGCGGGTGTCTCCGGATTGGGCGCCTCCTTGATGATCTCGCCGCCGATGCGGATCAGGTCGCGCCGCAGGGCCAGGTCATAGACGACCCGCGCATAGTCGGGGGCGTTGGCCGCCGGCGGCGCGCGATCGACCAGATCGGCCAGATAACGCAGGCCGCCGAACTCCTGGAAGGCCGGGTCCTGCTTGAACCGCTCCATCAGAATGGTCGGCTCGGCCAGCATGCCCTGGCGGATATGATCCTCGATGGCGTCGAACAGGCGCTGGTGGAAGGGCTCGTAGAAATGCGAACCGCGCAGCCGGTCGCTCAACCGCTCGAATACGCCGTTGTCGAACATCAGCGAGCCCAGGAGCGCCTGTTCGGCCTCCAGATTGTGCGGCATCGCGTTGACGCTGACGGGATCCATCGGGCTGGACGAGAAGGGCATGGGAGCGAAGGCGTTCATCGATTAACGCTTTACCCCTCCCACGCGCCTTCGTCAGACGGGGACGTCGCATGGGCCGTGGACAGTTCGCCCGACCTGTGGGCGAACGGAAATTCGTCAATGGACAGTTCAGGCGCAGGGGTAGTCGTGCGCCATCCATTCCCTGACGGCCTGGGTTACGCTGGTGTTGCGCCGCGCCGGGGGGATGGCGTTGAAACGGGCCAGAACGTTCTCGGCGGATAAGCTGATGCGCGCTCCTGCAGGCACGCAGGTCGCGGGGCGGCGGCCCGCGACCTGCGCGGCCTTCTGTTCGTCCCCGACAGTTTTGAAAGCCGTCTTCATCTCGTTCATCAGCCGTCGGGTATCGGAGCGCAACAGAGCGGTCGGGTTGCGGGGAATACGGTCAGTCGTAGTCAGGAACTCCTGTACCGACATGGCGCTGGCGGCGGAGGCCATGAGACTGACGACGACAGAGAGGACAGCGACTTTGGTCTTCATGCGGACATCTCTGTTGGGACGGCCCAGCTTGTTGCTGGGTGTATGAATGGCTGATGAACGCTGTCATCCGCCGTCCCTATGGATAGGTCCATTTCCCAATGGAAAAGGGGCGCTCCGAAGAGCGCCCCTTGCAGGTTGACTGCTGCGCTTGTGATCAGAAACTGTAGCTCAAACGTCCGTAGAAGAACCGGCCATTGAAGCCATAGGGCGAATAGCTGGGGAAACCGACCGAGCCGGTGGCGCCATTGACGTTCGTCGGGGTGGCGTTCGGATATTCGTCGGTCAGGTTGTTGACGCCGACGGCCAGAGACACGCCGAAGGGCAGGGTGTAGCGACCCTCGATATCGACCAGTACGGCGTCCCCCGTTTCGTAGTCCAGTGTCGCGTTGTTGTTTGCGACCAGCACACTGTCATAGCTGGTGCCCCGCAGGGTCGCGCCGAAATCATCCAGAGACCAGTCGACGCTGGCGACGATCTTTTTCTCTGGCGTTCCTTGTTCGAAGGACAATTTGGAAGACCGATCAAACAGGAAGTCGCCGGCCGGGGCGATCGCCAGGTTGCTGGGGACAGGCGGCGTTCGCGTCACCTCGGTTTTGTTGAAGTTGCCGGCCAAAGTGAAATCGAAACGACCGAAATTCTGAGTCGTTCGATAACGCCCGACGACGTCCACCCCGCTCGTGACCGTATTGACGCCATTGAGGAAGAAGCGGGCGCCGGTCACGCCATAAGGCGCCAGAAGAGCCTGAATCGCCGTCGTCGATGCGGGGGGTTGGCTGGGCCGCGAAACGCCCAAGGTTTCAGAATAGATGATCCGATTGTCGACCTCGATTCGATAGGTGTCGAGCGTCAGCTCGAACCCGCTGTTGCGGTAGACCGCGCCGGCCGAATAGTTGGTCGAGGTTTCAGGCTCCAAAGGCTTGGCGCCCAGGGCGATGGCGATCGGATCGTTCACCCGATAGGTGCCGTTCTGTTGCAGCACCACACCACTCTGGGTCGCCACAAGATTGGTGGCGACATAGCTGAAATACTGCTGCTGCAAGGCCGGTGATTTGAAGCCTGTCGAGATGGAGCCGCGCAGGGCGAAGGAGGGCGTGAAATCGTAGCGCATCGCCATCTTGCCGGTGAACTGGTCGCCGAAGTCGGAATAGTCCTCGTAGCGGCCGGCGACCCCGACGGTGAACTGCTCGGAGAACCGACCTTCCAGATCAAGATAAGCGCTGACGTTGTGGCGATCGACATCGACGGCGTTGGACGGTGCAAAGCCGGGGAAGCCCTGGGAACCCGACCCGCCGGTCGCCACTGGCCCCTTGTTATAGGACGTCGGCTCGCCTTCCGCGACGCTGAAGTCTTCACGGCGGTATTCCACGCCAAAGGCGACGTTCAGGGGTTCATAGAGATTGACCTCGACCTTTTTGAGCGCGTCGATGTCGACGGTCAGTTGGCCATAGCTCAAGGACCCGGCGTAGAACTGGGTCTGCGACGCCGCGCCGTATGAGGCGTTCAGCGAGTTGAGGACATTATAGTCCAGTTCGTTACGGCCATAGCCAACCGAAACGTCCCAGTCGAAGCCCAGCGCCGGACCCTTTGCACCGCCGTAGATATTATAGTCGACGATGTCTGCGGCGATGATCGGCAGGAAGCCGTTCGGATAGATGGCCGTAACGTTGTTGGAGTTGTTGTAGGCGCGCGCCGTCGCTGCCGATTCCGACTTGCGGTGCTGATAGCCGCCGAAGGCATAGGCTTCCCATTCGCCGGCCAGCGGCTTGCCGGCGTTGAAATAGCCGGAATAGGCTTCGGTATAGGGGTCGCCGAAGCGGCCGAGGACGGTGTTCGAACTGCCGTTGCTGACGGCGGAAAGTGCGGCGTAGTCGGATCGGTTTGTAGGCTGACGCTTCTGCGCTTCGCCCGACAAGGTCAGGAAGCCGTCGCCGAACAGAGGCAGGCCGACCCAGCCGGCCACCGAGGTCTGTTCGCCGTCCCGGCGGCTGTGGCTGCCGCGCGCGGTGTCGAAATCGGTGTCATAGATGCCATAGTTGGCGGTGACGCCGCCACCGCTGGAAGCTTGCCGCAGACGCAGGTTGATAACCCCTGCGATAGCGTCGGCGCCGTACTGGGCCGATGCGCCGTCGCGCAGCACTTCCACTGACGCCAGGCTGATCGAGGGAATGGAGTTCAGGTCAAAGGCGGTCGAACCGCGGCCGATGTTGCCGTTGACGTTGACCAGGGCGCCGACGTGGCCGCGCTGGCCGTTGAGAAGCACCAATGTCTGGTCGGGCGCCAAGCCGCGCAGCGTCGCCGGGCGAACATGGTCCGAACCATCCGAGATCGCCGGGCGCGGGAAGTTGATCGAGGGTGCCGTTGCCGCAAGCGCAGCGGCCAGTTCGGTCCCCGTGCCCTGTTTGGTCAGCGTCTCCCCGCTGATGACATCGACAGGTGCGATCGTGTCCAGTCGGCTTCGGCCGACGGTGCGAGTTCCGGTGACGACGATCTCCCCCACTTCAGTGGTCTCGGAAGACGAAGGCGTCGCCTGGGCGAAGGCCGACGAGGCGGCGAAGAGAGCAGTGGTCGAGGCGAAGGCCAGGAGGACCGCACGGCCATGTCCGAATTGCATTGATTATCCCCGGTAGAATGCGTGACGGCCATGTGATCGGATGCTCGACAGGCCGTCATGCCGTCATCCTCGGCCGAAAACGGGACGCAAAATTATTGCGCCTATCCGTGGATGTCGGGCCGCCATCGAAGGCTGCGGCCCCTAGGGGCATGTCGTCAAGCAAACTTCGTGTTCAGGTCGCGTCTCCGAGATCAACGATCTTTTCTTGTTGCAAACTTGTCATAACAGGGGCAGCCCGGCTGGCCGAAGAAAAAGGGGCGCGACCTTTCGGCGTGCGCCCCTCGTCGTCCTTACTCTTAGGCTAGGCTCACCACTTCAGGGCGATGCGGCCGTAAACGAAGCGGCCGTTGAAGCCGTAGGGAGAGAAGTTGGAGAATGGGAAGGCCCCCGAAGTGTTGTTGGCCCGCAGAACCTGGCGCGGGTATTCGTCCAGCACATTGTCGGCGCCGACGGCCAGGGTCAGGCGATCAGTAAGCTGATAACGCGCTTCCACGTCCACCACGACCCCGACGCCCAACTGCAGGTCCGTGGCCTCGGTCGCACCGGGCGCCAGGACGTCGCCATAGCCGGTGACGCGGAAGGTGCCGCCCAGCTTGTCGCGCGTGAAGTCGGTCTGGAACACGGTCTTCCAGGGGGGCGTGCCTTCTTCGAAGCGCAGGGTCGCCTGGCGCGCGAACAAGGAGACCGGCGTGGGCAGGATGCCCGAGCGGGTTTCGGGCGTCTTGGTCACGTCGAAGTCGTTGACGTTAGCCGCCAGGGTGAAATCCAGCGATCCGACCTCCGACAGGACACGATAGCGGGCGACCACGTCCAGCCCTGTCGTCTCCGTATTGACACCATTGATGAAGAAGCGGGCGGCGGTCGCGCCATAGGGTTGCAGCAGGTCGAAGATGGCGCGGGCGTTGGTGCCCGACGCCGCAGTGGCGCTGCCGGTCAGGGTCTCGGACAGGATGATCCGGTCCTTGATGTCGATGCGATAGGCGTCGGCCGTCAGCTCGAACGCACCCTTCCGATAGACCAGGCCCAGCGAATAGTTGGTCGAGGTCTCGGCCTCCAGCGGTGTGCCGCCCAGGGCGACGCCGACCGGGCTGACCGATGGGAAGGTGCCGGTCTCATATGGAACGTTGTTGATGTAGAGGATGGCCGTCTGGGTGAAGTACTGCTGCTGCAGGCTGGGCGCGCGGAAGCCGGTCGAGATCGCGCCGCGCACAGCGAACGACGGGGTGAAGTCGTAGCGGGCCGCCAACTTGCCCGACAGATTGTCGCCGAAGTCGGAATAGTTTTCGTAGCGCAGAGCGGCCGAGGCGGTGAAGTTCTCGACCAGTTCGCCTTCCAGATCGACATAGACGCCGACGTTGTTGCGATCCTTGTCCACCTCGTTCGCCGGGGTGAAACCGGTAAAGCCGCGCGATCCCCAGTTCAGATCCGTGCCGCCGATGTTGAGAAAGGTGCCGCGTTGGTAGGAGCCCGGCTCGCCGGCGCCTATCTGATAGGACTCACGGCGCGCCTCCAGGCCGAAGGCGACGTTCAAGGGGCCATAGAGGCCGACCTCGTAGCCGCGGCTGGCGTCGATGCCAAAGACTAGCTGATCGTAGGTCAGGGAGCCGGCGTAGAACTGGGTCGGCGAGGTCGGCCCCTGCGACGGGTTCAGGGTGTTCTCGACGCTGAAATCGATCTTGTTCCTGCCGTAGCCGAGGTTGATGTCGACGTCGAAGCCGCCGGCCTGACCCTTGACGCCGCCGGTCGCGGTCCAGTCGGTGGTGTCGGTCAGGATGTAGGGCAGATAGCCGTTCGGATAGACGCGGCCCGAAGTGTAGGCGGGGTTCTGGGCGTTGTCCGTCGGCGTGCGATAGAAGGCGGCCGCCGAGGCGTCGCGGGTCTGATAGCCGACCCAGCCGTAGGCGTCCCATCCATTGGCCAGCGGCTTGCCGGCGTTCAGATAGACGGCGAGATCCTCGGACTTGGGATCGCCCTGGCCGCCGCGAACCTGCGCGGGGCTGAAGCGCGGGTCGATGTCGCTGCGGTTCGTGCGATCACGGTCGCGGTATTCGACCGACGCCGTCAGGAAGCCGTCCGAGCCCAGGCTGAAGCCCTGCCAGCCGGCGACCGTCAGAGCCTCGCCGTCCTTCAGATCCTGGCCGCCGCCGTAGTAGCCCGTATAGTCTGTGCGGTAGCCGCCATAGGTGACGCTGGCGCCGCCCCCGCTGGACGCCTGGCGCAGACGCAGGTTCAACACGCCGGCGATGGCGTCCGAACCGTACTGGGCCGCCGCGCCGTCGCGCAGGACCTCGATCCGTTCGACGGCGGTGGAGGGAATGGCGTTCAGATCGACGGCCGCCGATCCGCGCCCGACCGAGCCGTTGGTATTGACCAGGGCGGTGGCGTGACGCCGCACGCCATTGACCAGAACCAGGGTCTGGTCCGGCCCCTGGCCGCGCAGGGTGGCGGGACGGATGGAGTCCGTGCCGTCGGTCGCCGAGGGGCGGGGGAAGTTCAGCGCGGGGACCGTGGCGGCCAACTGCGTGGCCAATTCGGTCGAGCCGCGCTGTTGCAGGGTTTCGGCGGTCACGACATCGACAGGCGCGACGGAGTCGAGGCGCGAGCGGTTTTGAACGCGGGTGCCGGTGACGACGATGTCATCGACGCTGTCGGCCTGGGTCTGTTGTTGGGCGAGGGCGGGGGTAGCGGCGATCAGAGCGAAGGCGGAAGCCGTGATCAGCAGGGCGGAGGCGGATTGGCGCATGGGGAGAGAGTCCTGTTTCTTGGTCTTGGCGCGTGTGCGGCTTGGTCGCCGTCTTGGGTAATCGGGTGTTCGAGGTCTTCGATCAGCACAGGGCGGCAGGCCGACATCGCCTGTGTCGGCGCAGAAAAACTGCGGGGTCTAGTGCATGAGGCATGGCGGGCTCCTGCCATCGACAGGCGACGGCGTCAGGTTTCATGGCCATATCAGGGCCGTCTCGTGGCGGGTCAATCAGTGACGGCGACCATGTTTCCTGATGCAAGGCGTTAGATTATCTATCTACCGGCTGGTTCGCAGCCGATCTTCCGCCTCTTCACGGACAGCAAAAAGGGCGCGTCCCCTGCGGAACGCGCCCTTGATGTCTTTGCCGGTCCGGTCCGAAGACCGGGCAGGGATCAGGCTTCGTCGCCGAAGCCTTCCTGTTGGCCGGCGCCGCCTTCGATCAGCTCCTGGGCCGATTGCTCGGCGGCCTGGCGCTCGTCGTCGAACTGGCTGCGGATCACGTCCTCGCCCTTGGCTTGACGCTCAGCTTCATCGGCCGAACGGGCGATGTTGATCTTGACCACAGCGCGGACTTCGGCGTGCAGGCGAACCGGCACTTCGTGAACGCCCAAGGTCTTGATCGCCGTATTCAGGACGACTTGCGAACGCTCGACCTTGCCGCCTTCAGCCTGGATGGCTTCGGCGACGTCGCGGCCTGCGACCGAACCGTACAGTTGGCCGGTTTCGCCGGCCTGACGGATCATGACGTAGGTCTGGCCGTCGATCTTGTCGGCGACCTTCTGTGCGTCGGCCTTGTTCTTCTCGTTGCGCTGCTCGATGGCGGCGCGGTCGAGTTCGAAGGCCTTAAGGTTGGCGGCGGTGGCCCGACGGGCCTTGTCGCGCGGCAGAAGGAAGTTGCGGGCGAAGCCGTCCTTGACAGTGACGACGTCGCCGATGGCGCCGAGGTTATCGACGCGTTCCAGCAGAACGACCTTCATCTTACTTCACCACATACGGCAGGAGGGCCAGATAGCGGGCGCGCTTGATGGCCTTGGCCAGTTCGCGCTGCTTCTTCTGGGAGACGGCGGTGATGCGCGAAGGCACGATCTTGCCGCGTTCGGAAACGTAGCGCTGCAGCAGCTTCACGTCCTTGTAGTCGATCTTCGGCGCATTGGCGCCCGAGAACGGGCACACCTTGCGGCGACGATAGAAGGGGCGGCGGCCGGCGGAGCCGGAGCCGGCCGGGGCGCCCGGAGTGGGGGCAGTCGTATCGGTCATGTTCCGGTTTCCTTATTCGGCGTCGGCGACGGCGTCTTCGCGCGGCGAACGTTCACGTTCACGCTCGCGTTCACGCTCGCGGCGGGCCAGCAGGGGCGACAGTTCCAGGTCGAGTTCCTCGACGCGGACGGTCAGCCAGCGCAGCACGTCTTCGTTGATCGACAGCTGACGCTCGACCTCGGCCATGGCGGCCGGAGGGGCGTCGACGGCCAGCAGCGAATAGTGAGCCTTGCGGTTCTTCTTCACGCGGTACGTCAGATTGCGCAGACCCCAGTACTCGATCTTGGCGACCGAACCGCCACCGGCGACGATCAGATCCTTGATGGTGTCGTTCAGCGCTTCGGCCTGTTGCGCCGAGATGTCCTGGCGCGTCATGACCGTGTGCTCGTAAAGAGCCATGCGGTAGTCTCCCTTGTGGGCGTCGGCGCGGAAACGACCGGGTAAGTCGGTCTCCACGATGGCTCCTGGCGCGGCGGCCGGACCGAACGTCCAACCCTTTGGTGTTCCGCAGCAGGACCGAAGCCCTGGAAAGCGGGCGCGTATAGGGGAAAAGGGGCGAGGAGGCAAGCCGCGCCCCTTTTTCGTCGAGCCTAAAGCAATGTGCCGCGCAGAATCAGAAGGGCCACGCTGAAATAGATCACCAGTCCGGTGACATCGACCAAGGTGGCTACAAAAGGCGCCGAGGCGCTGGCGGGGTCGAAACCCAGCCGCTTCAGCAGGAAGGGCAGCATCGATCCGGCGACCGAACCGAAGGTGACGATGCCGACAAGGCCCAGAGCCACCGTCAGGGCGATCAACGGCCAATGGACGCCGTAGTCGAAGATTCCCAGACCCTGCCATGCTCCGATGCGGATCATGCCGATGACGCCGAGGCTGGCGCCCAGGGCGACGCCGACGGGAAGCTCCTTGAAGGCCACGCGCCACCAGTCGCGCAGGCGAATCTGACCCAAGGCCAAGGCGCGGATCAGAAGCGAGGTCGCCTGTGATCCCGAGTTTCCGCCCGAACTCATGATCAGCGGAATGAACAGGGTCAGCACCACGGCCTTGGCCAGTTCGTCCTCATAGTGCTGCATGGCGCTGGCGGTCAGCATCTCGCCGATGAACAGGGCGCCCAGCCAGCCGACCCGTTTGCGATACATCCCCAGAAAGCTGGTCTTCAGATAGGGTTCGGCCGCGCCCTCGACGCCGCCGAACTTTTGAACGTCCTCGCTGCCTTCGGCCAGGATCGCGTCGATCACGTCGTCCACCGTGACGATGCCCAGCACTTGGTCGCGGTCGTTGACGACCGGCACGGTCAGAAGGTCGTGGATCGAGATCAGGCGAGCGACTTCTTCCTGGTCCATGTCGGCATGGACGGTGATCGGCGCCCGCTCCGGCGCCAGGGACAGGATCGGCTGATCCGGCGCTCCGACGATCAACTGGCGCAGGGTCACGACCTGAAGCAGGGCGCGGGTCTCGGGGGCCAGGACGTGGATGGCGTAGATGGTCTCGCGGGTCTGCTCCACCTCGCGCAGGTGGCGCAGGGTTTCGGCTGCGGTGAATGTCTCGGGAACGCTGACGAACTCGGTCGTCATCAGACTGCCCGCAGAGCCCTTGCGATAGGCCAGAAGGCGTTTCAACGGCCAGGCGCTGTCGAAATCGACGCGACGCAGCAGTTCGGCACGATCCGCATCGTCCAGTTGGCGCAGGACGTCGGCGGCCCGGTCGTCGGCCATTCCGGTCAGGATTTCGCCGGCGCGACCTTGCGGCAGGGCCTGCAGAAGGCGCCCGGCGCGGGCCAGTTCCGGCCGGTCGAACGCATCGACGGCGCGGTCCAGCGGCAGACGGGCCAGCACGGCGGCTGCGGTTTCGGCTTCCAGGTCGTTGAGCCGGGTCACAATGTCGGCGGCGTGCGCGTCGAACAGATTGACGAACAGCGTCGGATCGACCGCCCCGGGCGCGGTGCGGATGTTTTGCATGGTCTCACCTTTCGAACCGCCGTCGCGGCGGATCGCAGGCGAGAAACCCCGTGGGTTCAGGCCAGCGTCAGCCGAAACGGCGAAGACAATCGACTACTGTCGCTTGGCATGGGGTTGGGTCCTGTAGATGCGCCGCTCGATTCGACGCGAAGCCGCAATGGACCCGTCGAACGGACGGGTCAAGCCGTGTCGGCGCGGGCGCGAAAATGCGCGTTTCGGCGGGTGTTCGCAAAATACGGACAGGGTGCGCGTTTGCGCTGCGGCGATAGTGTCGGTAGGGGCGAGAACGCCGAAGGGCTTTCCCCGGCGGCCAGACCTGCTTACACCTTCGCCCATGCCGAAGCTGACGTCAGCGGTCGATCCGCAGAGCCAAAAATACAGGACCCTGCACGCGCACAACAGCGCGCTGGTCGCCGAACTGCGCGATCATGTGGCCAGGGCCGCGCGCGGGGGTTCCGACAAGGCCCGCGAGCGGCATACGGCGCGGGGCAAGCTATTGCCGCGCGATCGGGTGGAACGGCTGCTGGATCCGGGTTCGCCCTTCCTGGAGATCGGTCAACTGGCCGCGCACGACATGTACGACGGCGAGGCGCCGGCGGCGGGCGTGATCGCCGGGATCGGCCGGGTCTCCGGCCGCGAGGTCATGATCGTGGTCAACGATCCGACGGTGAAGGGCGGCGCCTATTTCCCGATGACGGTGAAGAAGCACCTGCGGGCTCAGGAGATCGCAGAGCAGAACCGCCTGCCGTGCGTCTATCTGGTCGATTCCGGCGGGGCCAATCTGCCGCATCAGGCGGAGGTGTTTCCCGACCGCGACCATTTCGGCCGCATCTTCTTCAACCAGGCCCGGATGAGCGCCAAGGGCATCGCGCAGATCGCCTGCGTCATGGGCCTGTCCACCGCGGGCGGCGCCTATGTGCCGGCCATGTCGGACGAGACGATCATCGTCAGGAACCAGGGGGCCATCTTCCTGGCCGGGCCGCCGCTGGTGAAGGCGGCGACGGGGGAGGTGATCTCGGCCGAGGAGCTGGGCGGGGCCGAGACGCACGGCCGACGTTCGGGCGTGGTCGATCATGTGGCCGAGAACGACGAACACGCGCTGGAGATCGTGCGCTCCATCGTCGCCAATCTGAACACAACCAAGGCCGTCCAGATGGATGTGCGCGAACCGCGCGCGCCGGCCTTCGACGCGGAGGAGCTGTACGGCCTGATCCCAGACGACGTGCGCGCGCCCTATGATGTGCGCGAGGTCATCGCCCGGCTGGTGGACGGGTCGGAGTTTGACGAGTTCAAGAGCCTGTACGGCTCGACCCTGGTGTGCGGGTTCGCGCGCATCTGGGGCTATCCGGTCGCCATCCTGGCCAACAACGGCGTCATCTTTTCCGAGAGCGCCCAGAAGGGCGCGCACTTCATCGAACTAGCCTGCAAGCGCAAGATCCCGCTGCTGTTCCTGCAGAATATCTCGGGCTTCATGGTCGGCGGCAAGTACGAGGCGGGCGGCATCGCCAAGGACGGGGCCAAACTGGTGACGGCCGTGGCCTCGGCCGAGGTTCCCAAGTTCACCGTTCTGATCGGGGGTAGTTTCGGCGCGGGCAATTACGGCATGTGCGGTCGGGCCTATTCGCCGCGCTTCCTGTTCACCTGGCCCAACAGCCGGATCGGGGTGATGGGTGGAGAACAGGCCGCCAGCGTTCTGGCCACCGTGCACCGCGACGCGGAAACCTGGAGCGCCGACGACGCCGAGGCATTCAAGGCGCCGATCCGCCAGAAGTACGAGGACGAGGGCAATCCCTATTACGCCACGGCCCGCCTGTGGGACGACGGCGTCATCGACCCGGCCCAGACGCGCGAGGTGCTGGGCCTGGCCATCAGCACCAGCTTGAACGCCCCGATCCCGGACACGACCTTCGGCCTGTTCCGGATGTAACCTATTTGTCCGCGCCTCGTTGTGAGCGGACACCCAGTTTGGAGACCCTCATGGCCGATCAACCGACCGAAGCCGACCTCAACGCCTTGGACGTGACCGACGCCGAGGCGGCCGAGATCAACAGCATCGCCTATCCGCTGGTCGCCGATCCGGCTCCAGATGCGAACGACGACCTGGTTCGGATCGATTCGACCGTGGATGGGGTGGTTTTCGTCACCGTCAATCGGCCCGAGAAGAAGAACGCCTTTGATGCGGCCACCATCGCCGCTCTGCGCGAAGCCTTCGAGACCCTGCACGGCGCCGACAAGGTGCGGGCGGTTTTCGTTAGGGGCGCGGGGGGGATGTTCAGCGCGGGGGCCGACGTGGGCTGGATGCGCGACGCCGCCGACTGGTCCGAAAGCGACAATCGCGACGACGCCCTGGGTCTGGCCCGGATGCTCAAGGCGTTGCACGACGTTCCAGCCCTGACGGTCGCCTTGGTCGAGGGGGCGGCCATGGGCGGCGGGGTTGGCATCGTCGCCGCCTGCGATATGGCCGTGGCGGTCGAGGGCGCGCGCTTCGCCTTTTCGGAGGTCAAGCTGGGCCTGATCCCGGCGACCATCGCTCCCTATGTGATCGAGGCAATAGGCGCACGGCGCGCGCGTCAGTTGTTCCTCGCCGGCAACGTCTTCGACGCCGACTATGCGGCGCGTATCGGCCTGATCGATCTGATCCTGCCCGAAGGATCGGTGGACGACTTTATCGGCATGCTGACCGACAGCCTGTCCGAGAATGCGCCGGGGGCCATGGGCGACGCCAAGCGCCTGGTCAACGACATCGCCCAGCACAAGATCGACAATGGCCTGCTGGATGACACGGCGCGCCGCATCGCCCGCGCCCGCGTCTCGCCCGAGGGCCAGGAAGGCGTGCGGGCCTTTCTGGACAAGCGCAAGCCGAACTGGGTCGGCTGAGCCTTCGGCCTATTCGGCGGTCGTCTTCTTGGCGGCCGCCTTTTTCGTCGCAGGCTTCTTGGCCGTCGATTTTGCGGCCGCCTTCTTGGCCGGGGCTTTCTTCTTCGGCGCAGCGCCCGCCTTGGCCGCCAGTAGGGGAAGGGCGGCCTCCAGCGTCAGGTCTTCCGGCGCCGTGCCGCGAGGCAGGGTTGCGTTGATTTTGCCCGACTTCACATAGGGGCCGAAACGGCCGGCCATGACGTGGATCGGTTCGCCCGTCTCCGGGTGAGCGCCCAGATCCTTCAGCGGCGCGGCCGCCGCCCCCCGTCCGCGTGCTCCGCCGGCGCGTTTTTCGGCCAATAGGGCCACGGCGCGGTTCAGGCCGATGTCGAACACCTCTTCGATGTCCGACACATTGGCGTAGGTTCCGTCGTGCAGGATGAAAGGGCCGTAGCGCCCAAGTCCGGCGCTGATCGTCTTGCCGTCCTCGGGGTGGGCGCCCACCTGACGGGGCAGGGACAGCAGCTTTAGCGCGCGGTCCAGGTCCAGCGACGCCGGCGACCAGCCTTTGGGCAGGGACGAGCGTTTGGGCTTCTCCCCATCCGGCGGGGTGATTTCGACATAGGGGCCGAAGCGGCCGATCTTGAGCTGGACCGGCTGACCCGTCGCCGGATCGATCCCCAGTTCGCGGTCGCCGCTCTCCGCCGAGCCGTCCTCGGCCGACGGGCTGGCGACGGGGCGGGTGTATTTGCAATCGGGATAGCGCGAGCAGCCGATGAAGGCGCCGAAGCGGCTGGTCTTCAGGCTGAGCTGACCCTGATGGCACAGCGGGCATTCGCGCGGGTCCGAGCCGTCGCCCTTGTCCGGGAAGATATGGGCGCCCAGGCTTTCGTTCAGGGCGTCGAGGATGGCGGTGGTCCGCAGTTCCCCGGCAGCCTGGGTCGCGGCATGGAAGTCCTGCCAGAACTGGCGCAGCAGCACCTTCCAGTCCAGTTGACCGGCCGACACCTCGTCGAGTTGGGTCTCCAGCGCGGCGGTGAAGTCGTATTCGACCCACTTCTTGAAGAACTGCTCCAGGAAGGCCGTGACCAGCCTTCCCTTGTCTTCGGGATAGAAACGGTTCTTGTCGACGCGGACGTATTCGCGGTCGCGCAGGGTCGACAGGGTCGAAGCGTAGGTCGAGGGACGGCCGATGCCCAGTTCTTCCAGCTTCTTGACCAGGGTGGCTTCCGAATAGCGCGGCGGCGGCTCGGTGAAATGCTGGTCAGTGCGGATGGCGTCGACCTTGGCCTTGGCGCCCTCCTTCAAGGCGGGCAGGCGGCTGGTGTCGTCCTCGCCCTCGTCGCCTTCAGCGCCCTTCTGCTTCTCGTCGCGGCCTTCCTCATAGACGGCCAGGAAGCCGTCGAAGGTCACGACCTGGCCGGTGGCGCGAAGACCCGTCTGGCCGTCCGAGGTCTCGATGTCGACCGTGGTGCGATCCAGCCGCGCGGCCTCCATCTGCGAGGCGACCATCCGCTTCCAGATCAGATCGTACAGACGTTGCAAATCCGATTCCAAACGGACGGAATCGGGATGGCGCGCGATGTTGGTCGGTCGGATCGCCTCGTGCGCCTCTTGGGCGTTCTTGGCCTTGACCTTGTAATAGCGAGGCTCGGCCGGGACGTAGGCTGGGCCGTATTCCTTTCCGATGACCTCACGCGCCTGGGCCAGGCCCTCGGGGCTGACCGAGACGCCGTCCGTCCGCATATAGGTGATCAGGCCGCCGGTCTCATCCACGCCTTCATACAGTTTCTGCGCCGCCTGCATGGTGCGTTGGGCGGTGAAGCCCAGCTTGCGCGCCGCCTCCTGCTGCAGGGTGGAGGTGGTGAAGGGCGGCGCCGGGTTGCGGCGGACGGGCTTTTTCTCGACCGAGTTGATTGTGAAATCGCCGGCCTGGATGGCGGCGCGGGCGGCTGAGGCGGTGGCCTCGTCCTTGATGTCCAGGCGCTGGACGCGCTTGCCGGCGTGTTTGACCAGGCGGGCGGTGAAGGGCGGGCTGTCGGCCGTGAGGTCGGCCTCGATGGACCAGTATTCCTGCGGCCTGAACTTCTCGATCTCCATCTCGCGATCGACGACGATGCGAAGGGCGACCGACTGCACCCGCCCGGCCGAGCGGGCGCCCGGCAGCTTGCGCCACAGCACCGGCGACAGGGTGAAGCCCACCAGATAGTCCAGCGCGCGCCGCGCCAGATACGCCTCGACCAGCTCCATATCCAGCTGGCGCGGATTGGCCATCGCCTCCAGCACGGCGGACTTGGTGATGGCGTTGAAGGTGACGCGCTGGACCTCGGTGTCCTTCAGCGCCTTCTTCTTGTTCAGCACTTCCAGGACGTGCCAGCTGATCGCTTCGCCTTCGCGGTCGGGGTCGGTCGCCAGGATGACGCGGTCGGCGCGCTTTGCCGCTTCGGCGATTTCGGACAGCCGTTTGGCGCCCTTGGCGTCGGCCTCCCAGTGCATGGAGAAGTCGTCGTCGGGCAGGACCGAGCCGTCCTTGGACGGCAGGTCGCGGACGTGGCCGTAGGAGGCCAGGACCTCGTAGTCCGAGCCGAGATATTTGTTGATGGTCTTGGCCTTTGCGGGGCTCTCGACGATGACGAGGTTCATATCGGTCCGGTCTCGGGAAGGGGCGCGAACGTGGTTGGAGCGAGGCCGTGTGTCAATCGTCGGCTGAAAAGGACACGCAAAGGTAGTTGAAATATTCCGACCTGCTCGTCTAGATTGTCTTTATCCAAGGAGAGTTCAGATGGTGCGATCGACCAAGTCAGAGGCCAGCCAGCCGCCGCCTAGAAAGCGGGGGGCGTTTCTGACGCGGGAGTACATTGGCGCCATGGCGTTGGAACTCGCGCGGATGGCGCGGGGCGACGGCGACGAACGCCTGGCCCGTCAACTGGATCAGGCCGCCGAGATCGCCGCAGGGCCGCAAGGTCTGAGCCAAAACCAGCAGCAGGGTTAGGACGAGGCCAGGCCGCCCGGCAGCAGTTCGGCCCGGTTGGTCAGACTCAGTTCCAGAAGGGCGGCGGCGACACGGCCGACGGGCGCGTTCAGCGCTCGGGCGATCTCGTCGCGTGGCGTCGGCGTGGGCGACAGCAAGGCGGCGACGCGGTCCAGGAAGGCCGGGTCGGCGGCGTCCTCGTCGAACACCAGCGGCGGCGGGGCAGGGGCGCGCAGGGTCCGCAGGGTTTCGAAGGCGCGCTCGATGTCCTCGATTCCCTCGCACAGGATGGCACCCTGGCGCAGCAGTTCGTTCGGCCCGCGCGCGCGGGGGTCGAGCGGCGAACCTGGCACGGCGAAGACGTCGCGTCCCTGTTCGCCCGCCAGCCGGGCCGTGATCAGGGAGCCGGATCGGATTTCGGCCTCCACCACGACCACGCCGCGCGCCAGGCCCGAGATGATGCGGTTTCGGCGAGGGAAGTCCCGGGCCTGGGCGCGGGCGCCGACCGGGCTTTCGGACACCACACAGCCCTGATCGGCGATGCGGGCGTAGAGATCGGCGTGTTCGGCCGGATAGATATCGTCAACCCCGCCGCCCAGAACGGCGACGGTGCCCGTGGTCATGGCGCCTTCGTGCGCGGCGGCGTCGATGCCGCGCGCCAGACCCGAGACGACGACATGCCCTGCCTGTCCCAACTGCTGAGCCAGACCGCGCGCGATGCGCTGTCCGCCGGCCGAGGCGATTCTGGCGCCGACCACGGCGACGGCCGGGCGGTTCAGCAGGTCGATGCGCCCTCGGGTCCAAAGGATCGGCGGCGGCGGGTCCAGCGCCGCCAGCATGGCCGGATAGTCAGCCTCGCCCAGAACCAGCAGCCGTGCGTCGATCTTCTCTCCCGCCGCCAACTCCCGCTCGACCGCCTCCATAGGGGGCGGAACCGACGCTGCGCCCGATTTGCGGATCAGACCGGGCAGGGCGGCCAGGGCGCGTCCGGCCGAGCCGTAGCGTGTCAGAAGCTGGGTGAAGGCGACGGGGCCGATGCGGTCGGTGCGAGCCAGCCGCAGTCGCGCGAACCGTTCGGCCGGGTCAAGGGTCACGCCTTCTTGGCCCCGATGCGCGGTTCTTCGCCCTTCAGAAGACGGGTGATGTTCTGATGATGCCGTATCCAGATCAGGAGGGCGGCGAAGACGGTCAGGAACAGAATCGGCGGTTCCACCGGAAGGCCGACGGCGGCCAGCGGCGCCAAGGCCAGAAGCGGCGCGGTCGCGGACGAAATCAGCGCCGCCAGCGACGAATAGCGGAAGGCGAAGGCGCAGAGCAGCCAGATCGCCCCGGCCATCAGACCCAGCGGCCAGGCCGCCGCCAGCAGCAGCCCATAGAAGGTGGCCACCCCCTTGCCGCCCTTGAAGCCCAGCCAGACCGGAAACAGATGGCCGAGAAAGGCCGCGCCGCCGGCGATGGCGCCGGCCAGTTCGCTGTGGAACAGATGCCGAGCCATCAGCAGGGCGGCAGCGCCCTTGCCCGCGTCCAGCAGCAGGGTGGCCAGGGCCAGGTCCTTGCGGCCCATCCTCAGCACATTGGTCGCGCCGATGTTGCCAGAGCCTATGTTGCGCACGTCGCCGGCGCCTGCAGCGCGAGTGATGACGACGCCGAATGGAATGGAGCCGAGCAGGTAGCCGCCGAGCGCGACCAGCGCCAAGGTCCCGATCGCGGGGCCGACAAGATCCTGCACTTTGATTCGCTCCCCGCGTCGTGTCCGGGCAAAATGCGTCGGCGCGCGACGCCGGGCAAGGGCGATCCGACCTCTTGACCCGCCAACGGCGGTCGCCTCATGTCGCGGCCCGAATTGGGAGTTCCTGCATGCGCGCCGCTTTCCGTCCCGTTGTCCTGATGTCCGCGCTGTCGACGCTGGCGGTCTCGGCAGGCTGTGTCGCCGCGCCTCAGACGGTGTCGGCGCCCTCGGGCCCGCCTGCGCTGGCGGCCTATTTCGACTGCGTGCGCGACGGCGGGGCCGCGATCTCGGCGCACCGGGCCGTGTCGGCGTCGGATCAGCCGGAGAACTCCATCGCCGCCATCGAGGCGACCGGCCGGGCGATCCCCGATGCGATCCTGGAACTGGACGCCGTCCTGACCAAGGACCGGCATCTGGTGCTGATGCACGACGACACGATGGAGCGGACGACGACGGGGCGTGGCCGGGTCGCGGACCTGACGCTGGCCCAGGTGAGACAGGCGCGGCTGAAGGCGTCGAACGGCGCCCTGACGCGCGCGGCGCCCCCGACCCTGGCCGAGGCGCTGGACGCCGCAGGGCGGGTGGGCGCCATCGCCAGCATCGACCTGAAGCCCGCAGAGGGCGACATGACCGTCGATCTGGCCCGTGCGGTGATCGCCCAGGTGCGGCGGTCGGGCGCGCAGGATCGGGTGATCCTGATCACCTACAATGATGCGGATGCGCGGGCGGTGGCGGCCCTGGCGCCCGAGATGATGATCTCGGCCGGGCTGGGCGGCGTGAGCGATCTTGCCGGGTTGAACGCATCCCAAATCCTGGCCTGGACCGGCACGCGCGAGGAGCGGCCGGCGCTGTGGCGTGCGCTGCGCGAGGCGGGGGTGGAGGTTCAGTTCGGCACACTGGGGGCGCAAGGCATAAGGCGCGACGACCGCTATGCGGCCGACGGCGACGTGTCGGAATATCGCGATCTGGTGCGCCAGGGCGTGACGGTCATCGCCACCGACACCCCGATGGCGGTCAAGTCTGTGCTGGGGACCGAGATCGCCAAGGCCGGGACCTGTCCGCGCCCGCGCTGATTTGCGCTGCATCAAGGGCGACGCCCTTGGGATCGGGCAGGAGCAGGCGATGAGCCAGGATTTGACATTCGACATCGCCGTCGTGGGCGCGGGGCCGGCGGGCCTGGCCTTCGTGCGGTCGCTGGAGGGGGCGGGCCTGTCGGTCGCCCTGATCGAGGGGCAGGCAGAGGCAGACCTGCGCGACCCGGCGTTCGACGGGCGAGAAATCGCCCTGACGCATCATTCGATGCGCCTGTTGAAGACGATGGGCGTCTGGGGCCAAATACCGGCGGATCACATCGCGGACCTGCGCCGGGCGCGGGTGCTGGACGGCGGCTCGCCCTTCGCCCTGACCTTTGGCGCGGTGGATGCGGATCGGCTGGGGGTGCTGATCCCCAATCACCTGATCCGTCGCGCCTTGTTCGAAGTCGTCGAAGGTCAGGCGTGCGTCGACCTGATGACCGGACGACGGGTGGCCGACTGTCGGATTGCGCCTGACAGGCCGCGCGGCCGTTTGACGCTGGACGACGGGACGACGATCCGGGCCGATCTGATCGTGGCGGCGGATTCCCGCTTTTCCTTCATGCGCGACCGGCTGGGCGTGGGGGCCGAGATCAATCGGCTGGGGCGTTCGATGATGGTGTGCCGGATGCGGCACGACCAGCCGCACGGCCATGTGGCGACCGAATGGTTCGACCACGGCCAGACCATCGCCCTGTTGCCCGTTTCGGACCCTGATGAGCGGGTGTCTTCGGTCGTGATGACCCTGGCGACGCTGGCCGTCGCGGACCTGATGGCCCAATCGCCCGAGGGCTTTGCGACGGTCATGGAGCGGCGGTTGAAGGGACGATTGACCGGGCTGGAGCTGGTCGGGACGCGCCACGCCTATCCGCTGGCCACGACCTGGAGTCATCGGTTCGCGGGCGAAGGTTTCGCCCTGATCGGCGATGCGGCGGTGGGGATGCACCCCGTCACCGCCCATGGCTTCAATCTGGGTCTGCGGGGTCAGGAGACCTTGGCCAGGGTGGTGCGCGGGGCGCGAGGCTCGGACATTGGGTCGGGGCGGCGGCTGGCGCGCTATCAACACGCGCATCGGCTGGCCAGTTGGCCGCTGTATCAAGGCACGAACGCGCTCGTGCGGCTGTTCACCCAGGAAACGCCGCCGGCCCGACTGGCGCGCGGCGCCATGCTGCGCGTCGGTCAGGCGACCGCGCCGTTCAAGGCGGTGGTGAAGCGAATGCTGACGGCGTGACGCCTGGCGTCAGTGAACCTTGCGACCACCCACCCAGGTTCCGACCACCTTGCCCTGGAGGCGACGGCCGTCGAAGGGCGAGTTCTTGGACTTGGAGCGCAGGGCGTCCGCATCGACAATGATCGGCGCGCCGGGGTCGAACAGGACCAGATCTGCGGGCGCGCCCTCGGCCAGAACGCCGGCGTCGAGACCTAGCAGGGCGGCGGGGCCGTGCGTCAGGGGCCGAAGGACGTCCAGCAGGTCCAGACCGTCCTCGTGGTGCAACGTCAGGGCGGCGGGAAGCAGGGTTTCCAGGCCGACGGCGCCGGGCGCGGCCTCGGCGAACGGGCGGCGCTTGTCTTCGGCGGGGGCGGGGGCGTGGGCCGAGGTGATGACGTCGATCAGGCCGCCGCGCACGGCCTCGATCAACGCCTGACGGTCGGCCTCGGATCGCAGCGGCGGGTCCAGCCGGTAGAAGGTGCGGTAATCGCCGATGTCCACCTCGTTGAAGCACAGGTGGTTGATCGAGACGCTGACGGCGACCTCCAGCCCCTTGGCGCGGGCGCGAGCCAGGGTTTCCAGCGCGCCTTCGGTCGAAATCTGGTCCACCAGGAATCGGGCGCCGGTCTGTTCGACCAGGGCCAGGTCGCGTTCAAGCCCGATGCGTTCGGCGATGGCGGGGCTGCCCGACAGACCGAGGCGCGTGGCCAGTTCGCCGGAGGCGGCGACGGCGCCTTCGGTCAGCCAGGGGTCGGATGGGCGGCAGGCGATCAAGGCGTTGAAGGCGGCGGCGTAGCTCATCACCCGTTGCAGGGTGCGGCTGTTGACGATGACCTTGTCGCCGTCGGTGAAATACAGGGCGCCGGCCTCGTCCATCAGGCCGATCTCGGCCATGCGCTGGCCGTCCAGGGCCTTTGTGGCGGCGCCGGCGGCACGGACATTGACCAGATTCAGGGCCGCGCCGCGACGCTGGATGAAGTCGATCATCGCCGGATCGTCGACGGCGGGGTCGGTGTCGGGCTGGACCACGATGGTGGTGACGCCCCCGGCGGCGGCGGCCAGGCTGGCGGACTTCAGCGTCTCCTTGGGCTCGGCGCCCGGTTCGCCGGTCTTGACCCGAATGTCGATCAGGCCCGGAGCGAGGCACAGGCCGTCGGCGTCTACGGTCTGGTCTGCGTCGATTTCCGCCGCGCCGTGCATGACGCGGACGATGCGGCCGTTCTCGATCAGCACGCCGCCAGGGCCGTCATAGCCGGTGGCGGGATCCAGAACGCGGGCGTTGAGGATGGCGAGGGTGGTCATTGGAAATCCTCCACCGAGAAGCGAAGCGGAGCGGGGGAGGACCTGCGCGGCGACATCACTTGTCTCCCCAACGGGCGGAGAGGGAGGCCAGGACGGCCATGCGGGCGGCGACGCCCATCTCGACCTGGTCCTGGATCAGGGAGACATCCAGGTCGTCGGCGACGTCGGAATCGATCTCGACGCCCCGGTTCATCGGGCCGGGGTGCATGACCTTGGCGCCCGGCTTGGCCCAGGCCAGCTTCTCGCGGTCCAGACCCCAGAAGCGGAAATATTCGCGGGTCGAGGGGACCAGGGCGCCGGCCATCCGCTCAAGCTGAAGGCGCAGCATCATCACCACGTCGCAGCCCTGCAAGCCTTCGCGCATGTCGTGAAAGACCTCGCAGCCCCAGCGGTCGGCGTCGCCGGGCACCAGGGTCGGCGGGCCGATCAGGCGCACGCGCGCGCCCATCATCTGCAACAGGGCGACGTTGGACCGGGCCACGCGGCTGTGGGTGATGTCGCCGCAGATGGCCACGGTCAGGCTGGTCACGTCGCCGAAGGCGCGGTGCAGGGACAGCAGGTCCAGCAGGGCCTGGGTCGGGTGCTCATGGCGACCATCCCCGGCGTTGACCACGGCGCATCCGACCTTCTGGCTGAGCAGTTCGGCCGCGCCCGAGGCCGAGTGACGAACGACCAGAATGTCGGGCTTCATGGCGTTCAGCGTCACCGCCGTGTCGATCAGCGTCTCGCCCTTCTTCACCGAGGAGGCGGCGACCGGCATGGTCACGACGTCGGCGCCCAGACGCTTGGCGGCGATCTCGAACGAGGAGGAAGTGCGGGTCGAGTTCTCGAAGAACAGGTTCACGACCGTGCGGCCGTGCAGCACGTCCAACGCCTTGGACGACTGGCGATTGAAGTCGACGAAGGCGTCGCCCAGGTCCAGCAACTGCGGCGTCACATACGGATTGAGGTCCGACGCGGCGAGGAAGTGGGATTTCGGGAACGGGACCAGCCGCTCCTGAATTGTCTGGTCGGTGACGAGGGAGGGCTGGGTCATCGAGACGCGGCTATAGGCGCGACTCGCCCCAAACGCCAGACTGGAACGCCTGACGTGAGCGCCAGTCAGGTGAAGTGAAACAGGGCCAGAAGGATGGGGATGACCACGGCGCTGCCCACGGTGGTCAGGGCGATGACGCCCGCGATCAGGGGCGCGTCGCCGCCCATCTGGCGCGCCAGGACATAGGAGGCCGCCGAACCCGGCGCGGCGCCGCAGATCAGGGCGATCCCCTGGGCCAGGCTGTCGCCACCCAGCGCCCAGGCGATGAACCACATCATCGGCGGCATGACGCCCAGCTTGACCAGGGTGACGGCGGCGATGGTCTTTCGACGGCGTTTGACCTCGGCGAAGGACAAGCCCGCCCCCGCGACGATCAGGCCCAGTGGCAGGGCGGCGGCGCCCAGAAGGTCCATCACCTCGGACAGGCCGGGGATCAGCGGAACACGCAGGAAATTCAGCGCCAGGCCGATCAGGCAGGCCAGCAGGATCGGATTGGCCAGCATCGACTTGATGAGGCCGACGACCGAAGGCTCGCGATGCAACGCCCCCCATCTGGCCAGCACGGCGACGCAGGCGATGTTCGTCACCGGAATGATGAAGGCGATGGCCACGGCGGCGAGCGCCGTGCCTTCGGAGCCGTAGATCGACTGGATCACCGGCACGAAGACGAAACTGTTCCAGCGGATCACGCCCTGAAAGACGCTGGTGTAGGCCGGGCCGTCCAGGGTGATCAGGGGCTTGGCCGCCAGGGTCGCCGCCGCCACGATCAGGGTCGCCCCCACCGCCGCAGCCCCCGCCACGGTCGCGCCGCCCCCGGCGAGGTCTGCGTGCCAGATCGCGGGGATCAGGAAGCTGGGATAGAAGATGTTGATCGACAGTTTCTCGATCGGCCGCCAGGCCTCGTCGGGCAGAAAGCCGGACTTTCGCAAGCCATAGCCCAGGGCGATCATCAGAAAGACCGGCAGGACGCCGGCGATCAGGGCCGTCAAACTCAGGTCGCCTGATCCCGAACCCTATCCAGCGCCCCTTGCAGGATCCAGGCGGCGGCCGTTCGGTCCACGACCTGGGCACGGCGTTTGCGGTTCAGGTCCAGATCCTCGATCAGGAAGCGTTCGACGGCGCTGGTGGACAGGCGCTCGTCCCAGAAGGCGACGTTGACGGGGCGCAGCCGCTCCAGATTGCGGGCGAAGGCGCGGCACGACTGGGCGCGCGGTCCTTCCGTGCCATCCATATTGGCGGGCAGGCCGATGACCAGAGCCGAGACCTTGCGATGCGCCATCAGCTTGAAAAGCTGTTCAGCCTCATGCGTGAACCTGGACTTGCGGATCAGCTCCAGCGGCGAGGCGATCAGGCGCGTGGCGTCCGACACGGCGACACCGATGGTCTTCTCGCCCAGGTCCAGCCCCATCCACGGCGTGTCGGGCGGGCAGGCGGCGGGGAGTTCGAGAAGGTCGAGGACGGGCACGGCCGGGCGGTAGGCCGCAAAGCGCAGGAAGTCAAAGGCGTCGCCTTGTGAATCCGGGGTCGGAAGGCTAATCCCGCCGATACAAACCCTATCGGTACATAATCGACGTGCATTGGAGGGCCGCATGGCCATCGACGCTGCGACGGTGCGCAAGGTTGCGCATCTCGCCCGCATCAAGACCCCCGAGGATCGGCTGGAGCCTCTGGCGCAGGAGCTGAACGGCATCCTGGCCTGGATCGAGCAGTTGGATCAGGTGGATGTCGAAGGCGTGGAGCCGATGACCTCGAACGTCGCCCAGCCCCTGCGTCTGCGTGAAGACATCGTCACCGACGGCGCCAAGGTCGATGCGGTCCTGTCGAATGCGCCGAAGTCGGCGGACGGCTTCTTCGTCGTGCCCAAGGTGGTCGAATAGTCATGAGCGACCTGACCAAACTGACACTGAAGGGCGCCGTCGACGGGCTGAAGGCCAAGGATTTCTCCTCGGCCGAAATCACCCAGGCATTCCTGACCAATATTGAGGCCGCCAATCCGACCCTGAACGCGTATGTCGAGGTGACGGCGGACAAGGCCATGGACATGGCCCGCGCGTCCGACGCCCGCATCGCCTCGGGCGAAGCCGGGGCGCTGGAAGGCGCGCCGCTGGGGATCAAGGACCTGTTCTGCACCGAGGGCGTGCAGACGACGGCTGGGTCCAACATGCTGCGCGGCTTCGTCCCGCCCTATGAATCGACCGTCACCGCCAATCTGTGGCGCGACGGGGCGGTCATGCTGGGCAAGCTGAACATGGACGAGTTCGCCATGGGCTCGTCCAACGAGACGTCGGCCTTTGGTCCGGTCAAGAACCCGTGGAAGTCGAACGGCTCCAACGCCGATCTGACGCCGGGCGGTTCGTCCGGCGGTTCGGCGTCGGCCGTGGCGGCCGACCTGTGCCTGGCCGCGACCGCTTCGGACACCGGCGGTTCGATCCGCCAGCCCGCCGCCTTCACCGGCACGGTCGGGATCAAGCCCACCTATGGCCGCGCCAGCCGGTTCGGCATGGTGGCCTTTGCGTCGTCGCTGGACCAGGCCGGGCCGATCACCAAGACGGTCGAGGATGCGGCCCTGCTGCTGCAATCCATGTGCTCGTTCGACGCCAGGGATTCGACCAGCCTGGACATCGCGACGCCCGACTGGACGCAATCGGTCGGCCAGTCGGTCAAGGGCCTGCGCATCGGCGTGCCGCGCGAATATGTCGTGGACGGGATGCCGGCCGAGATCCAGGCGCTGTGGGATCAGGGCGTGGCCTGGCTGAAGGACGCGGGCTGCGAGATCGTCGAGATCAGCTTGCCGCACACCAAATACGCGCTGCCGACCTATTATATAGTGGCGCCGGCCGAGGCCTCGTCGAACCTGGCCCGTTATGACGGGATGCGGTTCGGGCACCGCGCGGACGACTTCAAGTCGCTGGACGACCTGTACGCCACGTCTCGCGCCGAGGGCTTCGGCAAGGAGGTTCAGCGTCGCCTGACCATCGGCGCCTATGTGCTGTCGGCCGGTTTCTACGACGCCTATTATGTCAAGGCGCTGAAGGTGCGTCGCCGCATCGCCGAAGACTTCGACAATGTCTGGGGGCGGGTGGACGCCATCCTGACGCCGTCGACCCCGTCGGCCGCCTTTGCGTTGGGCGACAAGCAGATCGACCCCCTGACCATGTATCTGAACGACGTCTTTACGGTGACGACCAATCTGGCCGGTCTGCCGGGCCTGTCGGTGCCGGCGGGTCTGGATTCCAATGGCTTGCCGCTGGGTCTTCAGGTGATCGGCAAGGCGCTTGACGAGGCGACGGTGTTCCAGGTCGGCGCGGCCCTGGAGAAGGCGGCGGGTTTTTCGGCCCGCCCCGACCCGTGGTGGTAGATCGGTCGCATTGACGATCACGCCTTACGGGCGTCTGATAGCTCCCGAACAAAGCCTGGGACCAAACCATGGGCGACCGGACGGGAAACGACCATCGAAGCCTGATCAAACAGGTTCTGGACGACGGCGCAGGACCGGCGCGCTCGGCGCTGGCGGCGTCGTGGCGGCGATCCATGACGCTGTACGGTCTGGACCCCGAAAGCCGGGGCCAAGTCGCCACCCTGACCGAAGCCCAGTTGCGTCAGGCGCGTGAGGCGATGGAGCCGGTCACGCGCGCGGCTCAAGGCGTGCTGGATCGTCTGTTTCTGGCCGTAGGCGATGCGGGCTGCTGTGTCCTGCTGTGCGACGCCGAGGGCGTACCGGTCGAACGACGCGGGGCGGTCTGCGACGACGAGACGTTCCATCGCTGGGGCCTGTGGCCCGGCGCCGTTTGGTCCGAGGCTGTGGAGGGCACCAACGGCATCGGCACCGCCCTGGCCGAGAGACGCGCGGTGACGATCCATCGGGATCAGCATTTCCACACGCGCAACACGGGGCTGAGTTGCTCCAGCCATCCGATCCACGACCATCGCGGCCGTCTTGCCGGGGCGCTGGACGTGTCATCCTGCCGGGCCGATCAGACCGAGGCCATGCTGGGCCTGATCGGCGCCGCCGTCGCCGACGCCGCTCGCGCCATCGAGGCCCAGGCCTTCCGCCAGGCCTTTTCCGACGCCCGGATCGTGCTGGCGGGCGATGCGGCCGAGCGGAATGCGGCGGCCCTTTTGGCCGTGGATCGGGACGATCTGGTGATCGGGGCGACACGGGCGGCGCGTCTGGCCTTTTCCATTACCGACGAGCGCATCGCGGCCCAACTGGCGGCGTCTGAAATCCTGGGCCCCGGCTCCATCGAGGCCGACCTGCTGGAGGCCGAGCGCGGGGCGGTCAGACGGGCCCTGGCCTTGAACAACGGCAATGTCTCGGCCGCCGCGCGGGCTCTGGGCGTCAGTCGCGCGACCCTGCATCGCAAACTGCACCGGCTGGGTTTGGCCGAGCCGCACGGCGCGGCTCATTGAGCCGACCTGTCGCAATACTGAGACAGGTTTGCGCTGCAGCATGAAACGCCGGACTGGCGCCTCGACCGTCCGAGGATGAGCTTCTGAACCCAAAGACGTCGACAACCGACGCCAGAGGAAGATCCAGGAGGCCATCATGACCAAGCCCGAATTCATCCGCGCCGTGACGCCCAAGTTCAAGGCGCGCTACGATAATTTCATCGGCGGACAGTGGGTCCCGCCCGTCAACGGCCGCTATTTCGAGAACACCTCCCCGGTGAACGGCCGCGTCCTGTGTGAGGTCGCGCGTTCGGACGCGGCCGATGTCGAACTGGCGTTGGACGCCGCCCATGCCGCCAAGGACGCCTGGGGCCAGACCAGCCCGGCCCAGCGCGCCGTCATCCTGAACAGGATCGCCGACCGGATCGAAGCCAATTTGCAAGCCGTCGCCGAGGCCGAGACCTGGGATAACGGCAAGCCGGTGCGCGAAACCCTGGCCGCCGACATCCCCTTGGCCGTTGATCACTTCCGCTATTTCGCCGGCTGCATCCGTGCCCAGGAAGGTGGGATTTCGGAGCTGGACCACGACACGGTCGCCTATCATTTCCACGAGCCGCTGGGCGTGGTCGGGCAGATCATCCCCTGGAACTTCCCGATCCTGATGGCTGCCTGGAAGATCGCTCCGGCCCTGGCGGCGGGCAACTGCATCGTGTTGAAACCGGCCGAACAGACCCCGGCGTCGATCCTTCTGGTGGTCGAGCTGATCCAGGATCTGCTGCCTGCCGGCGTGCTAAACATCGTGTCGGGCACGGGCGTCGAGGTCGGTGAGCCGCTGGCCACCAATCCCCGCATCGCCAAGATCGCCTTCACCGGCTCAACCGCCGTCGGTCAGAAGATCATGGAATATGCGACCAGGAATATCATTCCGGTCACGCTGGAGCTGGGTGGCAAGTCGCCCAACATCTTCTTCAAGGACGTGATGGATCACGACGACGCCTTCCTGGACAAGGCGCTGGAAGGCTTCGCCATGTTCGCCCTGAACCAGGGCGAGGTCTGCACCTGCCCCAGCCGGGCCCTGGTGCACGAGGACATCTATGACGCCTTCATCGAGAAGGCGATCGCGCGGGTGAAGGCGATCAAGCAGGGCGATCCGCTCGATCCCTCAACCCAGGTCGGCGCCCAGGCGTCGGACCAGCAGCTGAAGAAGATCCTGGGCTATCTGAAGATCGGCGCGGACGAAGGCGCCGAGGTTCTGACCGGCGGCCATCAGGCGGTGCTGAAGGACGATCTGTCGGGCGGCTTCTATGTCGAACCGACCGTGTTCAAGGGTACGAACAACATGCGGATCTTCCAGGAAGAGATCTTCGGCCCCGTTCTCGCCGTGACCACCTTCAAGACGCTGGAAGAGGCTATCGCCATCGCCAACGACACCGAATACGGCCTGGGCGCCGGGGTGTGGTCGCGCGACATGAACACCGCCTATCGCGCCGGCCGCGCCATTCAGGCCGGACGGGTGTGGACCAACTGCTATCACCAGTATCCGGCCCACGCGGCGTTCGGGGGCTACAAGAAGTCGGGCATCGGGCGTGAAAACCACCGGATGATGCTGGACCACTATCAGCAGACCAAGAACCTGCTGGTCAGCTACAGCCCGGACAAGCTGGGCTTCTTCTGATCTGAATCAAGGATGGCCGGTCCCGGATCGGTCATCCTTCGCCCTGCGCGCCGAACCACTCATACGGCGCGCGAGACTTCCCGGCGGGCGGGCCGGTGTCCTGCTTTCGGTCCGTCCGTCGTCTTCCCTTGAAATCGAGGAGGATACGCCATGGCCAAGACCATGAAGGCCGCCGTCGTGCGCCAGTTCGGCAAGCCGCTGACCATCGACGAGGTCGAAATCCCGCAGCCCGGTCCCGGGCAGATCCAGGTCAAGATCGAGGCGTCGGGCGTGTGCCACACCGACCTGCACGCCGCCGAGGGCGACTGGCCCGTCAAGCCCAACCCGCCCTTCATCCCCGGCCATGAAGGCGTAGGCTATGTCTCGGCCGTGGGCGCGGGGGTCAAGCTGGTCAAGGAAGGCGACCGGGTCGGCATTCCGTGGCTCTATTCGTCCTGCGGTCACTGCAAACACTGTCTCGGCGGTTGGGAGACCCTGTGCCACGAGCAGCAGAACACCGGCTATTCGGTCAATGGCGGCTTTGCCGAATATGCCATCGCCGATCCGAACTACGTCGGCCATCTGCCCGCCAACGTCAGTTTCAACGACATCGCCCCGATCCTGTGCGCTGGGGTGACGGTCTATAAGGGGCTGAAGATGACGGACACCAAGCCGGGCGACTGGGTGGTGATCTCGGGCATCGGCGGGCTGGGTCACGTCGCGGTCCAGTACGCCAAGGCCATGGGCATGAACGTCGCCGCCGTGGACGTGGACGACGCCAAGCTGGACCTGGCGCGTCGGCTTGGGGCGACCGTGACGGTCAACGCCAAGACCTCCAACGACCCCGCCGCCGACATCAAGGCCCAGACCGACGGCGGCGCGCAGGGCGTGCTGGTCACGGCCGTTTCGCCCAAGGCGTTCGAACAGGCGGTCAACATGACCTCGCGCGGGGCGACCATCGCCCTCAACGGCCTGCCGCCCGGGGACTTCCCCTTGTCGATCTTCGACATGGTGCTGAACGGGACGACGGTGCGCGGCTCGATCGTCGGCACCCGTCTGGACCTGCAGGAGGCGCTTCAGTTCGCCGCCGACGAGAAGGTCAAGGCGACGGTCTCGGTCGAACCGCTGGAGAACATCAACAGCATCTTCGAACGGATGCACAAGGGTCAGATCGAAGGCCGGGTCGTGATGAGCATCAACTGACTCCATCGACCCATGAGCAAGGAGCGGGGTGGCGGTTGATCGGCCGCCCCGTTCGCGTGTCAGGCGGCGGGCAGGGCCTTCAGGTCGGCGTCGATGGCGGCGATGACCGCATCGGTGATCTTGCCCTGGGAATAGGGGGCGACCTGGCGCAGGGTCATGCCCTTGAACTGGCCATAGGCGGGATGATGGTCCAGGCCCGGCAGGTGCTTGATCAGAACCGCCTTGGTCGCCGGGTCGTTGACCAGGGCCTCGATGGAACTGTCGATGGTCGGGCGCGCCGCATGAGCGGCATGAGCATGAGGCGCCGGCGGAGCCTGAGTCGTATTCTGGGTCGTGCCATGGGGCGCGGTCTGGGCCGAGGCGGCGCCCGTGACGAGAAGCGAGGCCGTAGCGGCGGCCAGCAGAGTCTTGGTCATCGATTATCTCCGAGTTGACAGTCGAAGATGCAACGCGATTGGCGTCAGGATTAAGACACCCCTTTCTCGTCGCCGACGAGGGCGCTAGGACGGGCGCATGACCGACACTGTTTCGACCGCGAAAACCATCAAGGGCCGCACCGGCGATTGGGAAATCGTCATGGGGCTGGAAATCCACGCCCAGGTGGCGTCCAAGGCCAAGCTGTTCTCCGGGGCGGCCGTGGGCTTTGGCGCAGGACCGAACGAGCAGGTGTCGCTGGTGGATGCGGGCTTTCCCGGGATGCTGCCGACGCTGAACAAGCACTGCGTCGAACAGGCGGTGAAAACGGGCCTGGGCCTGCGGGCGCAGATCAACAGGCGCAGCCAGTTCGACCGCAAGAACTACTTCTATCCCGACCTGCCGACCGGCTATCAGATCAGCCAACTCTATTACCCCATCGTGGGTGAAGGCGTGGTCGAGGTGGAGGCCGAGGACGGCAGCTTCTTCAACGTCGGCATCGAGCGGCTGCACCTGGAGCAGGACGCCGGCAAGCTGATCCACGACCTGTCGCCGACCGAGAGCTATGTCGACTTGAACCGGGCCGGCACGGCGCTAATGGAAATCGTCTCGCGCCCCGATCTGCGCACGCCGGAAGAGGCAGTCGCCTATGTGAAGAAGATCCGGACCATCCTGATCTATCTGGGCACCTGCGACGGCGACATGGAGAAGGGCAATCTGCGCGCCGACGTCAACGTCTCGGTGTGCCGCGCGGGCAGCTATGACAAGTTCAAGGCGACGGGCGATTTCAGCTTCCTGGGCACGCGCTGCGAAATCAAGAACGTCAACAGCTTCCGCTTCATTTCTCAAGCGATCCAGTATGAGGCGCGCCGCCAGATCGAGATTTTGGAGGACGGCGGTTCGATCATCCAGGAGACCCGTCTGTTCGATCCCGTAAAGGGCGAAACGCGGTCGATGCGGTCCAAGGAGGAGGCGCAGGATTATCGCTACTTCCCCGACCCCGACCTGCTGCCGCTAGACTTGGAAGAGGCTTGGATCGCCGAGATCAAGGCGTCGCTGCCCGAACTGCCGGATGACAAGCGCAAGCGATTGATGAGCGAGTATGGCCTGTCGCAGTACGACGCCATCGTGCTGATCTCGGAGCAGGCCAAGGCCGACTATTTCGAGGCGGCGGCGAAAGGTCGAGACGCCAAGCTGGTGTCGAACTGGGTCACGAACGAGGTGTCGGCGCGCTTGGCGGCCGAGGGCAAGGACTTCAGCGAGAACCCGCTGCCGGCGGCCCATGTCGCCCAGTTGGTCGAACTGATCGAGACCAACGTCATCTCGTCCAAGATCGCCAAGCAAGTTTTTGACCTGGTCTGGAACGGCGAGGGTTCGCCGGCTGAGGTGGTGGAGAAGCACGGGCTGAAACAGGTCACGGACACCGGCGCCATAGAAAAGGCCGTGGACGAGATCATCGCCGCCAATCCCGACAAGGCGGGGGCGGTGGCGGAGAAGCCCCAGGCCATCGGCTGGTTCGTCGGTCAGGTCATGAAGGCCACGGGGGGCAAGGCCAATCCCGCGGCGGTCAATGACATCCTGAAGGCCAAGCTGGGGCTTTGATACAGGGGGGGATGCGGCCCCCAAATCCCCGGCTGGTCGCTAATGCCCGCGACGCGGTCGTTCGCTGCTTGAGCGACCCGTTCGACGAGAGAAGGCCCGGAGAGCGATCTCCGGGCCTTCTTCATTGCGGCCTTACCAGCGCCAGGCGTCGCGGATGACGTCGATGATGTAGCCGTCGAAGTCGTCGATCAGATAGATCGTGTTGTCGACAGACACCCAGCGCGTGCCGACGGGCGGATAGCCCAGGCCGTAGGTGCGCCAGTCGTTCAGCTGATAGCGCCAGAAGACGTCCGGCAAATACTGGCCGACCGACCATGACCGACCCCAATAGGAGCGGGGGACGCTATAATAGCCCCAGCCCGGCGCGAAGTAGAAGCCGAATCGAACGCCGTTATAGTCCCGGAAGCGGTGATCGTTGCGCCACCAGTCGGACCGATGGTCACGATAGAAGTCACGCCGCCACTGATCGCTGTCGAACCGACGACGGAACTCTTCATGACGACGGTCGCGATCTGGTCGGCGATCCGCGCCGTGGCGGTCGGGCGGGCCGGGGCGGATCGCCGGTCGGTCGGGCCGATTCCACCCGGTCTCGGGACGATCCGGACGATTCCAGCCGCTGCCTGGACGACCGGGACGGCTCAGGTCCTGGTCCGGCCGTTCGGGGCCGGCGGCGCCGGGGCGCTCGGGGCCGTTGGGTCCAGGCTGAACCTGAAGTGGCCTGTCGGGGCGTGTCCAGTCCTCGGGCCGCTCGGGCCGCTCGGGACGAGGTTGATCGGGTCTGTTCCAGCCTTCGGGGCGATCGGGCCGTTCCAGGCGGGGCCGTTCCAGGCGGGACTGGTCGGGCCGGTTCTGGTCGGGCCGGCCCCAGCCATCAGGCCGGTTCGGACGCTCACGGCGAGCGACATCGGCGTCCGCCCGTTCGGGACGCGGCGGGCGGGCGCGTTCCGTCATGGTCGGGGCGTCGGCATCGCGGATTTCGGGACGGACGCCGCGCTCCCGCGCCGGGCGTTCGCGGGGCGCCGGTTCTTCCTGGGCGAAGGCGGGCAATGCGGTGGCCAGGGGACCGGCGACGGCGGCAATGGCGGTGAAGGCCATCAATAGGCGTTTCATGGTCGTTCGTTCCTGCACGCCGAAGTCGACGGCTTGAAGCAAGGATCGCGCCGTCCCGATGAACCCTGGCTGAACACCGTTTGGGATCGAAATGGGCAAGAAAAACCCCCGCGGGTGTCGCGGGGGCGATCGGTTCTGCGCGCGATTAATAGACGTTCGAAAGAACGCTGGCGATCAAGCCGGTGGCCACTGCGACCAGAAGGATGTCGTTGCCCGCATGGACATAGCGATATCCGCGCGGCGGTTCTCTCAGACCATAGAAGTACGGATCGCGCACATAGTAGCTGCGGTACTGTGACGGCAGATAGGCGCCGGTGCGCCAGCGATAGCTATAGTACTGCGGTTCGACTCGATAATAGCCGTAGCTGGGCGCGTACCAGTAGCCGGGGCGGGGTCCGGCATAGCCGCGGAAATCCGAACGTCCACGCCACCAGTTGCGGTCATGGCGATCCCACCGATCACGCGGCGGAACTGGGCGGTAGTCGGGGCGGTAATCACGGCGTGGGCCGCGATCCCGATCCCAGCCGGGACCGCGATGGTCGGGGCCGCGAGGATCCCAACGAGGGTCATGGCGTTCATGGCCCCGCTCATGCGGGCGGGACTGGGCTTCGGCGAGCAGGGGGACCGCCGAGGTCGACAAGGCGAGGGCGACGACAGCGGCCTTGGTCAGGCGGTTCATCTTCGATCTCCATTCTGGACCGGCCGCCACTCGGCGGCTTGGTCGGTTGATGCGACCACGGTCGGCCGTGCGGGCTGAACGCCTCCTGAACGGTTATGTCAGGTTGAAAGGGAGGGGCGGGCCAGATCCGGCGGCGTATTTGTAAACGAACGATTTGCAAAGGATTTCAGACTTCTGAACGCCATTGGCGACGTTCATTCTCTGCTTACGGAAAAGTCCCTCAGGGCCGCTCCGCCGTTAACATTAACTTCAAACCGGCGGTATTTGATGTGTGTCAGAGGCGGGACCAGAACGGTCGCGATCGGGAGATACGGTGATGAACGCGCAAGAACTGGCGCAAGAATCGCAGGCCGAGGGCCTGCCCCTGCCGACGCCGGACATGTCCGGCGACGACCTGTTCAAACTGGGCATGATGTATTCGGCGGGTTCGGGCGGATGCCCGATGGATCGGGTTTCGGCCCACATGATCTTCAACCTTGCAGCCATGAAGGGGTCGATCGAAGCGCGCGTCTATCGCCGTGAGATGAGCCGGGAGATGGAGCGCGAGGAGATCGCCGAGGCTCAAAAGGCTGCGCGTCGCTATATCGACCAAGGCGTCGTCAAGCTGGTGGCCTGATCGCCCCTAGAACTGGGCGAAGCCGTTGCCGCGTGCGCCGTTGATCGAATAGCTGAAGCCGATCGGCAGGGCGGCTCGCACCTGGGTGAAGAAGGCGGCCAGCTCGCCCAGCGTCGAGCGCGGCACGAAAAGGATGTCGCCGCGCCGCAGGGCCACGACCTCGCCGCGACGCGGCCGAAGGTCCACCACCCTCATCATCCGGGTTCCGCCCGGACCGCGCCGGATCAGCGCCACGCGATCCGGCCGCGAGGTCGGCGAGAAGCCGCCCGCCTGGATCACCGCCTGATAGGCGTCCAGATCGCCCGTCATCTCGAAAACGCCCGGCGTGCGAACCTCGCCGTCGACCCAGACCCGGATCGGTCCGGCCTGGCGTAGCGTCACCTCCACCACCGGCCGCACCAGTTGCGAGGCGTAGGCGGCCGACACGGCCTGGCCGAGCTCCGGCAGCGTTCGGTCGGCGGCCATGACCGGGCCGATCAGGGGCATGGCGATCCGCCCGTCCGGGCCGACCTTGAGCGTGCGCGTCAGTTCCGCCGCCGTCGGGGTCGCCACCTCGATCTCGTCGCCCGGATAGAGCAGATATTCGGGTTCTTCGTCCGTCCAGGCGGCGAAGGGAATCGTTGGAAAGTCCTCGCGCCGCGGCTGTTCGACACGGCGCACGGCCCCTGCCGGACGGGGCATCCGCGCGGCGTTTCCACCGCCGCAAGCTGCAAGCGAGGCGGCCAGGGACACCGAGCCGAGAGCCAGCAGAAACAGGCGTCGTTCTGAATGCATGAGAATCGGTCGGCCTGCACAAGGATCGCTGAAACCGACCCTCGCTATTTATAGGTAACGACCGGTTAACGTGACTGAGCGAAGGGTGGACCAGAACAGCCTTCAGCGGATTCGGCCCACCCCCATGCGTTCAGCGGCCTATGTATCGACCCGACCCCGCTATGGCGTGCTGGACGTCGTCGGCCTGCTGCTGCGCGAACTGCTGCTGATGATCGTGGTCTTCGGGGTTATTCTGGTCCTGGGCGTGGCCGCCGCCATGACGTTGAAAAAGACCTATACGGCCACGGGCGCCGTCTTCGCCGGCGTGGGCCAGGAATACGTCTACCAACCCCGGGTCGGCACGGCCGAACGGGGCCAGGCGCCCCAGGGCGACGAGGTCGCCAATTCCGAAGCCGCCATCCTGGGCTCGGCCGCCGTAGCCCAGCGGGTCGTGGAGGCCCTGGGGCCGGCCGCCATTCTGGGCGAACAGATCAAGGGATCGCCGGATGCGGCCAAGATGGCGGCGCGCAAGGTCATCGGCTCCGGCCTGGGGGTCGGGACCGCGCCGGGCAGCGCGGTGATCCACCTGACCTACAAGGCCGACGATCCGGAACGGGCGGCGCGCGTGCTGAACGCCGTGATCGAGCAGTATCTGGCCTATCGCCGCGAGGTGTTTCAGGACAAGACGCCCGCCATCGCCAGCCAGCGTGTGGCCTTCGAGGACGAGTTGGGCGCGGCGGATCGGGCCTATGAGACCTTTCTGACGTCGAACAACATCGGCGACTTCACCGCCGCCAAGACGACGCTGGCGGCGACCTATCAGACCGTCTTCACTGATCGGATGTCGACCCAGAGCCAGCTGAACCAGACCAGCCAGCGCCTGAAGACTCTGGAAGCGCAACAGGCCGCCACCCCGCCAGAGGTCGCGCTTCAGCAGGATTTGAACATTTCGGCCCAGGACCAGGTGCTGCAACTGCGCACCGAGCGCGAGCAGCTTCTGTCGCGCTACCAGCCTGACGCCCAGCCGGTGAAGGACATCGACGCCCGCATCGCCCAGCTTCAGGCCTATGTCTCGACCGGCGCCGCCGTGGGGCCCAAGGAGGTTCGCACCGGCCCTAACCCCGTCTGGACCGAGCTGGAGACGACCCGCATCAACACCCGGGCCGAGCGGGATTCGCTGGCCGCACGCCTAGCCGTGCTTGATCGTCAGTTGGCCGACATCCGTGCGCGTCAGAGCCGTCTGACCGCCCTGGAATCCGAGAACAGCACCCTGGCCGGCAATCGGGAGGTGCTGAGCGCCTCGATCCGCGAGTTCCAGCAGCGCGAGACCCAGAGCCGCGCCGACAACGCCCTGGTCGCGGCCGGGGCCGACAATGTGACGGTGATCGAGCGCGCCCAACCACCCGTGACGGGCAAGAGTCTGAAGATTCCGCTGATGGCGGCGGTCTTCCTGTTCGCGGCCTTCACCGCCCTGTGCGTCGGCCTGCTGCGGGTCTTCACGCGCAAGGGTTTCGCGACCCCCGCCTCGGTCGGTCGGACCCTGGACCTGCCGGTGTTGGCCGTGGCGCCCGCCAAGGCGCGATAGGTGGTAGGCTGAGGCGTGAGGGAGCGCGCTTAGCGATTCGATGGTCGATCTGACGTCCGAAATGGCGGGTCTGTGGGCGGCGCTGGGCCCGGCGCCGGCCCACCGGGCGCGCGTGATCCAGTTCGCCTCGGCCGCGACCGGAGAGGGCGTCTCGACCGTGGCGCGGGAGTTCGCGCGCCTGGCCGCCGTGCGCGCCCGAAAGCCCGTCTGGCTGATCGACGGCGATCTGGCTCAGCAGGGGCAGTTGGAGACCATTGCCGCCGAGCCCGATCGGTTCGGCCAACTGGGCAAGCCCGCCCAGGCATCTCCCGACGGTTCGGCCTTCTACGCCGTCACGCCGCGTGTGACAGGGCGTGACGGCAGGCCCATGCCCTCGGCCCGCCTGATGACGGCGCGTTCTTGCCTGGGCGGCCGCCTGTGGGTGAGCCATTTCCACATGGAGGCCCTGCGCTCGGGCCATCGGGTCGAGGCCATCGGCGATCCCCGCTACTGGGACGCCCTGAGGCCCCATGCCGACACCATCGTGATCGATTCACCGGCGGCGGATCGCAACGACATGGCGATCATCTTGGCGCCCTTCGTCGACATGACGGTGCTGGTCGTGGCGGCCGCAAGCACGGCGGCGAACGAGCCCGTCATCTTGCGCGACGAGATCGAGGCCGTGGGCGGACGCATCGCGGGCGTGGTCATGAACCGGTCAACCTATAGGCCGCCAAGGTTCCTGGAACGGCTGACGGGCTGACGCTATTCGCTGTCTGGCGAGGCGATCCGGCGCAGCGCCCGCAGTCTGTCAGAACGTCACAGCGGCGCCTGTGCCGCTCTTGAGCATCGCCTGGCCGTAAAGTTTGGGCTCGAAGCCTTTGGTCCAGAAGACCTTGCCCAGACCGCGAACGCATCGGTCGTAAATCTCGGCGCGATTCGGGCGGCGCAGAAGGGCCGACAGCACCGACAGGGCTCCCCAGACGCCGACCTGCGCCAGGCCGACCAACATCCATTTGACCACGCCGGGCCAGTCGCGCCGAGCGGCCGCCATCTGTGTCGGGCTCTGCCCGTAGGCGAAGGCGCGGGTCAGGGCGTAGGTCAACGTGGCGCGGTGAGGCGGGGCGAACTCGTCCGCCCAGGCGTCGGCGGCCCAGGCGAAGCGCCCGCCTCGTTGTCGCAGGCCGGTGAACAGGCGGTCGTCCTCTCCCCCCGTCTCGTCCATGGCGGTGTCGAAGGGGTCGGCGCCGGGCAAGGCCGTGGCGCGGACCATCAGGCTGTTGCCGCAGCCGTGGATGATGTCGGTCAGGCCAGTTTCACGCGGCCCGTCGCGGCCGAAGAACCGCTCCAGATAGTCGGTCGTCCAGCCTGTGCCGGGCGGGACCCGTCCGTGGATGGGGCCGAAGACGACATCGGCGCCTGTGGCGGCCTGGGCCTCCAGCAGGGCCGTCAGCCACTGGGGCGAGGCGGCCTCGTCGTCGTCCAGAAAGGCGATCAGGGGTGTGTCGGTGTGGGCCAGACCGACATTGCGCGCCGTCGCCACGCCGGGCGTCGGCGCGTGCGCATAGATCAGGGGCAGGGCGGTCTCGGCGCGCAGTTGGGCGATCAGGTCGGCGGCCGATCCCTGGGGGTCGTTGTCGGCGACGACGACGGCCGCGATCCGATGCGCCGCCCCGGTCTGGGCGAACACGGATCGCAGCGCGCGCGCCAGGCTCTCGGGGCGACGCAGGGTGGGGATGATCACGGCCACATCGCGCATCGTCAGATAGCCTCTGCATAGACGGCGGCGCGATAGAGCCGCAGAGCGAATGCGCGCGCCTTGACGGGCAGAACCCGCGTCCGGGCGGCTTGTTTCATCGAACGGCGGATCAGCGCCAGGGCGGGCAGGCGTTTCAGCGCGCGCGCGATCTTGTAGCTGGGATAGGTCTGTATGATCTCGGGATGCAAGGCCACGACGCGGGCGAAGTTGCCCGCACCCTGGTCGAATTTGCGGGCCAGGTCGTCGACCGTGTCCAGACCCATATGGGTTGCGGCGTTGTCGATATGCCGAACCGGAAAACGGCGGGACACCCGCATGGCCCATTCCACATCCTCCCAGCCCCAGCCGGCGAAGGCGGGGTCGAATGCCTCGGCGTCGAAAACATCGCGTCGAACCAGCAGGTTTGACGTATAGACGTATTTCTCGGGCGTCTTGGCGCGGGTGTCCGCCGCCACACATTCCGAGGCGCCGGACAGGGCGCGGTGGACGGCGAAACGAGCTTCGGTCGACGCCTGATCCAGGGAAAAGCCGCCAAACACCACGGGCGGGTCTTCGCTCGCCACCAGATCGGCCCAGGTCCCCAAGAAGTCCGATGTGTCGGGCTTCATGTCGCTGTCGAGAAACAGATAGGCGCGCGCCCGCGCGGCCTGGGTCAGCCGATTACGCCCTCTGGCCCGGCCCTCATTGGCGTTCAGGGTGATCAGGCGGGTGGGCAGGATCAAGGTGTCCAGCAAGGCTTGCAGCCGGTCAGTCAGGGGGGCGTCGCCTGTGCCGTCGTCCAGCAGGACCAGTTCGACCCGTCCTGCCAGGGCCGTCTGCTCCTGATCCAGCTGACGAACCAGAGGCTCCGGGTCGTCCCGAAGGAAGGGGATCAGGACCGACAGCAAGGGCCTCGCTTCGGCCCAGGCCGGATTGTCGTGCACGCGGGCGCTCATGCTGCGGCGCCCCGCCGCGCGCGGATCAGGCGCACCAGCACGTCTCGGACCCCTGCGGCGTTCAGCGTCAGGGCCGCCGCCGCATAGACCAGCCCGCCGACCGCAGCGTCCATCACCAGCTCGACCAGACCGCCCAGGGGCGGCAGGACAGCCACCGCTCCTGCCATGATCGCCGAGGCGACGCCGCAGCGGCTCAGGTTTTCCCAAGGAACGGGCAGGGAGATGGCGCGCCGGCTGAGCATCAGGCAAGCGACCAGGCCGATCGCAAAGCTCAACGCCGTGGCCATGGCGGCGCCCGTGACGCCCAGCCGGGGGATCAGGATCAGATTCAAGAGGACGTTGGCGCCGGCCGGTACGGCCATGGTCACGAGCAGAAGGCCGGTCTTCTTGCCCAGGGTGAAACCGAAGCCGAAATAGTAGGCGATCAGGCCCGACAGGAAGGCCGAGGCCGCGATCCAGGGCGTCACCAGGGTGGCTGCGGCCCGCAGTTGCTCGCCGATCATCAGTTCAGCCATGGGGCGCGCCACCAGGGCCAGGCCCACCGCCGCCGGCAGGCCGATCAAGATCAGGGTCGAGCCCTGCTCCAGCGCGGTCTGACGCAGGGCCTCGCGGCCGCCGCGTTCAAGCGCCATCACCATGGCCGGCGCCCCGGCCGCGCCCAGCCAGATGAACATCACGTCCAGGGTCCGGTTCGCCAGGCTGTAGCTGGCATGATAGGCGCCAACCGCTGCCGCATCCATGAAGGCCGCCAGCAGGAAACGGTCGGTCGAGGCCAGAACCAGCGCCAGTGTCAGGGAGGCGGCGATGGGATAGCCATAGGCCGCGTAGGCCTTCAGTCGCGCCGGGTCCACGGCGCCCCCGGCCGACCGGCGCAGTTCGCCGGGCAGGATGAAGGGCAGGGCGAACAGGGGCGCGATCATCAGACCCAGCATGGGCGATGCGGCTCCGGCTCCGGCCAGGGCGAAACCCGCCCCGACCAGAAAGCCCAGAACGGCGACGGCCATATCCACGCCGGCCGCCTTGGACACTTCGCCCGCCGCGCGATAACGCTCCTGCGCCAGCTTGGCCAGGTTGCGGATCGGCGCCCCCGCAAGCCCGCATCCGACCGCCAGCTTAAAGGCCGGCGTCAATGGCAGCAGCCACAACGTCAGCGCCGCGACCGGCACGAACACCGCGATGATGGCGAAGGACGTCCGATAAAGGCTGGCGAAATGGGCGGCCAGGCCCTCCGGCGTCCGCTCCGCAGCCCAGAACCGCGCCATCGACGCCTCCAGCCAGCTGAAGGTCGCGGTGTGCGCCAGGGTGGTGACCGAAAAGGCTAGGGCGTAGTGGCCGAAATCCTGGGGGCTGAGCAGGCGTGTGAAGACGACGATGGTCAGGAAGCCGACGACGCCCTGAACGATCTGAGCCGGCAGATAGCCCCAGACGCCGCGCCAGAACATGTGTTTCTCGCTCACCGGACGGCCGTCCGGTCGCCCAGAAGCACGGGAAGGGTGATCAGCATGATCCACAGGTCCAGCCACAAGGACTGGCGTTCGATATAGTCGATGTCCCACTGGATGCGTTCGCGCACCTGAGCCTCGGTGTCGATCGGCCCGCGAGAGCCCTTGACCGCCGCCCAGCCGGTCATGCCGGGCTTGATGCGGTGGCGGTGGGCGTATTCGGCGACCAGACGGGCGGATTCCGTTTCGCCCGTCTTCATGCCGATGGCGTGAGGGCGAGGGCCGACCAGGGACATCTCGCCCGCCAGAACGTTGAAGATCTGCGGCAGCTCGTCCAGGCTGGCGGCGCGGATGAAACGGCCGACGCGGGTGATCCGGTCGTCGTCCGCCGAGACCTGTCGGTTGGCGGTGGCGTCCGCGCGGTCATGGCGCATGGAGCGGAACTTCCAGACCACGATGACCTCGTGATTGAAGCCGTGGCGGCGCTGACGGAAGAAGACGGGCCCCGGGCTGTCCAGTCGCACCGCCAGGGCGATCAGGGCCATGATCGGGGCGGCGACGATCAGGGCGATCACGCCGACGAACAGATCCTGCAGCCGCTTGTTGAAAGCGCGACGGTCCGCGTTCACGCCGTTGGACAGGGGCGCCAGAGGCATGTCGGCCAGGCGATCCAGGATCCGGTCGCCTCCCGCATCGGCGTCGACCAGCACAGTCAGCGGATTGGGCAGGGATTCCAGCCGCTGGGTCAGTTCGCGGATGCGTGGCGTGGGCGCGGCGTCGATCGCCAGCACGATCCGGTCGATGAAGGGCGTCATCCGATGCGTCAGCAGGGATTCGGCGTCTCCCAGGACCGGCACGCCCGTTACGGCCTTCGGCGATCGGGCCAGACGGTCGTCGAATACGCCCAGCACGTTCAGGTCGCGGCGTTCCAGCGCGCGGGCGATCAAAGCCTCTGCGTTCCGGGTCGCCCCTACGACGACGATGTTGGGCGACAGCATGCCCTTGCGTCGCCAATGGCCGACGATGGCGGTCCAGACCAGATGCAGGATCGCCAGCGCGGCGGAGCAGGCGGCGCCCCAGGCCACGGCGCGCTCCAAGCCGCCGCCTGCTCCGCCGCACAGCCAGTCCAGGGCCGCCGCCACGCCCGTCGCCGCCAGGCCGGCCCACAGGATCAGAGCCAGTTGCCGCGCCGTCGTTGTCTCTTTGCCGAATCGATACAGGTCCAGCGCGCGGGTCAGGCCCAGCAGCGCCGTGGTCCCGACGACGACTGGCAGCACCGCCGCCACGGTCAGATGCATCAGGGACGCCGCCTCGCCGGCCGAAAGGGCCAGGATCGAGCCGCACAGCACGCACAGCACGTCGATGGTCCGGAAATAGTGCGGCGCCAGCCGGACGCCCGACCGCTCGCGCGTGTTTAGCCAGACCTCGGGGCGAAACGGACCGCGCGCCACGCCGTCGCGCGCACTGCGACCTTCGCCAGGGGCGGTCGCGGCCATTGGGGGTGCAGGATCGAGCATATACATCCGTGGCGTCGGTCGCCGCTTTTGGAGCACGGTTCGCCTCTATGCCGCGTTAACGACGCCACTTTCTCTCGAACCCGTTGCACCCGCCCTCGACCTCCGCTATCGACGCCTTCGCTGGAGACGTGGCCGAGTGGCTGAAGGCAACGGTTTGCTAAATCGTCGTACCCTGTAAGGGGTACCGAGGGTTCGAATCCCTCCGTCTCCGCCACCTCCCGGAAATCAACCAAAACAACATTGTGCGGGGCGTGCTGATTCGGGTCTATGCTGAATGCGAGCTTAGGCATCGTCTTACCGCATCAGTCAGCGCCGCCTGTAGGGTCCGAGGGCGCTGAAGGGCCAAGATGGGGCATCTGACGGCCAAACGCCTGCCGGGCGACCGGCAGGCGTCCACGCATTAATCCAATAAGCTTCGAGGCGAAGCGTCTATTTCGCCGCAGCGTAGAGCTGGTTGACGGTGTTCCAGTTCACGACGGTCCACCAGGCTGCCAGGTAGTCGGCGCGTTTGTTCTGATATTTCAGGTAGTAGGCGTGTTCCCACACATCCACGCCCAAGATCGGCGCGCCGCGCGTCTCGGCGACGTCCATCAGGGGATTGTCCTGATTGGGCGTAGAGGTGACGACCAACTTGCCGTCCTTTACGATCAACCAGGCCCAGCCCGAGCCGAAGCGGGAGGTGGTAGCGCGGTTGAAGGCGGTCTTAAAGGCGTCCATCGAGCCGAAGTCGCGGGTGATGGCGGCCGCCAACTCCGGCGACGGCGCGCCGCCTTGGCCCGCCGGCGCCATGAGGGTCCAGAACAGGCTGTGGTTCCAGTGGCCGCCGCCGTTGTTGCGCACAGCCGCCGGCAGGGTCGAGGCGCGGGCCATCAGGTCTTCAATCGAAACGCCCGCCAGGGCCGGATCGGCGGCGACGGCCGCGTTCAGATTGTCCACATAGGCCTTGTGATGACGATCATGGTGGATGCGCATCGTTTCTGCGTCGATGGCAGGCTCCAGCGCCTCGGGCGCATAGGGCAGCGCCGGCAGGGTAAAGGCGGCGGGAGCGGACGCGACGGCCTGGGCCGAGGCGGCGGGCGCATTCTGGGCCAGGGCCGGGGCCGCGATGAATACGGAGAGCGCGAGGGCCGTCTGCAGGGCGAGGGGTCGGATCATGGGGACTCCTTTTGATGAAGGCGTAATGCGCGAGATCAGCCGAAGACGCAGGCTGCGGCATCGTGACAGAGGGCTGTGACATCTCGTTGAAGTCAACGGGGCTTCACCGCCTGTCACTGATCGGGGGCGTCCTCGGCTACGGCGGTGATCGTCTGACGAACCAGTTCGCAGACGCCCTGGGTGGAGAGAAAGGCGATGTCGGCGGCGTCGCGGCCGCAGGCGATGCGAACCAGGCCCTCGACCGGCGCCAGGTCTGTGGGGTCGATCAGCCACCAGCCGTTGGAGAGCCAGACCTCGAACACCGCGTGGAAGTCGGGCGGCTGTAGCCGATAGGCGTAGGCGCTGACGGCGCGCGCCGGCACGCCGGACGCCCGGCACAAGGTGATGCCCAGGTGGGTGAAATCGCGACAGACGCCAGCGCGGTCGATGAAGGTTTGGGCGGCCGTGGTCTCCGAGTTCGAGACGCCGCGCTCATAATCGATGTTCTCGCGGATCCAGGCCAGGATCGCCAGAACGCGCTCGCCGCCTTCGGTGCCGCCGAAGGTGCGTTCGACGAAGCGTCCGAACTTGTCGGAAGGGCAATAGCGACTGGCCCACAGGTAGGGCAGCACCTCGGCAGGCAAATCGTTCCAGTCGTGCTGTGTGACGCCGGGCGGCAGTCCCATAAGCTGGCCATTGTCCACCAGGGCTTCGTAGGTCAGGGCGACCTCGCCCGAAAGACGCGACCGCAGGGTGCGAGCGCCGAACTCCACATCCTCGTCCTCGTGCAGCGTTTGGGGCGGACTGACGGACAGCCGTTCCGTAAGAATGGTCTGGCCCGGCCAGTGAGCGGTCTGCACCTTGTAGATGGCGTCGGTCGGCGGATCGAAGCGATAGACGAGTTCCGAGCGGACGCGAATTCTCATGGTGTCTTGCGCTCCTGGCGACGTTGGATGGGCGAAGCGCCGAGGCCCGCCCTATGGGATTATTCGATGCCCATCGCAACGCGCCAGCAGCCGTAAGGTCCGTGAAAATTTGTAATCATTTCGCCGCTTCTTAGAGATCGACGTGCGGTCAAGCCGCGCGCCGCCAGACCGTCGATCCCGGCAGTCGGCGCCTCGGGAGGCGGGCCGCTGTGGCGTTCAGACTGGCTACGGGCCAGCGATGCGCCGTTCAATCCTGGGCGGGTGCAGGCTCTTCAAGGCTTCAAGGGCGCGCCGCCGCGCCTTGGCGTGATCGACCACAGGCATCGGATAGTTATGGCCCAGCGATATGCCGGCCTGACGAAGAATCTCTGTCGGAGCGGTCCAGGGGGCATGGATGAATCGGTTGGGCAGGGGGGCGAGTTCCGGAACCCAACGGCGAACGTAATGGCCGTCGGGGTCGTGGGTCTCGCCCTGAGAGACTGGGTTGAAAATGCGGAAATAGGGCGCGGCGTCGGCGCCGGAACCGGCGACCCACTGCCAATTCTGGATGTTGCTGGCGGTATCGGCGTCCACCAGGCTGTCGTGAAACCAGGCCGCGCCGCGACGCCAATCGACCATCAGGTCCTTCACCAGGAAACTGGCGACGATCATGCGGACACGATTGTGCATCCAGCCGGTCCGCCACAGCTGTCGCATGCCCGCGTCGATCAGAGGATATCCGGTTCGCCCCTGGCTCCAGGCGGCGAAACCTTCGGCGTCGTCGCGCCACGGCATGGCGTCGTACTCGGGCCGAAATGCCTCAGCCTTCATCGTCGGAAACTGGAACAGCAGATGGGCCGAGAATTCGCGCCAGCCCAGCTCGGAGACGAACTTCTCGGCCTGGTCCTGAAGGACGGGATCCGAGTCCGCCGCGGCCAGAACGCGCTGAGCTACGCGCCGCACGCTGATTTCGCCCCAATGCAGATAGGGCGACAGCCGGGAGACGCCCTGTCGATCCGGTCGGTCGCGGTTGGTGGCGTAGCCGGGCAGGGCGTTTGCAATGAAGTGTTGCAGCGCAGCGTGGGCGCCCGCCTCCCCGGGGGCCCAGTCGAAACCTGTCGACCAGTCGGGTGATCTCGGATGCAGGCTCAGCGCCTCGATCGGCTGGGCGGACAGATCGTGGTCCGCGAACAGGGTCGCCTCGTGCGGCGCATCGGTCGGCGGGCCTATCAGGGGGCGCAACGCCTTCATGAAGGGTGTGAAGACGCGATACGGTCGCCCTTGGCCGTTCAAAACCGAGCCCGGGCGGGTGAACAGGGCGCCGTTGAAGCCTGTGCATTCCACGCGGTCAGAGTGCAGTCCATGAGCGATGTCGGCGTCGTGTTCGAAGGCGGTCGGTTCGAACCGCCGGTTCATGAACACCTGCCGTGCGCCGGTCTCCTGAATCACCCGGCGCAGTTCGGCCTCCTCGGCGCCTTCGCGGACGATCAGGCGACCGCCGCAGACCTGTATCGAGCCATCCAGGGCGTACAGGGACTTGTCGAGCCACCATCTCCCGGCGGCGCCCAGATCGTCAGGCCCGTGGCGGTCCAGAATGAACAAGGGCAGGATCGGCTTGCCGGTCGCGGCGGCTGCGTCCAGCGCCGGATTGTCCTGAAGACGCAGATCGCGCCGGAACCAGACGATCACAGGGGCGGTCAAGTGCAGGCTCCGGTCATGCGCGCGTAACGCCACGTTCTACGTCGGCGATCCTTGCTCAGATGACTTCGAAGTCCATCGCACCGATGACCGGGGCCTTGACCACCGTTGCGCCAAATCGGGACAGTCGGGGTCCGGAATCGCGACACGGTATCGGTCGCCTGAGCCGCCGAAGTCGGGGGGCGCCGAAGAGAAGGGCGGCTCCGAATTCGTGCTTTTCGGTCATTGCGCGCGGACTTATCGGGCTTTTGGGACAGCGGCCGGCCGCCGAAGGTTGAACGGCTTTGGTTTATCGACGTCGAGTATTCGGCGGCTGAGATTTTGCACTGTCCGGCTGGCCCGACGACCGGGCTATCTGGAGAAGTCTCGTGAACACCAAAATCCTAACCCTGTCCGCCGTGCTGGTCGCCGCCGCCGCCGCGGCGGGCGCGGCACAGGCGCAAAGCGCCAACTCGAACCAGTCGAACAGCGCCTCCGTCCGTTCGCAACTGAACGCGACGGTCAGCAATGTGAACAACTCGGTTTCGGCCACCGCCGCCGCCATTTCGAACAGCGTGACCATCGACGGCGGCACCGCGGTCTCGATCAACAACAATCAGAACGCTTGGGGCGGCGCGTCCTCGCAACTAAACGCCACCATCGGCGACGTGTCGAAGGACGTCTCGGCGACCTCGGCCGCCATCGCCAACTCGGCCACCATCAAGACCTCCAACTGGGGCGGTGCGATCAACAACAACCAAGTCGCGTATAACGACCCGTCGGCGACGCTGAACGCCACCGTCGCGGACGTGTCGGGCACGGTCTCCGCCACTGCAGCGGCCATCAGCAACTCGGCCACTTTCGATACGCGCTTCGGTTCGCTGAACTCGTCGCAAAGCAACAGCGCCGGCGTCGCCGCCTTGGCCAACGCGACCGTGCGCGACGTGTCCGGCGCCGTGACCACCACGGCCGCCGCCATCGGCAACAGCCTGACTGTCACTGGCTTCTAAGTCTGCGAGGGGGCGGCGTTCCTTCGCCGGCCCCTTCGTCTCACGCGGCCGCGTTCAGGTCGTCCCTTTCCTGCTCTTGCTCGAGTTCGTCAGCGCCATGATGAAGATGTCAGTCCCCCTCGCCCTTCTGGCCCTTTCCGTCGCCTGCGGGTCTTCCCAGGCGCAGTCGTCCTCGGAGTCCGCCGGCGCGGCGTCGATGGAGGCGGGTTACGGGCGGGCCGGAGCCCTGGCCAGCCAGACCTTCAACCCCGTGACGCGCGACGCCAACGGCAATCGTCTGGTGGTCAACGGCGTCATCATGAACGGGCAGCCCAACGTTCCGCTCAGCTATTCCAGCACCGGCGCCAACAGTCTGTCCGGTGCCGCCTATTTCGACAGCGGCGCCGCGGCTCTGAACAACAGCAATACGGCTACCGCCGTCGGCAATCTGGTCAATGTCTCGATCATCGGCCACGGCAACACCGTCGTGCTGAACAGCACCCAGATCAACAACGGCGACATAAGCGCCAATTCTCGGAAGCCCGGTTCGTGAGACGCGCCCTTCCCCTCGTCCTGGCGCTGGCGTCGGTCGCCGGCGTCGCCGGCGTCGCTTCGGCCGAGACCGGCGCGCGCGCGAACGTGCAGCCGATCCGCGGCGCGCCGGCCACCGCCAATCCGTCGCCCTATTCGGGGGCGCTGACCTGCCTGGCGCATCGCGGCGCCTGGGTCGGCGGGGCCGCCCCGCGGATCGCCGTGGGCCGGATTTCCGACATGACGGGACGGGTCGATCTGCAGACCGGAGCGCGTGCGTCGCAGGGTGCGGCCCTATTCGCCATCACCGCCCTGGGCCGTGCCGGCGCGCCGGTGGTCGAACGTCTGGACAACACCGTCGCCGAGATCGAGCTGAACTACGCCCGTCAGCATCTGCTGTCCGATGCGCCGGAGCGGGCAGGGCGGGACCCTGAGAACTTCCGGCCCATCTACGCCGGCCAGGTGGCGGGTTCGCGCTACTATCTGGTCGGGGGGATCACCGAGCTGAACTACAATATCGCCTCGTCGGGCGTGAGCGCCCAGGCGGGAGCCGCCAAAGTGACCGGCCTTCGCGGCTTGGCGCAAGCGTCGCGGTATGTGATGAATGTGGCGGTTGATCTTCGACTGGTCGACACAAGGTCGCAGGAAGTGGTGAACAGCGTCAGCTTTCAGAAGCAGGTGATCGGCGTGGATCGCAGCCTCGGCCTGACCGGGACGCTGGGATCGGTCGGCGGCGTGGGTACGGCCGGCGACGGCGCCATGGAGCCCATCCAGGCGGCGGTGCGAACCGTGGTCGAACGTGGCGTGTTCGAACTTCTGGCCGGCATCCAGGCGCCCGGCGCCCAGGCCAGTTGCCTGCCGGTGGAAGACACGCCGCCTGCAGATCAGACCTACGCCATGGCGTCAGGAGCCTCGTCTTGAAGTTGCGCCCGGTCCTGCATGCCTCTTTGATCGCCGCCGTCGGTCTCGCCGGCTGCACGACCACCCGTTTCGACCCCGAAACCGGCCTGTACGCCAAGCCGATCGGCGGTGCGCCGGCGACTGGCAACGACACCGCCTATTCGGCGCCTCTGCGGTGCTTGGCGGCGGCGGCTCACACGGCCGGTCGCGCCGCGCCGCGCCTGGCGGTGGGCGACATCGCCGACCTGACCGGCCGGAACGATCTGGAGACCGGCCGCAAGATCAGTCAGGGTGCCTCCCTGTTCGCCGTCACCGCCCTGACCAAGGCCGGGGTGCCGACCGTGGAACGCCAGGATCGCGGGGTGTCGGAGGTCGAACGCCAGTACGCCCAGGCGCATCTTCTCTCGGATTCGCCCCAGGCCGCGGGCCAGAGCCCCGAGAACTTCCGTCCCATCTACGCCGGCCAGATCGCCGGTTCTCGCTACTATGTCGTCGGCGGCGTGACGGAGCTGAACTACAACGTCCGCTCGTCCGGGGCAGACGTGTCGGCCGGCGGTCTGGAGGCCAGCGGCGTCAAGGGCGGCCTGACAAACAGCGGCTATGTGATGAACATCGCCATCGATCTTCGCCTGGTGGACACCCAGTCGCAGGAGGTGGTCGCCACGGCTTCGTATCAGAAACAACTCGTCGGGCGGGAGATTCGCGTCGGCGTGTTCGACTTCCTGAACGGCAACATCTTCGACCTGTCAGCCGGGACCGCCGGCATGGAGCCGATCCAGTTCGCCGTCCGCACCGCCATAGAACGCGGCCTCTACGATTTCGTCGCCGATCTGTACGCCGTGCCGCGCGATCGCTGCCTGCCGGACGCCGAGGCGACGGCCCATGGCGAAAGTCTTCTGGCGCGCCGTACTGCCGCCGCACTGGTTCAGGCGTCCCAGCCGGTCCCGTCGCCGCAGCAAGCCGCCGCTCGACCGGGGCAGCCGGCGTCGCCCTCGCCGCGACCGCCCGTTGGTCCGCCCGCGCGTTGGGTTCTGGATCCGTCGAACTGGCGACCCGCGCCCGCGGCCGACGTGCGTGGAACCACCGGCGGCAGTTGACTGCGGTTTTCTCTGCGCCTTCCAGTCCCTTCCGCCTTCGTTGAAAAAGCCCGCCGCGATTGATCGTAGCGGGCTTTGCAATTTGGAGAAACGCGCGGGACGTCGTCACGCCCCGCGCATCTTCCACGGTCACAGACCGCTCGTCACTCGCGTGATGGTGGCCGAGTTGCCGATCGCGGCCGCCGTCAGCGACGCCGAATCGACGTTGCGAACCGTCACATTGGCCACTGCCTGGGTCAGAGCCGTGTTGTTCTGGACCGAGTTCGCCGCCAGCATGGTGTTCGCGCCGGTGTTGATGGTCAGCGAGTTGGAGATCGCCGCCGCCGTTCCCGACACTGCGTCATCGACGTTCGACACCGTGGCGTTCAGCGTCGCCGTAGGGTCATAGCCGGACATCTGCGTGTTGGAGACCGTGCCCTTGCCGGCGTGTTGCAGGTCGATGGTCGCCGAGTTGGCCAGGGCCGCCGAGGTCAGGTTGACCTTGTCCGACACGTCACGCACCGTAGCATTCAGGACGGCGCGAGAGTCGCCGTTGAAATACTGGCTGTTCGACACGTTGAACGCGCCTTCGCCGCTCGTGGTGAAGGAGTTGGCGATGGCCGCCGCCGTGCCCGTGACGGCCCCGTCGATGTTCGCCGCCTTCAGGTCCGCTTGCGCCAGGAACTGCCCGCGATGGGTGTACTGGGCGTTCGTGACATTGGAGACGACATTGCCGTCCAGGGTGACGGTGGCCGAGTTGCCCAGGGCGGCGGCCGTGGCGGCGACATCGCCGTTCACATTTCCGACCGTGCTGGACAGGTTGGCGCTGGTCGAGCCCCAGCTGTCCTGAACGTTGCGGACCGTGGCCGGGCCACCGCCGGTGATGGAGGCCGAGTTGCTGATCGCGGCCGCGGTTTGCGACACGTTGCCGTTCACGTCGTTGACCACGGCGTTCAGTTGAGCACGGACATTGGCCGTGTTCTTCTGGTTCGTCGTCGCAGTGGACTGGGCCTGAGCGCCAGACGCCAGCGTCGCCAGAACGGCGGCGGCCATAAGGCCACCCGCCTTGATTTTGTTCTTCATATCAAGAAGCCCCAAAAATCGACCGTCGAAAATGACGGACGCTGTTTGGACTGCAAGAACGGCCCCGCTTGAGACGATTGCGCCCATTAACCGCGTCAGCCTGCCAAGTCGCTTTAATCGTTGCAGATCGGGCCCGAACGGTGTTGGGGCTTTAACCCTGACCTTCTCAACTGCGTCAGGACGTGACGGTAGGCTGGCGGAAGTGCGTCGGATTGGGACAAAAGCAGGGAGGTAAGACAGATGAAAGCCATGCGGATTACAGCTGTCCCATCAGGCTGCGGATTCAATCCTTTCAGCCAGTCGGCCTTCGCCCACATCCCGCCGTTCTTGCGCAATATGCGGCGGATTGACGCGGGATGAGCCGCGACGGGGCTGAGTAAAAATGACGTCTGGCGGGTTTAAGCATCACGGCGAAGGCCGGTCGGTGTTCCTGGATGCGAGTGGGCGGCGGGCGCGGCGGTTGCGGTTGGCGGCGCTGGTGGCGGCGATGATCGCCGCTGTGGTGCTGACGGGCTTCATCGCCAGTCTGATGGTCTTGCCTCGGTTGTCCGGCCTGTCGGTGGCGCCCAATCCTGCGGCGAACATCGCGCACCGGACCCACGGCGTCGAACGCGCCCTGTTGCGCTACATCGACCGCCAGAACCGCCACGCGCCGCATCCGCCGGCGACGCCGGGCCAGTCGATCATCGCGGGGGCTTGGTTCGCGCCCTGGGAGGACGGGGCGGTGGATTCCTTCACCCGGCACGCCGGAGACCTGACCCACGTCTATCCGACCTGGGTCGAGCTGCGGGATGACGGCGCCGACATCCTGACGACCGACTGGGATCCGACCCGCAGCCCCACGACCCGGCCTATGGTGGCCGCCGCACGGGCGCATGGGGTCAAGATCGTTCCGGTGGTCGGCAATGCGACCGAGGGCCGGTTCGACGCCGGCCGCATCGATCGGATGCTGGCGCCGGGAAACGCCCAGCATGTGATGGATCGACTTATCGACTTCGTCACCGTCAACAACTTCGCCGGTCTGCAGATCGACTTCGAACAGATGACGCCCGAGCAGATCGCGCGGGTCGCGCCTTGGATGGCCCAACTGCGCCAGCGCCTCAACGCGCAGGGCAAGGAGCTGTCAGTCGCGCTGGAAGTCAGCCTGAGCGACGCCGACATCCGCGCCCTGTCCGGCGTGGTCGATTACGCCGCGATCATGGCCTATGACGAGCATGGCGAGGACAGCCGGCCGGGACCGATCTCTTCGGCCCTGTTCGTGAACAAGGCGATCGAGCGTTTCACCCGCCTGGTTCCGGCGAACAAGCTTATCCTGGGCATCGGCGTCTATGCCTATGACTGGCGCGAGGATGGCGGCCCGGCCGATTCGCTGACGACGACGGCGGCCCTGACGGCGGCGCGCGGTTATCGTCCCGAGGATGATCCGGCCAAGGTGATGGACTTCGATCCGACCGCTCTTCAATCGACCTTCAGCTACACCGACGACCAAGGTCGGGCGCACGAAGTGTGGTTGCAGGACGCCACCTCGGTCGCCAACGCCATGACCATGAGCCGGGGACGAGGCTTGCGCGGCGCCTCCCTATGGGCGCTGGGCGAGGAGGATCCTACCAGTTGGACGGTCTTCGGCCGTAAAGCCCAGCCGGCGATCCGGCAGATCGCGGCCTTGCAGCATGTCGTCCTGACCCAGCAGATCGCCTTCACTGGCCAAGGCGAACTGCTGAACGTCATCGATTCCCCCCACCCGGGTGAACGGCGCATCGCCGTCGATCCGGTCAGCGGCCTGGTGACGGACGCGGTCTGGACGCGCTGGCCCTCGGCCTGGACGGTGCGGCGCACGGGCGCGCCAGACAAGACCCTGGCCCTGACCTTCGACGACGGGCCGGACCCGGAATGGACGCCGCAGATTCTGGACGTGCTGAAGGCCAAGGGCGTCAAGGCGACCTTCTTCATGATCGGCGGCGCGGCGGCGTCCAACCCCGCCCTGGTTCGCCGTGTGCGGGACGAGGGGCACGAGATCGGCAACCACTCCTTCACCCATCCCAACATGGCCCATGTGGACGAGGAGCGGGTGCGTCTGGAGCTGACGGCGGCGGACCGCGCCTTGGAAAGCATCCTGGGTCGCCAAGTCACCCTGTTCCGCCCACCCTACAACGCCGATTCCGAACCCCAGACCTATGGCGAAATCCTGCCGATCGCGGTGGCGTCCAAGCTGGGCTACACCACGGCGGGCGAGTCCATCGACCCAAATGACTGGAACCTGGACCGGCCCAGCCCCGGCGGCGGCACGCATCGCCTGCGCCCGGACGAGATCGTGGCCAATGTCCTGGCGCAGGCGGACGCCGGCCACGCCGTCCTGCTGCACGATGCTGGCGGCGATCGCTCGGCGACGGTGAAGGCGCTGCCGGCCATTATCGATGGTCTGCGCGCACGCGGCTATCGGTTGACGACCATCGGCGGCCTGGTCGGCCGCACGCCCGATCAGACGATGCCCGCGCTGCCGGCGGCCGAACGGTCGCTGATCGCTGCGGATTCGGCGGCCTTCGGCTTTTCGCACATGGTCGGGATGGTGCTGTTCGTCGGATTCAACCTGGCCATCGCCCTGGGGTTGGCGCGGATCGTCCTGATGATGCTGCTGGCGTCCCGTCGGCGGCGTCATGCGCCCAAGGCCGATCCATCGACGCCCGCGCCGCGTGTCGATGTTCTGGTCGCCGCCTATAATGAAGCGACCGTGATTGTCCGGACCATCGACAGCCTGCTGGCCAGCCGCGGGGTGGAGGTCGGCGTCCTGGTGGTCGATGACGGTTCAACCGACGGCACCTATGAAGTGGTCGAGGCGGCGTTCGGCGACGACTCCCGCGTGCGTCTGCAGCGCAAGCCGAACGGCGGCAAGGCCTCGGCCCTGAACCTGGCGCTGCAGGACGCCACAGCCCCCCTGGTCGTGGGCGTGGACGCCGACACCCAGCTGTCTGGGGACGCCCTGGCCCGGCTGGCCGCCTGGTTCGTCGATCCCAAGGTCGGCGCCGTCGCCGGCAATGTGAAGGTCGGCAACCGCAGAAACCTGGTCACGCGCTGGCAGTCGATCGAATACATCACCAGCCAGAATATCGACCGGCGGGCGCTGGCCCTGTTGAACGCCGTCACCGTCGTGCCGGGGGCCATCGGCGCCTGGCGCACGGAAGCACTGAAGACGCTGGGCGGCTATCGCTCGGACACCTTGGCGGAAGACATGGACCTGACGTGGCGGGTGCGGGAGGCGGGGTGGGTCATCGCCAACGAACCCAAGGCCCTGGCCTTCACCGAGGCGCCGTCATCGTTGGGCGGCCTGCTGAAACAACGTTTCCGCTGGAGCTTCGGCACCCTGCAATGCCTGTGGAAGCATCGGCGCTCGACCTTCCGGCATGGCTGGTTCGGCGGCCTGGCCCTGCCCAGTCTGTGGCTGTTCCAGATCATGGGGCAGGTGCTGGCGCCCCTGATCGACCTGCAACTGGCTGCCGCCATCGTGATCCAGCTGCTGTCATGGTTGGCGACGTTGCAGCATTCGGACATCGAAGCGACGCCCAATCCGACGCTGTGGTTCACCCTGGCCGTCTATGTGGCCTTTACGGTGCTAGAGCTGGGCGCGGGCTGGATCGCCTTCGGCTTCGACAAGGAGAAGCGCGGCGATCTGTGGCTGCTGCCGACCCAGCGGTTCGTCTATCGCCAGATCATGTATGTGGTGGTGTGGCGGGCGCTGGAACGGGCGCTGTCGGGCCTTGGTCAGACCTGGGGCAAGCTCAAGCGCACGGGCGACGTTCGGGCGCCGGCCTGACCGCCGCGCCGCATCGACAGCCCGACGCTTAGCCGCTAGGGCGGGCGTCGGACTGTGCTGTTCGGCGGTCCGCTGGATTGGAGATCGCCGCCGTGGACGCCCCCTCGAAGCCTATAGACCGCATCGTCATCGTCGGTGGCGGAACGGCCGGCTGGATGGCTGCGGCCGCCCTGGCCCACACCTTCAACGGCTCGGGCAAGACCGTCACCCTGGTGGAATCGGCAGTCATCGGCATCATCGGGGTGGGCGAGGCGACGATTCCGGAAATCCTGAAGTTCAACGCCCGCCTCGGCATCGACGAGGCCGATTTTCTCCGTGAGACCAAGGCCACCTTCAAACTAGGCATCGAGTTCGACGGTTGGCGGCGCGAGGGGGAGCGGTACTTCCACCCCTTCGGCGCCTTCGGCCTGGACATGGAGGGCATCGCCTTCCACCACTTCTGGCTCAAGGCTCGCGCCGAGGGTGGCGACGAGCCTCTGGAGACCTATTCCATGGCCTGGCAAGCGGCGCGCCGGGGCCGGTTCGCCCATCCGCAGGGCGGGCCGCAGTCGCCCCTGTCCAGCCTGGGCTACGCCTATCATTTCGATGCGGGTCTTTACGCCGCTTTCCTGCGCCGCTTCGCCGAAGGGCAGGGCGTCGTTCGCCACGAGGGCAAGGTGGTCGAGGTCCGGCGCGGCGAGGACGGCGATCTGTCCGGCCTGACTCTGGACGACGGACGAACGATCGAGGGCGACTTCTTCATCGACTGCACCGGCTTCATCGGCCTGTTGATCGAACGGACGCTGGAGGCCGGCTATGAGGACTGGTCTCGTTGGCTCCCTTGCGACAGCGCTGTCGCCGTGCCGTGCGAACGGGCCGGGCCGCTGTCGCCCTATACGCGCGCGACCGCGCGAGAGGCCGGCTGGCAATGGCGCATTCCGCTGCAGCACCGGGTCGGCAACGGCTATGTCTATGCGTCGGATCACATTTCCCACGATGCGGCCGAGGCGGCGCTGATGGCGCGACTGGAAGGGCCGGCCCTGGCGGAACCGCGGCGGCTACGGTTCAAGACCGGACGTCGGCGCGAATGCTGGAAGCGGAACTGCGTCGCCGTGGGCCTGTCCAGCGGCTTTCTTGAACCGCTGGAATCGACCAGCATCCACCTGATCCAGAGCGCCATCACCAAGCTGATCAACCTGTTCCCGGCCAAGCGCGACGACGATGGCCTGAGGGCGACATTCAACGCCCTGATGGAAGAGGAATTCACAACGGTGCGAGACTTCCTGATCCTGCACTACAAGGTGACGGAGCGGGCGGGCACGACCTTCTGGGATGAGGTCAGAACCATGACCGTGCCGGATCGTCTGGTCGAGAAGATCGCCCTGTTCCAGGCGACGGGGCGAATCGTCCGGCGCGATCACGACATCTTCGCCGAGAGCAGTTGGCTGGCGGTCGCCGTGGGGCAGGGGGTGAAGCCCACGGGTCGTCACCCCGTGTCGGATGTTCTGGGGCGGGACGAGAACAGGGGGCGGCTGGCGGCCATTCGCGACAGCATCTGGCGCACAGCCGATGCGTTGCCCTCTCATGAAGAAGCCCTGACGGCCGCCATGGGCGTCCGCAGGGGTTAGGTCCGCCCGTATGGCGGGACCGGCTGAAGCCCGATGTGGTCGTTTGTGCCCGTCCCAGGCGAACCTGCGGTGGACGGAACCCAGACAGCTGCACTCGGTCCCCGATCGAAATATGGATTGACATCGCTGTCAATCGGTTGTCCATACGCTGACACGGACAGTCGACAAGACTGCCGATAACATTGCGACGGCCCGCACCGTCGTCCTCGGGGGGACCTAAAGTGAAGTCAGAGATGTTCCATACCGTGCATGCGCCCGTGATGGGTCGTGGCCTGCGCCGTTCCGTTTCCGCCCTGGCCTTGACGGTCGCCGTGGCGGGGGCGGGGGCCGCCCACGCCCAAACCACCGCCGCGCCCCAGACGCCAGCGCCCCAGACGGCCGAGCCCGCCGCCGACGGCGCGACCCAGGTGGACGACATCGTCGTCACCGGCATCCGCGCCCGGATCGCCTCGTCCCAGAACATCAAGCGCAACGCGGACACATTCGTGGACGCCGTCACGGCCGACGACATCGGCGCCCTGCCGGACAAGTCGGTCAACGAGGTGCTTCAACGCATCCCCGGCGTGAACATCAACCGCTTCCAGGGCCCGACGGACCCCGACCACTTCTCGGTCGAAGGCTCCAACGTCATCATCCGCGGCCTGAGCTACGTCCGCTCGGAGTTCAACGGCCGCGACGCCTTCAGCGTGAACACCGGCCGCGCCCTGGGTTTCAACGACGTGTCGCCCGAGCTGCTGTCCAGCGTCCAGGTGTTCAAGAATGCGACCGCCGACCGGATCGAAGGCGGCATCGCCGGCGTGGTCGATCTGCGCACGCGCAAGCCCTTCGACAGCCGCAAGTTCGTCTTCGGCGCGACGGCGGAAGGGTCCTATGGCGACCTGCGCGAAAAGGCGGGTCTGGGCTATTCGGCCCTGGTCAGCAACGTCTGGGACACCCAGTACGGTTCGTTCGGCGCCCTGCTGAGCTATGGCGAATCCGACCTTTATTCCGAGGCTTACGGCACTCACCTGACGGACTTCACCTATCGGTCCGACCTGTCGAACGGCAATGATCGCCGCTACGTCCCGCGCGGCGGCGCGGTGCGGACCCAGCAGTTCGACCGTTCGCGCTCGACCCTGGACGGTTCGCTGCAGTGGGAATCGACCGACGGTCGCGCCAAGCTGACGGGCGAATACATCCGCGCCGACTCGACCTCGGCCTGGGGCGAACGGGTGGTCGAAGTGGACCTGGGCAGCGGCGGCAATCCGACGCCCTTGCCGGGCCAGTCGTTCACCTATGATTCCAACGGCGTCTTCACCAGCGGCCTCTTGGTCAACAATGCGCCGAACCTGCAGGTCCTGCCCAAGCGTCAGCGCGATCTGCAGACCCTGACCGAAGACTTCTCCCTGGCCGCCGAATTCCATCCGACCGATCGCCTGTCGATCTGGCTGGATGCGCAATACAGCAAGGCCACCGCCGACGATCTGGACATGAGCGTCTATGGCGCCATCACGCCGCTCTACACCCTGATCGGCGAAGGCCGCCACGGCGTGCCGGACATCCAGTTCGTCGATTCCTCGGGCCAGCCCTCAGCGCGCACGAACGATCCGGCGAACTTCTATTACCGCGCCGCGATGGATCACATCGAACAGTCCGACGGCGACCAGAAGGCGTTTAAGGCCGACGTCAAATACGACTTCGACAACTCGCCGCTGCGCGCCATCCGCATGGGCGCCCGCTATTCGGACCGCGAGCAGACGCGCCGCTACACGACCTACAACTGGGGCGCCATTTCGGAAAGCTGGGCCGGCGGCGTGACGCCGTTCCAGACCAGCGGACCCCTGGCCGTGGAAGCCTACGACTTCCCGAACTTCCAGCGTGGTCACAACCCGGCCCCGATGAACGCCTATTATCCGACGATCGACCTGATCTCGGCCTACCGCGACGGTACGCTTCAGGCCGCGCTGGCGGCGGCCAGCAGCTCGGGCGCCACCTGGCGGCCGCTGGATCAGCGTCCAGACGCCATCGCCGGCACGCCCTTCCTGCCGGGCGACATCAACAACTCGGCGGAACAGACGACCTCGGCCTATGTCCGGTTCGACTTCGGCTGGGACGATATCTTCGGCCCCGACACCGCAATTACCGGCAATCTGGGCGTTCGCTACGCCAAGACCGACTTCCAGACGCGCGGCTTCGTTTCAAGCCCTAACGTCGCCCAGAACTTCGGCGACGCGAACGGCAACGATCCGCGTTTCCCGGGACAGAACATTCCGGTTACGCAGGCGAATGCAGCGGATGTCGCACGCTACCGTTGCTCCACGATCCAGCCAGGCCAGTCCGCGCCCAGCTACTGCCTGCTCTCCAACGACCGTTTGAATCAGCTGGTCGCCTTCAGCGACGGAAGCTTCCAAGAGGTCGAGCGCAGCAACAGCTATGACGACTGGCTGCCCAGCCTGAACGTCAATCTGAAATACAAAGAATGGGTGATCCGTGGGGCCGTGTCGCGCGCCATGACCCGTCCGGACTTTGGCGTGACAGCCTTCGCCGCCACCCTGTTCTATACGGACATGAACCAAGTCCGGGACAACGGCGGCGACGTCAACACCGCTCCGCTGCTGACTACCTGGACCGGGGGTTCGCAACTGACGGGCGTCCGCGCCTGGAACTACGATCTGGGCGTGGAATGGTACTTCAAGCCCGGCAGCTCCGTGACCTTCAACGCCTTCTACAAGGACCTGTCGGACATCCTGGCCAGTGGCTCGACCGTCCAGCAGTTCAGCAACGCCCAGGGCGCATCCGCCGACGTTCAGGTCAATCAGCAGGTCAACATCGGCACGGGCTGGATCAAGGGCTTCGAGATCGGCTACCAGCAGACCTACAGCTTCCTGCCGGGTCTTTGGAGCGGCCTCGGTGTCGAGGCCAACTATACCTTCGTCGAGCCCTCGACCTTCCCCAATGCCGTGACCGAGCCGCGCTATATGGGTCTGGAATTGCCGCTGCAACAGCTGTCGCGCCACACCTACAATTTCTCGGTCTTCTACGAGAAGGATCGTCTGTCGGCGCGTCTGGCCTACAACTGGCGCAACGGCTTCCTGCTGACGCCGCGCGACGACGTGAATCCGTATTCGCCGATCTTCAACGACTCGACGGGTCAGCTTGACGGTTCGATCTTCTACACTCTGAACGACCACTGGAAGATCGGTCTGTACGGCGCGAACCTGCTGGACGAGGTCACGGTGACGCAGCAGCAGACGTCCTACAACGTCAACGGCGTGAACCAGACGGGCCCGCTGGCGCCGCGGTCCTACTTCCGCAGCGACCGTCGCGTGACGTTCAGCCTGCGCTACACCTTCTAAGACTTCTTTTCTGAGCGAAGACCTGGGGCGTCGATCCGATCGACGCCCCTTTTTTCGTTCCGGATCAGCCGCCTGCGCGCAGCCGTTCGACGACCTGGGAGTGTAAGGGCAGGGCGGCCAAGGTCTGGTCGAAGGCCATGACCATTCGCCCCAGCGAAGCCGTGGCGGACTTGATGTCCAAGCGGTCGGCCTGGATGTCGTGACGGCGCGGCGTCAGGCCCAGGCCGGCCATCAGCAGCGTCCAATGCTGGGCGTCGTAGGGATCGCCGTCCAAGGCGACGCCGCCGTTGCGAGACGTGAACTGGGCGATGCGACGCGCCAAGTTCTCGCCGGCCGGAGCCGATCGCTGGCCTTGGGGCCCGTACAACAGGGTCAGATGGAGCCGGTCCGCGCGGTGGGTCACGTCGCGAACCACGGCCTGGTTATAGGTCTCGGCGCAGGCCGGAATCTGCTCAGGGCTATCCGGCAACGATGCGATCAGCTGTGTCAGTTGTCGCTCCAGCGCGTCGCTGTCCAGGCCCAAGGCGTCGCCAAACCGCACCGCTGCCGGACCGAAGGCGAGACGCCGGCCGATCCAGGGGTGCGTATCCAGACCGGGGGCCAAGGCGATGTCCGATACGGCGACGATGTCGACGTCTCCCAACCAGACCGTCAGCGCTTCCTTCGCCTTTTCAGCGGTGGTGCGATCCGCCGCATAGGCCAGGCTGGCGAAGCCGCCGCCGGGCAGGGGGCTGCGGGTGGCCAGCCCTTCCTTCAGCTCAGTCATATCCAGGCGCGGCGCATGATCGCCGCCGGCGTAGCGCACGCTCAGGCAGCGGTCGTAGCCAAGGCGCGCGGTCCAGTCGCCGTCGCCGCTGAAGACGCCTGTCGCTCGCGTGTCCACGGTCATGAAGGGCTCGGCCTCACGGGCGTCGCCTGACCCTTCCCGCACGCCGGCGCGCAGGGCGATCTCTCGCAATCTCGTCGTCAGGACACGCGCGTCGAGCATCAGTCGGGGACGAAGAAGGGAGCGGGGCGACTGCCGGTCCGGGCTGGGATGGGCGTAACGACCGGCCGCCATCACGCGCGCCTGGAACTGCAACGGCGCCAGAAGCGCGGCGTAGTCGGGGGCGACGGGCGACTGGCGCGCGGCGCGCAGCACGACGTCCGCCAGCGCGACCCCATCGATTCCGGGCAGAGGCTCCTGCTCCACGACCGCGATGTCTTGCCCCGCGCGCCAGTTTCGCAGCAGCGAGCCGAGGAAGAAGCCGCCGTGCCCCTGCGCCAACAGGTCTGCGCCGTCCGACAACTGAACCAGCACGCCGTCGGGATCGGCGATCGCGACCTCCGGCTCTTCGCCAAGCGCCGGCGGGGTTGCGTCTTCGACCCGCACCGAATGGCCCGATGGCAGGTTGCGGGCCAGCAGGGCGGCGGCCGCCCAGGCCGCCAGGCCGCCGCCTCGGATGATCCAGGCATTTGCGGTCTCGCTCATCGGACAGTCTCCGCCTGCTGCGCCGCGTCTCGGATGAAGCTCATATGATCGGGCGTGCGATCGACGGTCGCGCGGACCTCGTCGCGCAGGCGTGCAAGCCTGGCGGACAGGGTTTGCGGGTCCAGCCGATCGACACGCGGATCCCATCCGTGCGGGACGATGTTCTGCCCGACCAGCACGGCGAGCCAGCTAGGCGGCAGGAAGACGCCGATGTCGTAGTCCGGCAGCAGGCCGCGCGACATGAAGGCCTCGACCTTGGCCGACAGGCTTTCGGGCCAGGCCATGGTCCGCATCGCCCGCCAGAACGGCTCGTCACGCTGGTTGGCGACATAGTGCAGGACCAGGAAGTCGCGGATCCGGTCGAACTCCAGGGCCATGATCCGATTGTATTCTTCCGCGTCCGCCGCCATCCCGACCTTGTCCGGAAACAGGTCCAGCAGGGTCGTGATCCCCAACTGGATCAGATAGATGCTGGTCGATTCCAGCGGCTCCAGGAAGCCGCCGGACAGGCCGATCGCGACGACGTTCCGGCTCCAAAGCCTTTGGCGTCGCCCGGTCTTGAAACCCAGCCGGCGCGGCTCGGCCAGGGCCGGACCTTCCAGGTTGGACATCAGCGTCGTCAGGGCGTCCTCGTCCGAGATGTGGGCGGAGGAGAAGACGTGGCCGTTGCCGGTGCGGTGCTGCAACGGGATGCGCCATTGCCAGCCGGCGGTGCGGGCGGTCGCACGGGTATAGGGTCCGACGGGCGCGATGGTTTGACACGGCACGGCGAAGGCGCTGTCGCAGGGCAGCCAATGGCTCCAGTCCTCGAACTTCGTCTCCAGCGCCTGGGTGATCAGCCGTCCGCGAAAACCCGAGCAGTCGATGAACAGATCGCCCTCGATCCGGCGTCCGTCGGCCAGGACGATGGCGTCGACATCGCCGGTCTGGCCGTTCAGGACGTGATCGACCACCTTGCCCTCGGTGCGGACCACGCCGCGCCCGCACGATACCTGGCGCAGGAAGGCGGCGTAGAGGCTGGCGTCGAACTGGAAGGCGTAGCTGAAGGTGGACAGCATCGAGCCGGGGGCGGCGACCGGCCGCTGGAAGCGGTTCGCCTCGGCCGCCCTGACCGGATAGCTGTAGTCGCTGATGTCGGCGGCGTCGCCCATCGCGCGGCGGGCGGCCCAGACGTGATGGAAGTCGATCCCTTCGATCGGCTCGCCATAGGCGCCGAACGGATGGATGTAGCTGTCGCCGGGCCGCCCCCAGTCCACGAACTGGATGCCCAGCTTGAAGGTCGCCTGTGTCTGGTCGGTCAGCGTCTGTTCGTCGATGCCCATGGCCGTATTGAAGGCGCGGATGTGGGGCAGGGTGGCCTCGCCCACGCCGACGATGCCGATCTCGTCGGACTCGACCAACTCCACGTTGATCTGGCTTCCGGCCACGCGGTGGCCCAGACGATAGGACAGGGCGGCGGCGGTCATCCAGCCTGCGGTCCCGCCGCCGAGGATGACGACCCGTCTGATCGGGCCTTGATCGATGCTGGTCATCATGCCGCCTGTCTAGCAGACGGCTTTTCGGCATGACAGCGATAGACAAGCCTGACTCTATGATGCGGTCGCCGCATCGCCTTTTCGACCGGGGATGCTAGAAGTGTGTCGAGCAACGTTCAGGGGAGATGGATTTGGCGACGGTGACGATCTATGACGTGGCCGCGAAAGCGGGCGTGTCCATCAAGTCCGTGTCGCGCGTCCTGAACAACGAGCCGAACGTCAGCCCCGCGCTGCGCGCCAAGGTCGAGGCGGCCGCGTCCGACCTGGGCTATCGCCGCAGCCTGTCGGCCCGCAGCCTCGCCGGCGCCTCTTCGTCCCTGATCGCGGTGCTGGTGGACGCCGACCTGACCATCGAACACTGGAAGAGCGGACGGGGCAGCGACTATCTAGGTCGGCTGGAGTTCGGCGCCCTGATGGAGGCGCGCCAGGCCGACTATCATCTGATGGTCGAACTGGTGGACCACAATTCGCCCGTGCTGGAGCGGGACCTGATGGCCCTGCTGAACTCCATCCGCCCGGAAGGGGTGATCCTGACGCCGCCCAACTCCGACAACGGCAAGGTGATGGACGTGCTGGAGGCCGCCAATACGCCCTATGCCCGGATCGGCCCGGAGGCGGCCTTCGAACGCGGTTTCTGCATCGAAATGGACGAGCGGCGGGCCTCGGCCGAGATGACCGAGCATCTGATCGCCCTGGGCCACCGCCGTATCGCCTTCGTCACCGGCCCCATCGCTTACGGCGCCAGTCGGCGTCGTCTGGCCGGCTATCATGACGCCATGTCGGCGGCGGGGTTGCCGGTGCAGGGCGGCTGGATTGTGCAGGGCGACTTCACCTTCGGGTCCGGCGCTGCGGCGGCCAACCGACTGCTGGACGACAGCCCGGAGATCACCGCCGTCTTCGCTAGCAACGACGACACGGCCCTGGGGGTTATGCAGGCGGCGACCCGGCGGGGCGTGGCCATCCCCGACGAGCTGTCCATCGCCGGCTTCGACGATTCGCCGGGCGCAGGGTTCAGCACGCCCGACCTGACCACCATCCGCCAGCCCGTGGCGGAAATGGCGGCCGCCGCGTCCCAGCGCCTGATCCCGCCCTTGCGCCGTCTGTTGGGCGAGGCGGCCTCGGATCGTGTGATCGTAGCGCACGACCTGATCGCGCGTCATTCCACCGCGCGCCCGCGTCTTGACAACGCTGTCATGATCCGATCAATCTGACCGTGTTCCGGCCCCGTGTCGGAGCATCAGTTTCGGCCTGAATGCGCGCCTCTGGGGATGGCTCTTGGCCGGCGCGACGGCCTCAAGTGATCGGGCCTCGACCATGCGTTACGCCGCCTCCGTAATGGTGCTTACCCTGTTTGCGACCGGCGCCTGCGCCGCGACAGCGGGCGGCGTCGCCCCACCGGTTCAGGCCGTGACGCCTCAGGCCTCCATCGTCACCGACGCCGCGCGCGCCCATCCGTCCCTGTGGCCCCAGGCCGCCTCGCCGGCGGCTATGACCGATGCGGCGACAGAGTCCTTCGTCACTCAACTGATGGGCCGTATGACCCTGGAAGAGAAGGTCGGCCAGACGATCCAGGCCGACATCGGCTCCATCAAGCCCGAAGACCTGCTGACCTATCCGCTAGGCTCCATCCTGGCGGGCGGCAACTCCTCGCCCGGCGGGGACGAGCGCGCGACGGCCGACAAGTGGGTGGAACTGGCCCGCGCCTTCCGCCGAGCCGCCGCCGAACGGCCTGGCGCCAGGATCCCGCTGATCTACGGCATCGACGCCGTGCATGGTCACAACAACATCGTCGGCGCCACCATCTTCCCGCACAACATCGGCCTGGGCGCCGCGCGCGATCCGGACCTGATCCGACGCATCGGTCAGGCCACGGCCATGGAGGTGGCTGTGACCGGCGCCGATTGGACCTTCGGCCCCACCCTGGCCGTGCCGCGTGACGACCGCTGGGGCCGGACCTACGAAGGCTATGCCGAGGACCCCGAGGTGGCCCAGAGCTACGCCGCCCCGATGACCCTGGGCCTTCAGGGGACGCTGTCGGCCAACCATGCCTTGACGCCCGGCCATATCGCGGGCTCGGCCAAACACTTCCTGGCCGACGGCGGCACCACGGGCGGCAAAGACCAGGGCGACTTCGCTGGAACCGAGCAGGCGCTGATCCAGACCCACCTGTCTGGATATCCTCAGGCGATCGACGCGGGCGTCCTGTCGATCATGGCCAGCTTCTCCAGCTGGAACGGGGTCAAGCATTCGGGCAACGAGACCATCCTGACCGACGTGCTGCGCGGGCCGCTGGGCTTTAAGGGTTTCGTGGTGTCTGACTGGAACGCCCACGGTCAACTGCCGGGCTGTTCGAACGAAAGCTGCGCCCTGGCCTTCAACGCCGGAATCGACATGTTCATGGCCCCCGACAGCTGGAAGCCGCTTTATGAAAGCACTCTGGCCCAGGTGAAGTCGGGCGAGATCCCGATGGCGCGTCTGGACGAGGCCGTGCGCCGCATCCTGCGGGTCAAGGTCAAGACCGGCCTGTTCAACGACAGTCGCCCGGTCGAGGGGCGTCTGAGCGAGCTGGGCTCGCCCGCCCATCGCGCCCTGGCGCGCGAGGCGGTTCGCAAGTCGCTGGTCCTGTTGAAGAACGAGGGATCGGTCCTGCCGATCCGCGCCGGCGCGCGGGTGCTGGTCGCCGGCCACGCCGACGACATCGGCCAGGCCTCGGGCGGCTGGACCCTGACATGGCAGGGTACGGGCAACACCAACGCCGACTTCCCCAATGGCCAATCGATCTGGGGCGGCATCCAAGAGGCGGTGGCGGCTGGCGGCGGCCAGGCGACGCTCAGCGCCGATGGTTCCTTCACCCAGAAGCCGGACGTCGCCATCGTCGTCTTCGGCGAAACGCCCTATGCCGAGTTCCAGGGCGATGTGGACACGCTGGATTTCCTGCCGACCGAACCGCTTGAGACGCTGAAGCGGTTGAAGGCGGCGGGCGTTCCGACCGTTTCGGTCTTCCTGTCGGGCCGCCCGATGTGGACCAACCCCGAGATCAACGCCTCGGACGCCTTCGTCGCCGCCTGGCTTCCGGGCACCGAGGGCGGGGGCGTGGCCGACGTCCTGATCGGCGATGCCGCCGGCAAGCCGCGCAACGACTTTAGCGGAACCCTGTCCTTCAGCTGGCCCAAGACCGCGAAGGGTGAGCCGCTGAACGTTGGCCAACCGGGCTATGATCCGCAGTTCGCCTATGGCTATGGCCTGACCTATGCGCGCGGGGGCCGTGTCGGCCTTCTATCCGAGGACAGCGGCGTCGAAAGCGCGGGGGCCAGTCTGGATCGCTATTTCGTCGACGGTCGTTTCATTGCGCCCTGGTCGCTGATGCTGCGCGATGCGGGTGGCGATACGCGCCTTGGCGCCGAGGTGACGGGCGCCAGCCCCCGCGGCGGCGTGTCGGTGCGCTCCACCGACGGCGCCGGTCAGGAATCGGCCCGTGCCCTGACCTTTGCTCCGACCGGCGGCGAGGCGCTGATCATGGCCCAGCCCGTCAATCTGACCCGCCAGGCCAACGGCGAAATGGCCATCGCCTTCCGCTATCGCATTGACGTCCGGCCCGCCGGTCGTGTGGACCTGACCCTTGGTGGTGGTCATGTGAACCTGACCTCCTTGTTCAGCGCGGCGCCTCGGGGCGAGTGGCGCACAATCAAGGTGCGGCTGTCGTGCCTGCGCGACGCCGGGGCCGATATGTCCGGGGTCGAACAGCCTTGGGGCCTGAAGTCCGACAAGGCTTTCGGCGTCACGGTGGAGAACATCCGCCTGGCCGCCAACGAAGGCGACGCCGTCTGTCCCACCGGACAATGACAGGGCTGAAATTCGGGGGAGAGGAACCGTGAACGCCGCCGAACTGAGCGTGACCTTCTTTCTACAAATGGCGGTCATCATCGCCGCCTGCCGCATCGTGGGCTGGGTCGCCAACCGCTACCTGGGCCAGCCCCAGGTGGTGGGCGAGATGATCGCCGGGGTCATCCTGGGACCGTCGCTGTTCGGCCTGTTGGCGCCAGGTCTTCAGTCCACTCTGTTTCCCGCTGAATCGAAAAGCATTCTGTTCGTCGGCGCCCAGTTGGGCGTGGGCCTGTACATGTTCCTGGTCGGGCTGGGGTTCCGCCGCGATCACTTCCGCGCCAACGCCCCGAGCGCGGCGTCGGTCTCCATCGCCGGCATGGCCGCCCCCTTTCTGGCGGCTGTGGTCATCGCGCCCTGGTTGGTGTCGCAGGGCTTGTTCGGACAGGGGGTGCAGACATGGCAGGCCATCCTGTTCACGGGCGCGGCCATTGCCATCACCGCCTTTCCCATGTTGGCCCGGATCATCCATGAGCGCGGGCTGAGCGGAACCAAGCTGGGGTCCCTGTCGCTCGCGGCCGGGGCCATCGACGACGCCGGCGCCTGGTGCGTGCTGGCCATTGTCCTGGCCAGTTTCGGGGACGGGCCGGCCGTGGCTGTTCGGGCCATCGTCGGCGGCGGGGCCTTCGCCGTTCTGATGCTGACGGTCGGCCCGAGGCTCCTGGCGCCCCTGGGGCGCATCGCCGAGCGGGAAGGGCGGCTGTCGCCCGGCCTGCTGGGCGTCGTGTTGGTCCTGTTCATGCTCAGCGCCTGGGCCATGGATGTGGTCGGCATCCACGCCGTGTTCGGCGGCTTCATCCTGGGCGTCGCCATGCCGCGGGGCCTTCTTGGTCGCGAGTTGAAACGTCAGTTGGAGCCGTTCGCCGTTCTGGTGCTGCTGCCGATGTTTTTCACCTTCTCGGGGCTGCATACCCAGCTGAGCATGGTCAACAACCTGGGCCTTGTGGCCGTCGCCCTGGTCATTCTGGCGGCGTCGGTCATCGCCAAGGGCGGGGCCTGCTGGGCGGCCGCGCGCCTGACGGGGCAGGACAACGCCACGGCCCTGGGCATCGGCGCCCTGATGAACGCGCGGGGTCTGATGGAACTGATCATCATCAATATCGGCCTGCAGCGCGGGGTGATCGGCCCGGCGCTGTTCTCCATCCTGGTGCTGATGGCCATCGTCACCACCCTGATGGCTTCGCCCCTGTTCGAAGGGGTCTATGGCAAGAAGGCCCGGGCGCGGGGCGAATTGCAGGGGCGTGACGACGACGATGCGGACGGCCCGTCGCTGCGTTCCCACCCCGGGTCGGTCGGCGTCGGCGTCTCTGCTCCCGCTCGGCGGCTCTTGCGCCTTGATCGCCGTCGCCCCTTCAGGCGTCCCGGCCGCGCCTGACATCCCTTAAGTCAGGCAGAAGGCCCGCCGTCGCTGGGCGGCGGGCCTTGGCGTGTCAGCGGTCGTCGATGAAGGCGGCGACCCAGACCAGCGGCGCATTCCAGTTGATCGCCACCTCGTTCAACGCATAGGCGTTGATGTCGTCGGCCCAGCAGGTCTGAGGCGCGCAACGGCCCGACAGGTTCTTGGCGACGTCGTCCGACATGGCGCGATTGTTCGGCCCGCCCGACAGGGCGCCGGCCGGCGCCAGGGGATAGGCCGGATCGGCCTGATGCGCCCAGAAGCGATGGTGCGGGTTCAAGACCGGCCGGTCGCCGTAGCCGGTGACATAGGACCGATCCAGCGGGTTGCGCCCCAGCAGATAGTCCAAGACCCAGATCACCGCGTTCCGATAATTCCAGTCGCCCGTATAGTCGAAGGCGCTGGCCAGGATCACCGCGCGGTTCATCAGGGCGCCGTTGGAGCCCCAGTCATAATCGGTCCCGGCGAAAGGCAGGCCGTAGCCCTGACCATAGCCTTCCTGCACATAGGAGCGGGCGGCCGCGACGATATTGGCCCGAACCGTGACGAGGTCTCCCGGCGACAGGGCGCCCGGCACGGTCGCCAGTGTCAGCGATCCCAGGGCCGCCGTGCGCGCCCAGGCAGGATCGCCCGTCGCGCTCTTTCCGGACAGCGGCCCCCCCAGAAAATAGGGCGAGGTTTTCAGCGCCGTCAGATAGGCCGGGTTGCCGGTCGTGGCCAGAAGTTCGGCCGTCGCCCAATAGAACTCGTCGGAGAAGTCCTGATCGCCATAGGCGCCGCCGCCGGCGAAATGCTCGCCCGCGCGGACATCGCGGTTGCGCAGGGCGGCGCGGAAGGCGCGCTGCGATGCGGTCAGACACTGGCGGGCGAAGGCGGGATCGATCTCGCGCCATATGCGGGCGCACTGGGCGCCGACCGCCGCCAGGTTCAGGGTCGCGGCGGTGCTGGGCGGATACAGAAGCCGGGGCTGCGGATCGTCGGCGGGGGCCATAGGTATCGCGGTCCACTGGGCGTCGTGCACCTTGTGGTGGACCATGCCGCCGGCGTCGACCTCGACCAGGTTCAGCGGCTGACCCGGCGTCTGCGTCCCGACAGGAAGCGTCAGCTTCACCCCGTCCGGGACCTGCATCTTCAGCAGGAATTCGATCTCGTATCGGGCCTCGTCCAGCAGGTCGTTCACGCCGTTGCCGGCCTCGGGGATGTTGACCTTGCCGTCGGCGAAGGCGGCTGCGCCGGGGCTCTTCAAGGCCGCCGCCCGCTCATAGGCGTTCAGCAGCATCCAGACCGAGACGCCGCCGTTCACCACATATTTTCCGTGGTCGCCCGCATCGTACCAGCCACCCGTGACGTCCAGCGTGTAGTCGCAGCCCGGCCAGATCACGCCGGCCGTATCGGCGCCCGAGAAACAGGCCGCGACCTCGTGCGGGTGGCCCGCGGCGCGCGTCAGATCCGGGCGCGAGACATGGGATGCCAGGATCGGCACGCCGGCCCGGTTCTGATAGAAATAGGCCAAGGCGTCGTACTTCAGCGCGGCGTGCGGCCGCTGAAGGATCGAGAACGGCCGGCTCTCATGATTCCCGACCGTCAGCCGATAGTTCTGGCCGTCGGTCTGGAGCGACTGGAAGTCGACGATGTGGACGCTGTGACCCGAGGCGGCGTCGGGGCCGAAGACTTTCGACTGTCCCTGAGCCACCACCTTTCCGGCCGTGTCCGTGATGCGCCAGGGCAGGGGACGGGGGGAGGTGTCGGGCACGGTGGCCGTCTTCGGGCCCTGGGTTTCGAATCCGACCTGGCTCATCTGCACGGGGCTGACCGCCGGGTCCGCCTGCGCCCCGCCGCCCGCAGCCCCTAGAAGGGCCAGAAACGCCGCGCCTGCCGTCCAACTCTTCTTCACCCCAACCTCCCATGTGTTCCGATGACATCGCGCAGCAGCCGCCGGTCTTCAGCCGGACGTGTACGCCGTGCGCGGCTCAAAACTAGCATATGACAGCGTTGTCACAAGGCCGGTCGGGGCTTGCGGTGGGTCAGGCGGATGTCAGGAGAGCTGGAGAGGTCCCAACCCGGTCGGCTGACGGTCGACCACGACCTGGGCCACGTTGCGCACGTCGAACGGCTTGGCCTGAATGGTCGACATCGCCACCAATTCCGCCTTTGCGGTCCTGGGCGTCAGGGTCAGGCGGATGAAGCCTTTGGCCGTCTGGTCGCAGAAGCGCACCTCTCCGGCGTTGGCGGCCGTCAGAGCCAGGCCCAGCGGCAAGCCGCCGATCATGTCGCCCGGCGACGGGCTGGAGATGGCCGATACGCCCAGTTCGACGGCGCGGCGTTGTCCGGCGGCGTCATGCAGTTCGTTGATCCAGAAAGCGTGGCTGTCGCCTGACAGAACGATGGGCTCAACCCCCGCCTCGCGGAAGGTGGCGTACAGTCGTTCGCGCGCGGCGGGATAGCCGTCCCAACTGTCCAGGCTGAACGGCAGGCCCAGTTTGAACAACTGAATGGAGGCCCTCACCTGGGCGCGGACGTCTTCGGGCAAACCCGCCAGAAGGCTCTCCACCTGATCGGCCGGCATCATCTGGTCGATGTTCGGTCCGCGCACCCGGGCGGTGATCACCTGGTTGCCCAGCACCTGCCAGGGGCGGCCCGCCGCCTTTGACGCCGCCAGCTCGCGCCTCAGCCATTGCCTTTGCTCGTCGCCCAGCATCTCGCGCGAAGGGTCGTTCAGCCGTGCCTGGAAGGCGGCGATGTCCGGCCGTCCGTCCGCCGTCATCGGCATTTCGCCATAGGTCAGCTGCTTGCTGCGGGCCAGAAGCCGGGTCTCGACCATGATCAGGGAAACCAGGTCGCCGAAGTGGAAGGCGCGGTTGCCCGCCTCCTTCAGCCCGCCGACTTTTGGCTCGCGGATCGGCATCCATTCGTAATAGGCGCGCAGGGCCGCCGCCTTGCGGACGGCGAAGTCGCCTTCGGTCGCCGGCTGATGGTTCTCGGCTCCGCCGCGCCAGGTGTCGTTGGCCACCTCGTGATCGTCCCAGACGCAGATGAAGGGGGCGCGGGCGTGGGCGGCCTGCAGGTCGGGGTCGGTCTTGTACTGGGCGTGGCGCGTCCGATAGTCGGCCAGGCTGACGATCTCGTGCGGTGGATCGGGCAGGCGGTTCAGTCGCACCCCCGTCGCCATCCCGTAGGCGTCGGGCTCGGCTCCGTATTCGTAGATGTAGTCGCCCAGGTGGATCACGGCGTCCAGCCGCTCCGACCGCGCCATGGCTTCGTAGGCGTTGAACAGGCCGCCCGGATACAACTGGCACGAGGCGACGGCCAAAACCACATCGGCGGTCGGCCCGTCGGGCAGGGTTCGGGTCCGACCAACCGGCGAGGTCACGCCCTGAGACACGAAGCGGTAGAAATATTCGCGCCCCGGCTCCAGTCCGCGCTCGCCCAGGTCGTGTTTGACGGTGAAATCCCGGTCGGCGCGCGCGGCAAGGCCCGCCACCCGGCGCACCATCCTCCGAAAGTCGGCGTCGTGGGCGACCTCCAGCGTTACGGGAATGTCCCCCGGCGCGGCGTCCAGCGGCGTCACGCGCGTCCAGAAGACCACGGACGTCCGATCCGGATCGCCGCTGGCGACGCCGTGGCGAAAGGTGACGGCGCGCGGGCCGGCCGCGGGAACGGTGGCGCAGGCGCTGGTCGCGCCCACGCCCAGCAGGCCCAGAAGCCCGCGACGATCCAAGTTCATGGCCGTATCCTCAGTAGCGCAGGGAGAAGCCGACGCCGTAGGTGGCGGGTCGGCCGGCGATGAAGGTCGGCATGCCCAGGGCGTCGCCGGTGTTGCCGGCGTCCTTGATGTACTTCTTGTCCAGGATGTTCTCGCCGAAGGCTTCGATGCCCCAGTTTCCGGCTTGCGGCGCGTAGCGGACGCGCAGGTTCAGCAGGCCATAGGCGTCCTGATACTCGTCCTGAATCAGGTCCGCGACGAAGTTCCGGGTTTGTAGGGCCGGGATGTCGTTGTCATCGTCGAAGAACACCTTCGATTGCCAGGTGTAGGTCGGCTGGACCTCGATCTCCCCGCCCGTGGTCGGCAGGCGCCAGGTGGCGCCGACCGAGACGGCGTGGTCGGGCGACAGGCGGAAATGATTGCCGTCGTAGAGGCCGTTCTCGAAGCGCGAGTGGTTGTAGGCATAGGTGGCGAACAGATCGAGTGTGGAGGCCACGGCGAAGTTCGCCTGACCCTCGAAGCCATAGGACTTGGCCTCGCCAGCGTTCGTCGTGATGAACTGCGTGCCTTGCTGGATCGTCGTCTGGAAGTTTTCGTAGTTGTACAGGAAGATCGCGCCGTCGATGCGCAGACGGCCGTGGAGCAAGGCCGACTTGGCGCCGACCTCGTAGCTGTCCACGGTTTCGGCGGCGACAGGGCTGAAGCGCGGCGCGCCGCCGGGGGCGGACGGACCCGAGGCGCTGACGACTTCCGGGCGACGGCCACGGGCGTAGTTGGCGTACACATTGGCGGCGTCGGTCAGTTCGTAGCGGGCCGTGACGCGCCAGGTCACGCCGTCGTCTTGCGAGTCGAATGAAGAGGAGTCGCCGTTGTTGGCCGTCGGTTGCGCCGTCAGGCCGAACAACGGGAACAGGTTGGCGGGCAAGACGGCGAAGTTCGGATTGGCCAGGGCCGCAAGGAAGCTCGGAACCTGGGCGGCGGGAACCGCGCCGGTCTGGACGCCCAGAAGCGCGCCCAAGGCCGAACGGCGCTCCACCGAGCTGGCGTAGCCGGTGGTCTTGTCGTCGCGGGTGTAGCGCAGGCCCGCCGACATCTCGAACCGATCGGTGAAGGCGTAGGTGACGTCGCCGAAGACGTCATAGGAGGTCAGTTCCGACCGATTGGTCGAGGTCTCGATATGGGCCGGGTCCAGATTGGCGGCGATCGACGTGGCCAAGGCGCCGGCGCCCAGCGGCGTCAACAAGGCGGCCATGGCGCCTCTCGCCACGGTCGGATAGGCGGCAAGGGGCAGGGTGTGGTCGCCCGTCGTCGTCGGCGAACCGTCCAGAAGGCCGGCCAGTTGGGCCAGAACCAGGCGTTCGTCGAACTGGGCAGGGGTGCGCTGATAGCCGTCCTCGTGGAACCAGCCGGCGCCGACGAAGCCGGTCAGGCGGCCGCCGTTGTCGAAGCCCAGGCGCAGGTCCTGGCTCCATTGTTCGCCGTGGGTCTGTTCCGCCGCCGTAAGGATCGGCAGTGAGACGCCGTCGGCGTCGAAGGTTTCATAGTTGTCGAACTGCCGATAGGCGGTGGTCGAGTTCAGGGCCCAAGCGGGGTTCAGGTCGATCCGGGCCAGACCCGTCACGCCCCAGACTTCGCGATTCAGGCCCAGGTCCTTGCCCCCGTCGAAAGCGCCGCCGCGCGTCAGGGCCGCGCCCTTCCAGGGCGCCTTGCCGCCCAGGACGGCGCCTGTGTCCGGGTCGGCCGGCGCATAGGCGATCGACTTGAACGACGTGCCCGAGGCGTGGTCGTTCTGATAGTTGGCGATCACATCGAAACGCAGGGCGTCCGACGGAGCCCAGGCGCCTGACAGACGCACGGCCTTGGTCTCGATGGCGTTGAAGTCGTCGCCGCCGCGCAGGTTCTCGACCGAACCGCCGCGGGTTTTCAGTCGGGTCGCCAGACGCAGGCCGGCCGTGTCGCCGACCGGCAGATTCAGTGCGCCTTCGACCATGCGGTAGTCTTCACTGCCCGTCTCGATATTGGCGTAGGCTTCCGTCTCGCCGGGATTGGCGCGGTTCTGGACCAGATTGACCGCGCCGATCAGGGCGCCGCGGCCATACAGGGTCGATTGCGGCCCCTTGGCGACTTCGACGCGCGCCAAGTCGAACAATTCGACATAGGAGCCGCGCGACTTGGAGATCGACACCCCGTCCTGGAACACCGAGACGCGGGGTTCGGCGGTTGCGGCGCCCGAATCGGAGGTGATGCCGCGCATCACGAAGCCCGGATTGTTCGGCGACTGGTTCTGCACCAGGAAGCCGGGCACGAAGGCCGACAGCTGGTCGAACTCTTGAACGCCCAGATCTTTCAGGAACTGGCCCGAATAGGCGGTCAGGGCGAAGGGAACCTCGATGACCTTCTGCTCGCGCAACTGGGCGGTGACGACGATCTCGTCCACATCCGTGACGGGGGCGGTCTGCTGCGCCTGCGCCGTCGGGGCCTGGGCTGTCGTAACCAGAGCCAGCGTCGCGCCGGCGACGCTGGCCAGAAGTTTCAGTCGGTCTTGGGCCATGATCGTATCCCCCGTCAGGCGTTGTGAAACAGAACTTAGGGGGCGGGCGCGACGCGACGACGACGCCCGGGCTTAAGTATGACAACGGGTCGGCGGCGATTTGGTGACAAGCTTGTCCGTTGACGGATGACCCTCAGCGCGGCATCGACCCCACGCCGAACCGGCTCCGGAAATCCTCCAACCGGATGGTGAACTCGTCCCGCGCCAGGAAGTCGGCGTCGCTTAGCTGGGGCTGTTCGTTGGGCTTGTACCAGTCGGCATAGTGCGGCGTGTCCGAGGCGTATCGGCGATAGTGGGTCGAATAGGTACGCACGCGCACCGTCGGCGTCTCGCCGTCCATGTCGAAGGTCATCAGCCTCAGCCAGCCGTCGCCCAGGGCCTGGGCCTTGTCCGGAGCCATGCCGGCATCCAGGGCGACCTGTTTGCGGTCCTGGAAATCGGACAGGATCTGATAGACGGCGTCGCCGCGACGGTTGCGATCCATGCGGAACGACTGGCCGTTGTGATGCCCGCTCAGCACCATGAAGATCTGTGGATTGCGCGCGATCAGCTTGTCCCAGACGCCCTGGGCGTCGTTGTCGAACGGATCCAGGGCATGGATGTCCACCACGGGGTGGGCGCGACGTTCCCCGGTCTTGTCCAGAAAGTCGTGGGTAGTGATCAGGGTCGGCAGGCCCGGATGGGCGTGGATCACGGCTTCGGCCCATTTCAGACTGGCGTCCGAGGGGGCGAACTGCAATCCGATGTGCAGGAACCGATAGCCGACGGCCTCGAACATCTGGGCGCTGTCGGCGCCGCCGTCATGAGAGGCGACATACCAGGCTCGGCCCCTGAAGAACGGGGACTGGTCGCCGAACGCTCGCGACCATTCCGTCAGGCCGCCGACATGGATCATGCCCAGGCGGCGCAGATCGCCTTGGGGGGCGGTCGGGTCGCCGGGCCAGGACGCCTCCCACCACTGGGCGTCATAGTCGTGATTGCCCGCAACGACCGAGAAGGGTAGGGCGCCGTCGATCTGTCGGAAGGCGTCAAGGGCGGCCGGAACCTCCACCGTCCGCACGCCCTCGGCCCAGCGTTCCGGCCCGGGGGCGCCCGGCTGGCTGCGGGGGCGGAAACCGCGCGCCGCGTGGTCCGGGTCGATGGCGATGGTCGGATGCTGCCAGATGTCGCCCACGGCGGTGGCGAAAACGATATCTCCGCCGCGCGACGCGGAGTGATCGGCGACGAAGCGGAACTGCTGGGTCATCAGATCGCGCGCGTCGAAGGGGAAGCCGGCGGCGCGCTGGTGCGTATAGTCGACGTAGTTCTGGGTGTCGGGAATGACCGCCACGGTGAACTGACGCCCGGCCGGTTGGGCGGCGGCGGCCGAGGCGGCCAGCAGCAGGCCGGCGACCAGGCCGCTGGCTTTGACGAGGGTGCGGATCATCGTTGGGTTATCCGGTCTTGAAAACAGAGCGGGGCCTCGGCGACGCCGAGGCCCCTCGGAGTCGATCAGTAGCGGTAGCTCAATCGCACGCCCCAGGTGCGCGGCGGATTGGGCGATCCGGTCGAGGCCGAGATGAAGCGGTTGCGCGACTCCTCGGAGTAGTCGTTCGTCAGATTGTTGACGTACAGGCCGACCGAATAGGCGCCGTGGGACGGGCTCAGCGTCAGATTGGCGTTGACCAGCCAGAACCCCTCGATGATCGAGTTGGCGGAGGTGCTGTATTTGTCGCTGCGGAAATTATAGTTGGTTTCCGCGTCCAGCATCCATCCGCCCAGATTCCACCCGTAGGCCACGGACCCCTTGTAGTCCCAGCGCGGGAAGGGCAGGCGCTCTCCGGCGCGGTCGCTGTAGACGATGGTGTTGTACTGGCCCGTGACCGGATCGCGCGCCGCCTCCGTCGCCGTCGAGTTGACGAAGAAGAAATCGTCGTAGGTGCCGTACTTGTAGCCGACCGACTGTGTCACGGTCAGACCGTCCAGCGGCCGCCAGCGCAGTTCCAGCTCCCCGCCCTCGATGTGCGACTTGGGCACATTGATCATCCGCCCGACCCGCCCTGTCTGGGTGTACAGTATCCCCTGAAGCTGCTGGTCTCGGTAGTCGTAGTAGAAGGCGGCGGCGTTCAGTTGCAGGCGGCCGTCGAACAGGGTGGATTTCACGCCTGTTTCATAGGCGATCAGTTCTTCGAACTTGAACGGCTCCAGCTGGTCCGGCAGGCCGCTGTTGTAGGTGGTGAAACCGCCCGACTTCACGCCGCGAGAGACGTTGGCGTAGGTCAGAATGTCGTCGCCGAGGCTGTATTCCAAGCCCAGCTTGCCAGTCCACTGGCCCATGTGCTGCGACTTCGATGTCGTGGCTCGAACCGAGGGGGTCGGGGCCAGGATCTGGGTCTTGAAGTCGTTGAGGTCGCGGGTCTCGTCCTCGTAGCGCAGGCCGCCGACCAGGGTGAGCCGATCGGTCAGATGATAGTCGACATTGCCGAAAACGCCGGTCGTCTGCACCTTCTGACCATAGGTCGTGCTCATCCAGAAGCCGAGGTTACGGGCCTGGGAGAAGTCCGAGTAGAAGCCGCCGTCCACGCTTTCGTTGGCGTGATAGACGCCGGCCAGCCACTGGGCGCGGCCGCCCGTCGGCGACGCCAGACGCACTTCCTGCGACGTCGTCTTGATGTCATTGAAGAAGAAGGTGCCGGCCTCATTGGAAGAGGTGGCGTCCCAGTCGTTGAATTCGTTGCGATCGAACGTCTCATAGCTGGCGATGGCCGTCAGCGCCGCCCACCCTAGGTCGTGGTTCAGGCGCAGGCTGACGCCCTTGCCGGTGTTGTTTCGGAACGGCTTGGCGTTCGGCGAGGCGCCGATCAGCTGGGCGAAGTACGGCGTGATGCCCCAGCCTGTGATGCGGGGATCGGTGTCGACCGGATAGACACTGCCGCCGCTGGCGGTGAACGGTGCAATGACCAGCCGCAGGCCGCGACCGTCCGACTTGTCGCGGCTGTAGTGCAGGTTCAGATCGATGTCGGTCTGAGCCGAAGGGCTCCAACGGGCACGAAACCGCAGGGCCTTTGTGTCCTTGTCGCCAAGGGCTTCGCCGGTGTCGCGATTGTATTGCCAGGCGCCGCCCGATTCACCCGAAACGGCTAGGCGCGCACTCAGCGTCTCGCTGATCGGGCCCGAGACGAAGCCTTCCAGTTTGGCGGCGTCGTAGCTGCCGTAGCTGGCGTTCAGTCCGGCCGTCACATGGTTGGTCGGCGCATTGGTGATGACGCTGACAGCGCCCCCGGTCGTATTGCGGCCGTACAGGGTGCCCTGCGGCCCGCGCAGCACCTCGACCCGGGCGATGTCGAACAGTTGTCCTTGGGTCATGACGCCGTAGGGATAGGCCACTTCATCGACATAGATGCCGACGGTCGAGGTGTTGTTGGCGGCGTAATCCGTCAGGCCCACGCCGCGCAGACGGAACTGCGGTTGACCGCCGCCCAGCTGGCTGTCGACCTCCAGGTTCGGGACGCTGTTTTCCAGGTCGTTGACCGTGCGGATGTTGCGGTCTTCCAGGTCCTGTCCCGAGATGACGGTCAGGGCTAAGCCTACCTTCTGGGCGGATTCTTCGCGGCGTTGCGCCGTGACGATGACATCCTGAACCGAGGACGGCTCGGAAGCGGTGGATTGCGCCGTGGCCGGCAAGGCGGCGGCCAGGGCGAGGGCGGCGCTAGAGGCGCCGAGAAACAGACGATGCATGGCTCGATCCAGTCGGGACGGCGCACCCAGGACCCCCTCCTGCGCGGCCGCGATGATGATGCGTCGCCGAACGGCTGAAAGGCGTCTCGACCGACCGACGCCGTCCCGGGGAGGAGGACGGGGCGGGTCTTGTCGCGCCGGAAAAACAACCGTTCGGCAACGGTTGGTGTATAGAAGGCCCCCGTTATGCTTTTATGACGGTTATCTAAGGGCTTTCTGTCAGGCTTTTCGGGCGCGTCTGGAGGCTTTCGGTAACGCGCGTTCTATGCTGCCACGCGCGCAATCAGCAGGTCGGCGGTGGTTGTCAGTTCATCGCCCGACACGGGTGCGGCTGTGGCCGCCGCCACCAGGCTGCGCCCCTTGATCCACAGGGCGAAGCGGGTCGCCGCCAGACGGGTCAGGTCGAACGACGAAGGCCAGACGCCTTCCTGATTATAGAAGGTGCCGCCGCCCTCTGGGCCGCGAAGCAACATGGCCAGGTCCTGCAGGCCGGGATCCAGTCGCGCCTGAACGCAGATGCTGGCGATCAGTCGCGCATAACGGACATAGAAGCCTTCAGCCGCCGGGGTGATGGACAAGGTTGGCGCCATGATCCCCAGCCAACTTTCCGTTGTCGCGACGCCAGGCTGCACGGCCCGGTTCCGTCCCGCCAGATATCGCGGCATGTCGCGGAAGACCGCGTGCCAGACGGCGTCGATCAGGAAACGCCGCATGTCGGGCCAGTGATACACGATGGTGGAGGTCGATGTGCCGGCCGCCAGGCTGACCGACCGGCTGGTCACTTGGCTGGGGCCTGCCGACATGATCTGGTCCGCCGCGACATCCAGCAGGCGACGTTGGATCGAGTCTGGGTCAAGCGTTTCGGCAGGGGCCCGAGGCAGGACGAGGCGGTTGCGGTACCAGAAGGTCGCGGTGGCCGGCCGTTCCTCCAGGCCGAAGGCGCGATCGACCATCGCCGCAAAGCCTTCGGCGCAGATCAGCTCGTAGTCTGTGCGATCCAGCAGCGCGCCCGCATAGAACTGCTCCATCGCCAGACACAGCGTCAGCGGAGCGGCGAGCCGAGCGGCCTGGGGGTGTTCGGACGCGGTCAGACAGTCGCGCCAGGCGGATTCCCGCAGAGCTTCCCAGCGCCGCATCAGGTCGCGGCGCGCATCGTCCGGTTCAGCCGCCAGCAGCAGCGCCTCCCACACCCGCGCGAAGCCGGCGGACGGCGACGCGCGCAGGCGCAGATACCGCATCAGGAGGGTCAGGAGGCGGTCGCGGTCGGCCCTGAGGTCGTTCGTCTGGCCGAAGAAGTCCGCATGGAAGGCCGCATCCTGCGCCAAAGCCGCCTCGCCGAGCGCCAGCAGCAGGCCGGATTTGCTGCCGAATAGATTGACGATGACGGTCGTGCTCTTGCCGACCGCCTGCGCCAGATCCCGCAGCGTCAGCTTGTCGAAGCCATGGGTGGCGACCATGTCGATAGCGACCTGGACGATGTGATTTGCATCCACCGGGCGTTCAGATGCTGATTCTCGAATCGTGCCCATCGTGAACCCGATGCCTTGGACTTCCACGCCGCCGTGCGCGGCTTCCGACAGGGGGCATGGAAGGGAAGGGACGATGGTGGGTGATCACAGGTTCGAACTGTGGACCCGCTGATTAAGAGTCAGCTGCTCTACCGACTGAGCTAATCACCCACACCGATCGTCATGTCCTCGGCGGCGGTCGCCTTGCCGAAGGGCGCTCCTACTACCCAGCGAGGGCGAGGTTGGCAAGCGCTTTCGCAAACTTTCTTTCGCGGGCTATGGTCCCTGCGGAATCAGCCGCGGGGCGGTTGAGAGGGGAGTTCGCATCATGGCCTTCTGGAACCGGCGTCGATCCATCGACGCCATGCTGGCGCCGCATGACGGGCCGCGACTGAAGCCGACGTTGAGCTGGCCGCACCTGCTGGCCCTGGGCGTGGGGGCCATCGTGGGCACCGGCATCCTGACGCTGATCGGGGTCGGGGCGGGGCTGGCGGGTCCGGCCGTGCTGATCAGCTTTGCGCTGGCGGGGCTGGTGTGCGCCTGCGCCGCCCTGGCCTATGCCGAGTTGTCGACCATGATGCCGACGGCGGGCAGCGCCTATACCTATTCCTATGCGGTGCTGGGCGAGATGATCGCCTGGATCGTGGGGTGGAGCCTGATCCTGGAGTATTCGCTGGTCGTCAGCGCCGTGGCGGTGGGCTGGTCCGGCTATGCGGTCGGCTTCCTGAGCGGGCTGGGGATCGACCTGCCGGCGGCCCTGACCGCCGGGCCGCATGCGGGTGGGATCGTCAACCTGCCAGCCGTAGCCATCATCGGGGTGGTGACGGGCCTGTTGCTGCTGGGCACCAAGGAGAGCGCGACGCTGAACGCCGGGCTGGTGCTGATCAAGATCGCGGCCCTGGCGGTCTTCGTCGGCATCGCCCTGCCGGCGTTCAAGCCCGAGCATTTCACCCCCTTCATGCCCAACGGTTTCGGCGCACCCTTCGTCCAGACGGGGGTGATGGCGGCGGCGGCGATCATTTTCTTCGCCTTCTATGGGTTCGACGCCATTTCGACGGCGGCGGAAGAGACCAAGCGGCCCGAGCGCGACCTGGCCATCGGCATCGTCGGCTCGATGCTGATCTGCACGGCGCTTTACCTCGTCGTGGCGGCGGCGGCGATCGGCGCGCGCCCGGTGGCCAGTTTCGCCAGCAGTCCCGAACCGCTGGCGCTGATTCTGCGCCAGATGGGGCAGGGGACCGCGGCCCAGTGGATCGCGGCGGCGGCCGTGATCGCACTGCCGACTGTGCTCTTGGCCTTTCTGTTCGGGCAGAGCCGCATCTTCCTGGGCATGGCGCGCGACGGCCTGCTGCCGCGCCGACTGGCCAAGGTTTCGAGCCGAGGCGTGCCGGCGGTGGTGACGGTGTTCACCGCCATCGTCGTTGCGATCCTGGCAGGGCTGCTGCCGCTGGACGAGCTGGCGTCGCTGGCCAACGCCGGGACGCTCGCGGCCTTCTGTTCGGTGGGCGTCAGCCTGATCGTGCTGCGAATACGCGAACCGGGCCGCAAACGGGTGTTCAAGGCGCCGCTGTGGCCCCTGGTCGGGGCGTTCACGGTGATCGGCTGCGTCGTCTTCTTTCTGAGCCTGAAGCCGATGACGCAGATCGGCTTTCTGGTCTGGAACGTAGTCGGAGTGGCGATTTATCTGCTGTGGTCGTCGCGGAACTCGCGCCTGGCCAAGGGCGAGGAGACGGCGGCCTGATGGCGCGGCGGGACTTGAGCGGCTCGGTCGATTTCGCCGTACTGGAAAACATGACCGGCGGCGACGACGCCGTGACCGAGGAGGTCCTGGGCCTGTTCGTCAACCAGGCTGGTCTTTGGTCCGCCTTGCTGGACCCTAAGGTCGAGGGCTGGCGTGACGGGGTCCACACCATCCGTGGCGCGGCCGCCGGCATTGGGGCGGCCGATCTGGCCGCACTCTGCGCCGAGGCCGAACGGTGCGACGCCGCCCTGGCCCCGGCCGCCCTGAACCGCGTCCGCACCGCCATGGATGCGGCCCTGGCGGACGTGGCGGCCTATCGGCACGAACTGATGCTGCGGGGGCTCAAGGGCTGACCGTCAGGCGTTGGAATTTTTTAGTGCACAAAAGTGCACTTTTCGATGCTGCGGCCAACGACGCTGGGGCCAAGCGTCATTATAGGGCTCCGGCCGAGCATGCGACGTCGATTGTCGTGAACGTCATCCAAGTCTTTGATTCCAAACGACTGGACGACGAATTTCTTGCGACATAGACCGCGCCGACTAGACTCGGGTCCGATCCCAAGTGGAGAATTCGTGGGCGATGCAGCGGTCGATCAGCAGGCGCCACACCGGCTCGGCGATGTCGGGCGACAGGCCGTGGGTCTGGGCCGCGACCAGCACCTTTTCGACTACGTCGTCGATCCGCGCCTGGTCGAAGACGGCGTCCCGGTCGGGTTTGATGCGGGCGGCGGCGTCCATATAGCGCTGGCGCTCGGCCAGCAGGGCGACCAGGGCGCGGTCCAGGGCATCGACGCCTTGGCGGACATCGGCCATCGACTGGCAGTCGGCCGGAGCGACACGGGGATCGACAGCGACGGTTGCTGCGACGGGGGCAGGGTGTTGCATCAAAACTTTCCGCTCATCCCGGCGAAAGCCGGGACCCGGTGCTTTCGCTACACCGGTGTCTGGGATCAAGGGCGCAGATGGTCGCGAAAAACGGATCGCCCATAGAACTCGGTCCCGGCTTTCGCCGGGATGAGTGGATTATTCAAGTGTCAACCGACGAACGCCCGTTCCAGAACGTAGTCGGCGGGTTCGGCGTTGGAGCCTTCCTTCAGCCCATAGGTCTCCAGCAGTTCGCCGGCTTCCTTGATCATGGCCATGGAGCCACACAGCATGACCCGATCCTTGGCCGGATCGAAACCGTCGGGCAGGCCCAGGTCGCGGAAAAAGTCGCCTGACCGGATGCGGTCGGTGATCCTGCCCGGCGTTCTGAATTCCTCGCGCGTTACGGTGGGATAGTAGGTCAATTGGGCCTTGGCCTCGTCGCCGATCAGCGGATCGTCGTGAATCTCGGCCGTGAAGAAGTCGCGGTAGGCCAGGTCGGCCACGCTGCGGACCGTGTGGATCACATAGACATGGCCGAAGCGGGAATAGGTTTCGGGATCGCGCGCCACGCTGAGCCAGGGCGCCAGACCCGTGCCCGTGCCGATCAGGAACAGCCGTTCGCCCCCGGTCAGGGCGTCCAGAACCAGGGTCCCGGTCGGCTTTTTGCCCATCAGGACGGTGTCGCCGGGCTGAATCTTTTGCAGGCGCGACGTCAGGGGGCCGTCTGCGACCTTGATGGAGAAGAACTCAAGTTCCTCGGCCCAGCAGGGACTGGCGATGGAATAGGCGCGCAGGATCGGCTTTCCCCCGTCCTCGCCTGGCAGGCCGATCATCACGAATTCGCCCGAGCGGAAGCGGAAATCCTCGGGCCGGCGCACGCCGAAGCTAAACAGACTGTCGGTCCAATGGCGCACCCACAGAACCTCCAGCGCGTTGAACGGACTGGCCTTGACGGGGGCGGGGGAGAGGGAGGCGTCGGTCATCGCGCGCTATCTAATGTGAGAACTCTTCGCAGGGAAGGACAAGCACCATCGCCGCGTGCGACTTTCCGCGTGACGGGTCGATAAAGGCCGATTAGCGTCCGGCGCCATGCGCACCCTTCTCCTTGCTTCGACCATCCTCCTGTCCGCCACCTCGGCCCAAATAGGCCGAGCATGGGCGCAGGAAACGCCCTCCAACATTCTGACGCCCGAGCGGGTGTTCTCCAGCCCCAGTTTGAACGGTCCGGTCGCCAAGGGCGTCAGCCTCTCGCCGGATGGGCAGTTGGTGGCCTTCCTGCGCTCGCGCGACGACAATGTGGATGTTCAGGATCTGTGGGCGGCGCCGACCGGGCCGGGCGAACCCTATAAGCTGATCGATGCGCGGGCCCTGGTTCCCGACGCGGGCGAGTTGTCGGAGGCCGAAAAGGCCCGGCGTGAACGGATGCGGATCAGCGCGCGCGGCGTGGTGGAATATTCGTGGGACCAGCAGGGCCGATATATTCTGGCGCCGCTGGAAGGCGACATCTTTCTGGCCAACCGGGGCGACGGCAAGGTGCGTCGGCTGACCCAGACCCCCGCCGACGAAATCGATGCGAAGGTCTCGCCCAAGGGCAGCTATGTCTCCTATGTCCGCGACCAGAACCTGATCGTCTATGATCTGGCCAGCGGTCGCGAGACGCCGATCACAGACGACGGCGCGGGCCTGATTTCCTGGGGCACGGCCGAGTTCATCGCCCAGGAAGAGATGGGCCGCGATACGGGCTATTGGTGGAGCCCGGACGAACGCTACATCGCCCTGACCCGCGTAGATGAAAGCCCCGTCGATATCGTGCCGCGCTTCGAGATCGCCGGCGGCGGCGCCACCATGGTGGAGCAACGTTATCCCCGCGCCGGCCGCCCCAATGCGGTGGTCGAACTGTATGTGCGTGATCTGCAGAGCGGGGCGCGCGTCAAGGTAGACCTGGGCGCCAACACCGATATCTATCTGGCGCGGGTGAACTGGTCCGGCGACGGCAAGACCCTGTATGTCCAGCGCCAGTCGCGGGACCAGAAGACCCTGGACCTGTTGAGCGTCGATCCGACCACGGGCGCCTCGCGTGTGATCCTGAGCCAGAAGGCGCAGGCCTGGGTCGATCTGAACGACGACTTCCGCGTACTGAAGGATGGCCGCTTCATCTGGTCCAACGAGGATTCGGGCTGGCGGCATCTGTATCTGTACGACCGCGACGGACGGCGCATCCGGGCGATCACGCGCGGCGACTATCCGGTCAAGCATCTGGACGGCGTCAACGAACAGACCGGCGACGTCTACTTCACCGCCTCGATGCGCGACGGCAAGGAACTGCCGATCGAGCAGCAGATGTTCCGCGCCAATCTGAACCGCGCGGTCGAGCCGGTCGCGGTGACGCCGGGCGGCGGCTGGTGGACAGTGTCGGTCAACGGGCCGGCGACGGCCTATGTCGGCAACTATTCCGATCCGCAGACCCCGCCGCAATCGGCGCTTTACCGGATCGACGGCACGCGCGTGCGGTGGATCGAGGAAAACAGGCTGGACGCCAGCCACCCATTCGCGCCCTACGCCTCGCGTCTGCGCGCGCCCGAGTTCGGCACGATGCAGAGCCACGGCCAGACCCTGGTGTGGCGCATGACCACCCCGCCGGGCTTCGATCCGTCGAAGAAATATCCGGTGGTGATGCAGGTGTACGGCGGCCCTGGCACCGGCGCGGGCGTGCAGAAGAGCTGGCAGCCGCTGACCAACCAATTGCTGACCGAGGCCGGCTATATCGTCTTACGCCTCGATAACCGGGGCGAGGGGAATCGGTCGCAGGCGTTCGAGACCAGCATCTATCGCCGCCTGGGCCTTCCGGCGGTCGAGGATCAGGCCCAGGCCGCCCAATGGCTGAAGACCCTGCCCTATGTCGATGCCGACCATATCGCGGTGATGGGCTGGAGTTTCGGCGGCTTCCTCAGCCTGCTGACCCTGACCGACAAGGACGCGAACCTGGCGGCGGCCCTGGCCGGCGCGGCGCCGACGCAGTGGGGGCTGTACGACACCCACTACACCGAACGCTATATGTCGACACCGCAGGACAATCCTGAAGGCTACGCCGCCACCGACATCCTGCCGCGCCTAGACAATCTGACGGGACGGTTGCTGATCCTGCACGGCATGGCCGACGACAATGTCATTTTCGGCAACGCCACCCGCGTGATCGACGCCCTGCAGGCCAAGAGCGTTCCGTTCGAGATGATGCTCTATCCCGGCCAGCGGCACGGCGTCCGCGGCGATCCGAGGCAGATGCAGCAATGGCGCACCTATCTGGACTTCCTGGACCGCACCATCGGCAAGCGGGCGAAGTAGGCCCGCGCGATGCATCCTTTCCCTGCTTGGCGCCTTGATCAGGTCTGTCGCAGGGAGAGGGTGAATGTCGGGACGGACGGCTGCCGGGCCAGGGCTTCGGCGGTGAGCGAACTGATCGCCAATGTTGTCGGTTCGGCGGCGGCCCTATGTTCCATCACCAGTTTCGCGCCCCAGGCGATCAAGATCTGGAAGGAGCGGGACGCCTCTTCGGTCAGTCTGAAGACCTATTCCCTGACCGTGACCTGTTTCGTTCTGTGGGTCGTTTATGGGGTGATGACCAAGGCGTGGCCGGTGACGGTCGCCAACGCCTGCGCCCTGGTGATGGCGTCGGGCGTACTGGCTATGAAGTGGCGGTTTCGCGACGGCGATCCCGACGATTGACGATTTGATCCTTGTCAAGGCAGATCAGATCGACCGGGCGCACAAGGCGGCAAAAGGAGATTTCCGATGCCAGAAGCCGCCGTGCCCTTTATCGCCGCCATCGTCGCGGCCTTCGTCTTCTTCATGATCGCCATCGGTGGCGCCAGCTTTTATAGCCGCTCTTCCGACGAGAAGTGACGCCACCTTTACCCGACGTGATCTTGGCGCCTCGGCGAGGGCGGGGTAGGGCTGGGGTTCAACCGTCCTATGGGAGACGCCCCTATGCCTGATCTGGCTCAAGTTACCGAACACATCCGCGGCGCCGTCGGCGACAACTCCGGTCTCGGCAAGACCGTCAAGCTGGACTTGGGCGACGAAGGCAAGATCTTCATCGACGGAGCCTCGGTGCCCAACACCGTCACCAACGAAGACAAGCCCGCCGACGCCACCGTCTCGATCAAATGGGACGACTTCCTGGCTCTGTCGGAAGGCAAGCTGGACCCGATGATGGCCTTCATGCAGGGCAAGCTGAAGATCGCCGGCGACATGATGATCGCCCAGAAGCTGGCGCCGCTGCTGAAGCGCTGATGCCGGTCTGATGTGACCAGAACAGACGGCGCGGCGCCCGAACGGGTCCGCGCCGTCTTCGTATCGGGCGCCCGGCAAGAGGCGCGAACGGGAAGAGGGAACACCATGGATTTCAAGCATTCCGACCGAGCCCTTGAATGGCAGGATCGCGTCCGCCGCTTTCTGGACGCAGAGGTCGTGTCGAACGAGGCGCTGTATTTCGACCAGGTGCGCGAGGATTCGACACGCCAGCCGCCGATCATGGAGGCGATGAAGGCCAAGGCGCGCGAGGCGGGGCTGTGGAACATGTTCCTGCCCGGCGACCACGGGGCCGGGCTGACCAATCTGGAATATGCGCCGCTGGCCGAACTGATGGGGCGGCGCCTGTGGTCAGCCGAGGTGTTCAACTGCAACGCCCCCGACACCGGCAATATGGAAGTCCTGCACATGTACGGCGACGCCGCGCAGCAGGCGCGTTGGCTCAAGCCCCTTATGGCGGGCGAGATACGCTCCGCCTTCCTGATGACCGAACCCGAGGTCGCTTCTTCGGACGCCACGAACATTCAGACCCGGATCGAGCGCGACGGCGACCACTATGTCATTAACGGCCGCAAGTGGTGGTCGACCAACATGGGTCATCCGAACGTCGCCGTGACCATCGTGATGGGCAAGACCGACCCCGAGGCGGCCGTCCACGCCCAACAGTCCCAGATCATCGTGCCCGTCGACACGCCTGGTTTCCGGGTCGAGCGGATGCTGTCGGTCTTCGGTTATGACGAAAAGCCCATCGGCCATGCCGAGGTGGTGCTGGAGAACGTCCGAGTGCCGGCCGCGAATCTGATCGCGGGCGAGGGGCGGGGCTTCGAGATCGCGCAAGGACGCCTGGGGCCGGGACGCATCCACCACTGTATGCGCACCATCGGCGCGGCCGAACGGGCGCTGGACCTGATGGTCGAACGCCTGCTGAGCCGCACGGCCTTCCGCAAGCAGTTGTCCGAGCATTCGGTGTGGGAACAGCGCGTCGCGGAGGCCCGCACCAATATCGAGATGTGTCGCCTCCTGGTGCTGAAGGCCGCCTGGATGATGGACGAGGTCGGGGCCAAGAACGCCCGCTCCGAGATCGCTCAGATCAAAGTCGCGGCGCCGAAGATGGCTCTCAAGGTCATCGACGACGCTATTCAGGCGTTCGGCGGGGCCGGCGTATCGGGCGATACGCCTCTAGCCGAACTATACGCAGGCGTGCGGACCCTGCGGATCGCCGACGGCCCGGACGAGGTCCACAATCGCACCATCGCACGGCTGGAATACGCCAGACAGGGCGAGACGGGCGGTCGCTAAACATCTGAATCCGTATAAAACTCTGGCGGAACTTCGAGCCTGTCGCAACGTTTGGCGACGGGAAGCGAGGAAACGACCGAATGGCGCGGGACGGATTGCCGGACACGCACGCGCATGAGCGGGCGCAATCTTCAGATCGGTTGGACATCGACCGCTTCCGGCAAATTCGCTCGGCCATGCCGCAGTTGGCGCAAGGATTGTCGCCCGAGGACCTGTCGGCCCAGTCCATGCCCGACTGCAGCCCCGGCAAATGGCATCTGGCGCACACCAGCTGGTTCTTCGAGGCCATGATCCTGGCGGCCGAGCCGGGCTATCAGCCGGTCGATCCTCGGTTCCAGCGGTTGTTCAACTCCTACTATGAGGCGTTGGGCGACCGCGTGGCCCGGCATCAGCGCGGCCTGATGACCCGGCCGTCGCTCAGCGAAGTGATGGCCTATCGGCGGGAGGTGGACCGTCGCCTGGTCGAATGGCTGGCGCGGGGAAAGGGCGACGTGCGCCTGCGCTATCTGTTCGAACTGGGCCTGCATCACGACCAGCAGCATCAGGAGCTGTTCCTGATGGACCTGCTGAACTTGATGGCCTGTTCGCCCCTTGACCCCGCCGCCTATGCCGGGGAGCCGCACGGAGCAGTGCGCCAGAGGCCGCGCGGCGGCATGGCGACGTTCGATGGCGGTCTGACGCGCATCGGTCATGACGGGCCGGACTTCGCCTTCGACAATGAGGGACCCGCGCATAGGGTCTGGCTGGAGCCCTTCGCCCTGGCGGCTGATCTGACCACCAACGGGGAATGGATCGCCTTCATCGAGGATGACGGCTACGCCCGGCCCGAACTCTGGCTGTCCGACGGCTGGGCCGTGGTGAAGGCCGAAGGCTGGACGGCGCCGCTTTATTGGCGGCGCGGCGATGACTGTTGGACGACCCTGAGCCTGACTGGCCGCATTCCGGTCGATCCGGCCGCGCCGGTGCGCCACGTCAGTTTCTACGAGGCGGACGCCTTTGCCCGCTGGGCGGGCAAGCGGCTGCCGACCGAGGCGGAATGGGAGCAGGCCGCGCGCACGCGGCCTGACGCCTTCTCCCACCTGACCGGCGAAGTCTGGCAATGGACGTCCAGCGCCTATGCCCCCTATCCCGGCTTTCAACCGACGCCAGGCACAGCCGCCGAGTACAATGGAAAATTCATGGCCAATCAGATGGTTCTTCGCGGCGGTTCGTTCGCCACGCCAGAAGGACACACGCGCGTGACCTATCGCAACTTCTTCTATCCGGGCCAGCGCTGGGCGTTCGCCGGCGTGAGGCTGGCCGCCGACGCTCCAAATGATCGACGCGCCGCATCGGAAGACGATCAGACCGCGGCCTTCCAGCAAGATTTGATCGAGGGCCTGTCGCGCCCGCAGAAGGCCGTGCCGCCCAAATGGCTCTATGACGCCGAAGGCTCGCGCCTGTTCGAGGACATCACGACTCTGCAAGAATACTATCCGACCCGTCAGGAGACGGCGCTTTTGCGCGCACAGGCGATGGTCCTGACGGCCGAGTTCGGACCGGACGCCGTGCTGGTCGAGTTCGGCTCGGGCGCCAGCGAGAAGACGCGACTGCTTCTGGACGCCGCGCCGGACCTGGGAGCTTATGTGCCGCTGGATATCAGCGAGACGGCCCTGTCGGAGGCGGCAGGCCGTCTGCGTTCCGCCTATCCGACGCTGCGTGTCGAGCCGATTTTGGGGGACTTCGAGACCTTGGCGCCCTTGCCCGACGACCTACCGAAGGGCCGGAGAATCGGCTTCTTCCCAGGATCCACCATCGGCAATCTGGAGCCGGAAGAAGCGGTGCGGTTCCTGGCCTCGGCGCGGACGCTGCTGGGGGAGGGGGCCTTGTTCATCCTGGGGGTGGACCTGGTCAAGACCCCGGAGGTCCTGGTGGCGGCCTATGACGATGCGCAGAGCGTGACGGCGGCGTTCAACCGCAATCTGCTGGTTCGCGCCAACGCCGAACTGGACGCCGACTTCGATCTTAACGCCTTCCGCCACCGCGCGATCTGGAACGCCGAACAGTCGCGGATGGAGATGCATCTGGAAGCCGTGTGTCCCACGGCAGCCCAAATCGACGGTCGCCGGTTCGATTTCGCCAAGGGCGAGACCATCCATACCGAGAGTTCGCGCAAGTTCACGCAAACGTCTGTCACGGACATGGCGCAGGCGGCGGGATGGCGGATCGTGCGGTTCGACGCCTCGCCCGCGCCGTCGTTCGCTCTGGTGCTGATGTCGGCTTGACGCGACCCCAGGCGGGAGCGATGCGAGCCGAGCGGTAGGTATGAAAAGGGCGGCGAACCGGAGTTCGCCGCCCTTGATCCGTTCCCGGCGACGATCGGATCAGGTCGTCGGATTGCCCGGTTCGTCCTTGCGGGACCCGTGGGAAGCTTCGCCACCCTTGCGCCCCGCCTGGGCGGCCAGACCACGATCCTGAGAGAAGCTTCTCTTTTCGCTGGGAACGCTGGCGCCGCCTTTGCGGGCGATTTCGCGCTGACGCTCGGGATCCATTGAGGCGAATCCTCTCTTGGAGACGCCGGAACCGCGTGTGGGCTGACCTTCCGCCATGGGGTTCGTCCTTTCAGATTTGCCGTTTCGCTTGCGTGATCAACACGATGAATCCCGCAGGGTTCCGAACCAACCGCTGCTTTTTACCCTCCGAACGCTGCCCGATTGTCATGGCGGCATCAGCCGTCATTTGCAGGGGGCGGCGCGTCATCCGGAAACCAAGGCGGCATCTCGTCGGGCGTGCCGGACGGGTCAAGCTCCGGGCCAGGCGCGGGCTGTGTCGGAACCTCGGTCGGGGGCGGTTGCGGCGTGGGCTGGGGATCGGCGGGCTGGGGGTCGATATGGGTCATGGGGGCTCCTTCCACACCGATCAACGCGCCGCCTCGGCCGCCGTTCAGAGGAACCGCCGCGTCGCCCGACGGTTTGAAGCGCACACTCTTCATTCGTCAGGAACCGCCGCCATGACCCAGTCGCCCATCGCTCCCCCGTCGCCCGACGATATCGTCCTGGAAGACGACGGCCTGACCCAGCGTCTGGACCGAGAGGCCGACGCCCTGCTGGCCAAGGAAGATCGCGCGTTCGAGCGCGTTTCCTCGGTGCGCCAGGCTGTGCGGGAGGACGCGGCCCAAGTGCGCGACGTGATGGCCCAGAGTGTCGCACAGGCGCGCGACGGCATCCGCGAAGAGCCGATGCGTGCAACCCTTTACGCTCTGGGCCTAGGCGTCCTTATCGGAATGCTGCTGCGCCGCTAATGCGCTCACGCAGGGCCGCTGGCCGGACGGGGGACGGGCGCGCGCTGCAAGGCCGTGTCCGAAACGAAGGGGTTGGTGCGCCGCTCCTCGCCAAAGCTCGAGATCGGCCCGTGACCCGGCACAAAGGTGACGTCGTCGCCCAGCGGCCAAAGCTTCTCTACCACCGATCGGATCAGGGCCGGCGGGTCGCTCATGGGGAAGTCGGTACGCCCGACAGACCCCTTGAACAACACGTCTCCGACCTGGGCGAATCCCGCGGCCCGATTGAAGAAGACGACGTGGCCGGGCGTGTGTCCCGGACAGTGGCGCACCTCCCATTCGGTGCGGCCGAGCGTCAGGCTGTCGCGGTCTTCTAGCCAGCGGTCCGGCGTGAACACCCGCGCCTCGGGCAGGCCGTACATCCGCTCGCTCTCGACGATGCGGTCGATCCAGAACTGGTCCGCCTTTTGCGGCCCGATGATCTGGACACCGGATTTTTCCTGCATTTCGGCCGCGCCGCCGGCGTGATCGAGGTGGCCGTGCGTGATCCATATCTGGTCGAGGGTCAGACCGCGCCGCGCCACTTCGCCCAGAATCGCGTCGACCGAACCGCCGGGATCGATGACGGCGGCCTTGTTCGTCGCCGTGCACCAGACGGTGGTGCAGTTCTGCTGAAGCGGCGTGACGGGCGTGACGAAGACGCCGATGGGAGAGGCGGGCTGGTTCATCGAGCCTAGATAGCGACGAAACGGGGGAATGGACACGGCCGCGTTGACCTTTGAAGCCCTTCTCGACATAAGGGCGGGCTTCGAGGCGCCGCTCCGCAAGGGGCGGCTCTCTTGCTTTATCCATTCCGCGCCGACCGAGCTTCGGTCCCAGCGCCCCAGAGCGTCAGATATCCCGACCATGCAAGTCGTCGAAAAGTCGAACGAAGGCCTCAGCCGCGTGATCGCGGTCACAATCCCCGTCGCGGAGCTGAACGAAAAGCTCGACGCCCGCGTCAAGGAAGTCGCCCCGCAGATGAAGCTGAAGGGCTTCCGTCCGGGCAAGGTGCCGGCCGCCCACGTCAAGAAGACCTTCGGCCGCGATTTCATGGGCGAGATCATCAACGCCGAGCTGAACGAAACCAGCCAGAAGGCTCTGGACGAGGTGAAGGTCCGCCCGGCGGCTCCGGCCGAGATGAAGCTGACCTCTGACATGGACAAGGTCATCGCCGGTCAGGAAGACCTTGCCTACGAAATGTCCCTGGAAGTCATGCCGGAGTTCACGCCGGTCGATCCCAAGACCCTGAAGCTGGAACGCCCGACCTATGAAGCGTCGGACGCCGATCTGGACGAGGCCCTGACGGAACTGGCCGGTCAGGCCAAGACCTACGAGGACAAGACGGGCAAGACCGTGAAGGCCGCCGAGGGCGACCAGTTGACGATCGACTTCCTGGGCAAGCTGGACGGCGAACCCTTCGAGGGCGGCGCCGCCGAGGACGCGGACCTGGTGATCGGCTCGGGCCGCTTCATCCCCGGCTTCGAAGAGCAACTGACGGGCGCCAAGGTCGGCGAAGAGAAGACCATCGAAGTCACCTTCCCCGAGACCTATCAAGCCGCCCATCTGGCCGGCAAGAAGGCCACCTTCGACATCAAGGTGAAGGCCATCAAGGCTGAAGCCGAAGCCAAGATTGACGACGAATTCGCCAAGCGCATCGGCCTGGAGTCGCTGGAAAAGCTCAAGGAACTGCTGAAGTCGAACCTGGACCAGCAGTACGCCGGCGCCGCCCGCTTCAAGTTGAAGCGCGCCCTGCTGGATCAACTGGACGAGGCCCACGACTTCCCGCTGCCGCCCAAGATGGTGGAGGCCGAGTTCGAAGGCATCTGGCAACAGGTGGAGGCCGACAAGGCCGCCGGCCGCCTGCCCGAAGAGGACGCCAAGAAGTCCGACGAAGACCTGAAGGCCGAGTACAAGAAGATCGCAGAGCGCCGCGTGCGCCTGGGTCTGGTCTTGGCCGAGATCGGCCGCGCCAACAACGTCCAGGTCACGGATCAGGAGCTGAACGCCGCCCTGCTGCAGGAAGCCCGCAACTATCCGGGCCAGGAACAGGCTGTCCTGAACTTCTACCGCCAGAACCCCAACGCCGCCGCCCAGATGCGCGCGCCCATCTACGAAGAAAAGGTCGTCGACCTGATCGTGGGCGTCGCCGACGTGACCGACAAGCCGATCACGAAGGAAGAGCTGCTGAAGGACGAAGACGAAGAGTGAAGCGCGTTACGGAAGCGTAACTTCCGTTTTGTCGTGGCTAAGTCTATCCTGGAAAAGGGCTCGCAGTTGGTGGGCCCTTTTCTGATTCTATTGAAAGATGGGGCGGTTCGAGATGAGCTTTTTGTCGGCCGTGGCTGTTGTCTCGTTTTTGAGCCTCTTTGGCCAAGCTCAAACGGAATCTCCGACAAGCAACCAAACGTCCCCAGCTCAGCAGGATGCGGCGCCCACGAATCTTGGCGATGTCGAAGTGACGGCGCGGCGGTTGGAAACCCAGGTTCAGTCCTTCATCAATGACGTCGCAGCGCCTGCCAAGGGTAGAGGGCTGGCGCGTTGGGACCGATCGATCTGCGTTGGTGTCACCAATCTCGATGGCCGTTATGCGCAGTTCATGATCGACCGCGTCGCGCAAACAGCCTCAGCCGTCGGTTTGGATATCGGCGCGCCAGGCTGCCGCCCGGACATCATGATTATCGCCACATCCAACGGCAGGGAGTTGGCGACTAAACTTGTGGACGACAATCCATCCGGCTTTCGTCCATCCCGCAGTAATACCGATTTGGGAAGCGCTGCTTTGGAGCGTTTCAAATCCAGTGACGCCGCAGTCCGGTGGTGGCATGTCAGTTTACCCGTAAGTGTGGACACCGGGGACATCGCTGTTCGGCTGGACGGCGAGGAAGCCCCCAACATTGCAGTTCGGGACGCATCGCGCCTGCGTTCAAATGTTCGGGATGATCTGGCGCGAGTCATGATTATCTTGGATGTCAGTAAGATCGGGTCGGTGGGGTTCGGGGCGCTCAGCGACTATGTCGCTATGGTCGCGCTCGCGCAGATCGAACTGGGGTCAGATGCAACCCAATATGATAGCGTCTTGAACCTATTCGGACCCGGTGAAAAGCCGACTGGACTTACTCAGTGGGATCGGGATTACCTAGCATCCCTGTACGCCGCGCGTCGGGATCGCGCTCGCCCCGACCAGCAATCTAGAGATATTATCAGAGGTATGGTTGGGGAGCGCAGTGTCAGGTTGCGGGCCCATGATCCGCATCCTTGAAGCCTCTGCCTTGCATAGACGCCCTATGGACGCGATATGCAGAAGCCAATGAGCGACGTCCTGAATCGTCGCATCTGCATTCTGAGAAGGCCTTAATGCGCGATCCCATCGACTTCATCTCCAACAACCTCGTTCCCATGGTGGTGGAGCAATCCAGCCGGGGGGAGCGGTCCTTTGATATTTTCTCGCGCCTGCTGCGCGAGCGGATCATCTTTCTGACGGGGCCGTTCGAGGACGGCATGGCGTCGTTGATCTGCGCCCAGCTGCTGTTTCTGGAATCGGAGAACCCGAAAAAGGAAATCAGCATGTACATCAACAGCCCCGGCGGTCAGGTGACGTCGGCGCTCGCGATCTACGATACGATGCAATACATCAAGAGCCCGGTGTCGACGGTCGTGATGGGCATGGCCGCTTCGGCGGGGTCGCTGATCCTGACGGCCGGCGAGGCGGGCCAGCGGATCGCCCTGCCGAACGCGCGGGTCATGGTTCACCAGCCCTCGGGCGGGTTCCGGGGCCAGGCGTCGGACATCGAACTGCACGCCGCCGACATCCGCTACACCAAGCGTCGTCTGAACGAGATCTACGTCCACCACACGGGTCGGACGTATGAGGAGGTCGAAAAGACCCTGGACCGCGACCACTTCATGAGCGCGGAAGAGGCCAAGGCCTGGGGCATTGTCGACCATGTCTATGACCGCCGCGAGCAGGCCGACGCCGACGGCGTCAAGACGCCCGGCAACTGATCGGGCTTGATCTGAATACGCGGGGTGCATCGGGAACGGTGCGCCCCTTTTCTTTTGTGCTAACAGGCTGGTCATGCAGCACACGAGAGACCAGCGCGGCGAAGTCGAGGTCGATGGCGAAACCTATGATTGGGAACTGCGCCGTCAGCCGCGCCCTACGGGCAAGGGAAGCTGGGAGGGGATGGCCGTGTCCCTGCGGCACCGCGCGTTCAAGCGCGAGGCCATCGTGCAGTTTCCCATGCCGATGCGCCCGAACGGCCGGCCCGACCTGGAAAAGCAGCGGGTCAATGTCGAAGCGATCCGCAACGCGGTGACGGCCGCCATCGCGGCGGGCTGGGACGCGGCGTCACGGGGCAAGCCCGTCGTGTTCGATGTGGACGCGGACGGGCGCTGACCCTTACGGCTTCTGCCGGAAGACGCGAAAGCCCGGTTCCTGGGCCATGGCCAGCATTTCGGCGTCGCCCGAAGTGTCGCCATAGGCGGCGGTCAGGACCATGTCCGGGCCATAGGCGGCCTTCAGGCGACGAACCTTTTCCTCGCCTCGGCAATTGTCGCCAATGAAGGCGCCGGTCACGCGGTCCTGATCGTCGAACGCCATCTCGGTGCCCAGCAAGGCTTCAGCGCCCAGTCGGCGGGCGAACGGCGCCACGGTGACGGTGGGGGAGGCGGTCACGATCACTCGGTGCGCGCCGCGGGCGCCCCAATCGTTCCAGACCGCCAGCGCGTCTGGCCGCATGAAACGAGGCCAGATATGATCGGCGAAGCGCGCCGCATCCGCCTCCAGCGTCTTGCGGTCGATGCTGGCAAGAAATTCGCGCACAGACGCTTCCTTGATCCGGCCCCGGTCGCGGTCCCGCGCGTAGGCCGCCACCGCAGGCGCCAGCTTGACTAGGCCAAGCGCCCAGACACCCGGTCCAGCCCGCCAGCGCAGAAACTCCGTGAAACTGTCACGAATCGTCAGTGTGCCGTCGAAATCGAAGGCGACGATGGGTCCGCCCTCGGCGTGGGACTGGCGCCGATCGTGCAGACTTCCCATGTCAGACATTCGCCGTGATCCCCAGGGATGCTGAACCATCCACGCGCCGCGACAATGCCCTATCGCCTTCGGGGTTGTCGTGGAACGTGCGATGGGTGATTGTCATTTTTTGAAGACCTTTGCGTCCACGGTGGTGGAATCAATGTGAAGGAAGCGCGTTGCGGCCCATTTCGGTTCGCCTCGCGGGAGTGAGATAAGGGTCCATGACCAAAGCCGCCGGCTCAGACGCCAAAAGCACTCTCTACTGCTCGTTCTGCGGAAAGAGCCAGCATGAGGTGCGCAAACTCATCGCGGGCCCGACCGTGTTCATCTGCGACGAATGCGTCGAACTGTGCATGGACATCATCCGTGAAGAGCACAAGATCGGCTTCAAGAAGACGTCCGACGGCGTGCCGACGCCCAAGGAAATCCGCGACGTTCTGGACGACTACGTCATCGGTCAGGCCCATGCCAAGAAGGTGCTCTCGGTCGCCGTCCATAATCACTACAAGCGTCTGAACCACGCGACGAAGAACAACGACGTCGAACTGGCCAAGTCGAACATCATGCTGATCGGGCCGACCGGCTCGGGCAAGACGCTGCTGGCCCAGACGCTGGCGCGCATCATCGACGTGCCCTTCACCATGGCCGACGCCACCACCCTGACCGAAGCCGGTTATGTGGGCGAGGATGTCGAGAACATCATTTTGAAGCTGCTTCAGGCGTCGGATTACAACGTCGAGCGGGCCCAGCGCGGCATCGTCTATATCGACGAAATCGACAAGATCAGCCGCAAGTCGGACAACCCCTCGATCACGCGCGACGTGTCAGGCGAGGGGGTGCAGCAGGCCCTGCTGAAGATCATGGAAGGCACCGTCGCCTCCGTGCCGCCGCAGGGCGGGCGCAAGCATCCGCAGCAGGAGTTCCTGCAGGTCGACACCGCCAACATCCTGTTCATCGTCGGCGGCGCCTTCGCCGGACTGGAGAAGGTGATCTCGGCGCGCGGCGCGGGGGCCTCGATCGGCTTCGGCGCCAAGGTCAAGGAGATCGACGAGCGGCGCACGGGCGACATCCTGAAGGGCGTCGAGCCGGACGACCTGATGCGGTTCGGCCTGATCCCTGAGTTCATCGGCCGTTTGCCTGTGCTGGCGACGCTGGAGGACCTTGATGAGGCGGCGCTCGTCACCATTCTGACCGAGCCCAAGAACGCCCTGGTCAAACAGTACAAGCGCCTGTTCGAGATGGAAAATGTCGAACTGACCTTCACCGACGACGCCCTGACCGCCGTGGCCAAGAAGGCCATCACGCGCAAGACCGGCGCGCGCGGCCTGCGCTCGATTCTGGAGGGCATTTTGCTGGAGACCATGTTCGAACTACCGACTTTCGAAGGCGTCGAAGAGGTGGTGGTCAACGCCGAGGTCATCGACGGTAAGGCCCAGCCTTTGCTGATCTATTCGGAAGCTTCCAAGAAGAAGGCCGACGGCGCGGCCTGAACGCTGTGATCTTGTTGAGGGAGGGCCGGGCGGAAGACCGTCCGGCCCTTTCGTTTTTTGCGGCTTCGCGCCGCCCCGGCATTACGCAGATGTGGGCCGTTCGACCGCCACGCTTGAACCGTGGGTCTTTCAAACCACATACTCGTCCGAACGCCGTCGGAATCGACGGGTCGTCACGCGCTGGCCGGGCCTGTTGTCCGGCGACCGTGACGGCGGGCCGGAGATACGCAATGGCCCGGGAGTATGTGCATCATGACTGAATCCAAGACCCTGCCCGTCCTGCCGCTGCGCGACATCGTCGTCTTCCCGCACATGGTGGTGCCGCTGTTCGTCGGCCGAGAGAAGTCGGTGAAGGCGCTCGACGAAATCATGAAGGGTGAGAAGCAGATTCTTCTGGCGACCCAGAAGAACAGCGTCGACGACGACCCGTCGCCTGACGCCATCTATCCCATCGGCGTGCTGGCCAGTGTGCTGCAACTGCTGAAATTGCCGGACGGCACGGTGAAGGTGCTGGTCGAAGGCAAGTCGCGCGCGCGCCTGGCGCGCTTCACCGACCGTCAAGACTATTTCGAGGCCGAGGCGGTGGAGATCGAGGACGAGGCGGGCGAGCCCTCCCAGGCTGAAGCCATGCTTCGGGCCGTAGTCGAGCAGTTCGAAAACTATGTGAAGCTGAACAAGAAGGTCCCGCCCGAGGCCCTTAGTTCGATCCCACAGATCACCGACGCCTCCAAACTGGCGGATTCGGTCGCGGCCCATCTGTCGGTCAAGATCGCCGACAAACAGGGCCTTCTGGAAACCTTCGACGTGCCCAAGCGGCTGGAGAAGGTCTATGGGCTGATGGAAGGGGAAATCTCGGTCCTTCAGGTCGAGAAGAAAATCCGCTCGCGCGTGAAGCGCCAGATGGAGAAGACCCAGCGCGAATATTATCTGAACGAGCAGATGAAGGCGATCCAGCGCGAGCTGGGCGAGACCGACGACGCGCGCGACGAGATCATGGATCTGGAAAAGCGCATCCGCAAGACGCGCCTGTCGAAGGAAGCGCGCATCAAGGCCGAGGCCGAGGTCAAGAAGTTGCGCAACATGTCGCCCATGTCGGCGGAATCGACCGTGGTGCGCAACTATCTCGACTGGCTGCTGTCCGTGCCTTGGGGCAAGGCCAAGCAGAAGCCGATCGACCTGCAGAAGGCCGAGGACATCCTGGAAGAGGATCATTTCGGTCTGGAGAAGGTCAAGGAACGGATCATCGAGTATCTGGCCGTCCAGGCCCGCACCGGCAGCCTGAAGGGGCCGATCCTGTGCCTTGTCGGCCCTCCTGGCGTCGGCAAGACCTCTCTGGCCAAGTCCATCGCCAAGGCGACGGGGCGTGAGTACGTCCGCATGTCGCTGGGGGGGGTGCGCGACGAATCCGAGATCCGAGGCCACCGCCGGACCTATATCGGCTCCATGCCCGGCAAGATCATCCAGTCGATGAAGAAGGCCAAGACCACCAACGCCTTCGTCCTGCTGGACGAGATCGACAAGCTGGGCGCCGACTGGCGCGGCGATCCGTCCTCGGCCCTGCTGGAGGTGCTGGATCCGGCCCAGAACTCGACCTTCGGCGACCACTATCTGGAAGTGGACTACGACCTGTCTCAGGTGATGTTCGTGACGACAGCGAACAGCCTGAACATGCCGCAGCCGCTGATGGACCGGATGGAGATCATTCGGGTGTCGGGCTACACCGAGGACGAGAAGGTCGAGATCGCCAAGCGCCACGTCTTGCCCAAGCAGCTTCAGGACCATGGGCTGAAGGACGGCGAACTGACCGTGCCCGACGACACGATCCGCGATCTGATCCGCTACTACACCCGCGAGGCCGGGGTCCGCTCGCTGGAGCGCGCTCTCGGCGGTCTGGCGCGAAAGGCCGTGCGCGAAATGGCCAAGACGGGCGCCAAGTCGATCACTGTCGATGCGGCCAAGCTGGCCGACTATGCGGGCGTCAAGAAGTTCCGCTATGGCGAGACGGACGAGGAGGATCAGGTCGGCATCGTCACCGGCCTGGCCTGGACCGAGTTCGGCGGCGACATCTTGACCATCGAAGCGATCAAGATGCCGGGCCGCGGCCGCATGACCGTGACCGGCAATCTGAAGGACGTGATGAAGGAGTCGATCTCGGCTGCGGCGTCCTACGTCCGCGCACGGTCTCTGGCCTTCGGCGTCAAGCCGCCGGTGTTCGAGAAGACCGACATCCACGTCCACGTGCCGGACGGGGCTACGCCCAAGGACGGTCCGTCCGCCGGTGTCGCCATGACGGTGGCCATGGTCTCGGTCCTGACGGGCGTTCCGATCAGGAAGGACATCGCAATGACGGGCGAGATCACCCTGCGCGGCCGCGTCACGGCCATCGGTGGGCTGAAGGAGAAGCTGCTGGCGGCCCTGCGTTCCGGCGTCAAGACGGTGCTGATCCCGCAGGAGAACGAGAAGGATCTGGCCGAGGTGCCGGACAATGTGAAGTCGGCGCTGGAGATCGTGCCGATTTCCACGGCGGACGAGGCGTTGAAATGGTCCCTCACCGGCACCCTGACCCCGGTGGAATGGGATGAGGCGGCCGAGCCACTGCCGACGCCTGTTCCGCCAGTCGACGGCGCGACGGCGACCGTCAGCCACTGACACAGGCGACAGATAGAGAAACGCCGTCGGCTCTGCGCCGGCGGCGTCTTTTTTGACGTTGTCGCGTTTTCGCCCTTAAGTGGTTTGACGGGAGAGACGCCATGACCAGGACAGAACTCATCGGCCACATGGCCCGGCAGGCCGACATCAGCCGCGACCAGGCGAAGGCGGCGCTGGACGCCTTCACCGACGGCGTGGCCGAAGCCCTGGCGCAGGGGCGGGACGTGAAACTGATCGGTTTCGGCAGTTTCGTCGTGGTGGATCGCAAAGCCGGGGTCGCCCGCAACCCCCAGACGGGAGAGGCCGTGGCCCGCCAAGCATCTCGCACTGCGCGCTTTCGACCCGGCGAAGGCTTGAAAAGCGCCTTGAACGCCTGACGCCGCGCGGGCATAAGCGCGGCTCGCCTTGGGGCGGCTAGCTCAGCTGGAAGAGCATCTCGTTTACACCGAGAGGGTCGGCGGTTCGAACCCGTCGCCGCCTACCAAGACAAAAGGCCGCCGGAGCGATCCGGCGGCCTTGTCTGTTTCCGCGCTCAGGCCGATCAGAAGCGGAAGCTGGCCCGCAGCAGCAGCGAATAGCGAACGTAGTCTTCCAGCAGTTCGGCGTCGCCGGTCAGCGACAGCATGCCCAATTCGTTGCCGAAATTCAGGCGGAAGCCGAGGATCGGACCGCCGCCCTCGACGGCGTCCGGCGACAGGATGAAGTCCGGACCGCCGCTGGCGAAGCGGGCGATGGTCTCGCCGGCGTCGACCGAGATGTTCTGGCGATAGCCGATGCGCACCTCGGGCCGCAGCCAGCCGTTGCGGCCGAAACCGTAGCCGACGTTCATCGCGGCCACCGCCGAGAAGATATGGCTGTCGCGCGAGTCGATGTCGAGGTCGAAGCCGTTTCCGCCGCCCTTTTCAGAACGCGCGCCTTCCGACAGACGGAAGTATTCGGCGTAGACTTCTGGCCGGACGTTCAGGCGGCCGAAGTTGCGCTCATACGACGCGCCCCCGGCAGCGGCGGCGGTCCAGCCGTGCCAGTCGGACTTGTTGTTGAGATAGACGCCGCTGGCCACCAGCGACCGATCGGCGCTGAAGCTGGCGTAGCCGCCGGCGGCGCGCGCCCAGGTCGTCCAGTACTGCCCCTGAGCGCGCCAGTAGAGGCCCAGTTCCAGGAGGTTGGCGGACAGGACCTCTTCGGCCTCGGCCTCCGGGTCCTTGATTTCGGACGAGGTGAAGGCGGCCGAAACGCCGACAGCACCCAGACCCGTGCCCTTTTCGACCCCACCGGCCAGGCCGAAACCTTCGGAGCGGAAGCCGTAGGAATCGGTCTTGTCCTTGTCGGCGTAGAAGTTGATCTCCTGCACCCAGGCGCTGGTTTCGCCCGGTGCGGCGGCGGCGTTACGGCCCGTCAGGGCGCGCGTCACGGCGTCGACGCCTGCCGAAAGCGACATCAGCGGCCCGCCCGAATGGTCCGGCAGCATCTGCTGGTAGGCGTCGAGGAAGCCGTCGCGGCCGGTCTGGTTCAAGAACAGGTTTCTGACGGTCTCGTTGGCGCCCAGGGCGTTGTAGATCGCGTCATAGGCTTGGGCCTCCACCTTGATCAGCCCCGCCTCGTCGGCGGTACGGCGGCGGGCGTCGACATAGACCGTGTTGGCGGTCTGATCGACGCCAGCCTGGAGGACGTAGAGGTAGGGCGAGTTGCCGGAAAGAAGGCTTTGATCGATCTGACCGGCGGTCAGCGTCCCGGCGGTGATGACGTTGAAGCGCTGCGGCGACTGCAGCAGCGAGGAGAAGCGCACGCCCAGTTCGGCGCCTGTGGCGATATTGGCGGTTCCGCTGACATTGAAGCCGCCCGCCGTATTGGCGGTCGGATCGACGGTGACGATCAACGTGCCGTCGGCGCCGACGTTCAGGTTCGAGATATTGGTCTTGGTCGTCTGTGCGGCGTTCAAAGTGCCTTTGCCGACATTGATGTCCAGCAGGCCGTCGCTATTCCGGATGGCGCCCGTGACTGAGGCGCCGCCGCTGATGTTCAGCCGGTCGGCGCCCGCGCCGAAGTCGATGTCGCCCAGGACCACGCCGTTTTCGATGTTCAAGGTGTCCGCGCCCGACCCGAGCAGGACCGAGCCGACGATGGAGGGTTCCTTGGCGTCAGGCACGCCGTCGCCGTCCGTGTCCTTCTCGGTGCTGCCCGAAGGGGCGACAATGCCGTATTGGCGCAGGGTGACGCCTGTGGTGTTGGCCGACAGGTCAATGGCCGTGGCCTTGCCGTCCACCGGGGTCGTATCCGAACTGCTGGGCGTCAGCGAGCCGATGATCGAACCGGCGTTCGATAGCTGGGTCAATGTCCCCGACTGGTCCCGGATGGCGGTGGCCGAACCGTGGTTGCCGCCGAAGGAGGCCACGACATTGCCGGTGTTGGTCAGGCTTTGGACATTGGAGCCCGCGCCGATCTGGATGCCCGTGGCGGCCTGTGTCGTGCTGCCCGATGCGACAGCCTGAATGTTGCCGGTGTTGACGACGGCCGTGGCGGTGACGCCCGAGCCGATCCATACCGCCGTCGCATTGGCGTTAAGGGCTGTGGAGGCGACGCCCCCCTCATTCCGCACGCCGCCGACGATGTTGACTGTCTGGCCGCCCGCCACGCCGATCTGCAACGCCCGCGACTCCACGCCGGTGTACAGGCCGGAGCCCGTGATCGTGCCGCGATTGATGAGGCCGTAGGCCGCGTCGCCCGTTCCGACCGCGCCCAGTGTCACACTCTTGGTCGTCGAGCCGATCAGCAGGGCGGGGGCGCCGCCCAAGGAGGTGAGGGAGGCCGTCGTCTCGCTGGCGTCGGGAATGCCGTCCCCGTCGCGATCCGGGTCGTCGCGGTTCTTGATGCCGTCGCCGTCGTCGTCCTCGTCGCCGTTCTTGACGCCGTTGTTGTTGTCGTCGCCGTCGATTCCCGCCGCCGAATAGGTGGGTCCGGTGTCCAGAACGACGCCGCGGGCGACATTAGCGGCGACATGCACGGCTGGGCCGCCCTGAAGCAGGTCGTCAGCGTCCAGTTCGTCGAGGAACAGGGTCTTCGCATTGTCGTATGTGCCGGTGGAGGGCCGAACCGGCGGCGGGGTCGTATAACGATAGCCCGTAGCAACGACGTTGGAATGAATTTTCAGTCCGCCACCGACATCGCCCGCTATGGACACGCCGGTAGCATTTGCGCCCAGGGCCGAGATCGTGCCGGCCAGATCGACATTGCCTGAGATCGGGCCCGTCGTGCGGATGGCGGCGCTGTTGTCGCCCGTGACGCGGACGCTCCCGAGGCTTTGCAGCTTGCCGTTCAGCGCCGACTCCACAGACAGGCCGTAGGAATTGTTGCCCTCGACCGCGATCGCGCCACTGGATTCGACCAGCACATTTCCCGTGAAGGGCGCGCCGCCGACCAGGCGGACGCCGTAACGGTTCGTCCCTGTGGCGAAGGGACCGTCAAGATCGCCGTCGCCGTCCGTGTCCTTGACGTCGGCGGTCTCTTGCAGGTCGGTGACGCTGATGGAGCCGCCGACCGTGACCGAGCCGGTGTTGCCGCCGTTGACCAGGATGCCGGTTGAGCCGTCGGCAGACTTGTCCATCGTGATCGAGCTGCCGGAATCCAGGTCGATGGAATGGCTGGAATCCACCGTCACCGCCGTTCCGGACGTGACGGCGACGCTGCCGCCGCTGGCCAAGCGGATGTTGTCCGGGCCGCTTCCGGTGGCGTTGGAGGTCTGGATCGGCGTGGTGCGGGCGTTCGAGATCACGATCTCGGCCTGGGCTCCGGTGGCGACCAGCATGGGGGCGATCGCTACGGCGGTCGCAAGCAGATTACGCATTCGGAAGAAACCCCTGGGTGGCCACGCGATCACAGTACGGCGGTCCCATAGCAGGGTCCGCGCCAGCGTTCCCCAAGTTTATCGAATTTGAGGCGAATGCAAGGCCATAGGGGCGCCAGGCAGTCGCCATGTCAGGATCGTCGTTCGATGGAAACAGGAGCGCTCCAGCCGGTCACGCCGTCCACGGAGGGATTTCGCGCGACGCTATTGAGCTTTGCCGTCGTCGGGTTTAGGGGCGGGCCACGGTCAGGCGCGTTCGCGCGACGCATCCAAACGACGTCATCCGGCGTTCGTCAGCCCCGACCAGGCGAGACCTTCCGCATGAGCATGAACGACCTCGACGTCCAGGAAAGCGAACTTCGGCTGATTCCTGGCCTGGATATCGAGGTGGCGGAGACGCTCCGGGCGCTGAAGGCGGCATCGCTGGATGAACGGCCCAGGCTGGTGGACACCACCATGCTTTACGCGCCGCGTTCTGGCGGAGTGAAACGGTATCTGCTGTCGAAAAAGGCCTGGATCGAAGAGAACCGGCCGGAGGTCAGCCATTCGCTGATCGTGCCCGGCGCCCGGCATACGGCACGCCCTGACGGCATCGTTCAGTTGCGGGCGACCAAGCTTCCATTCGGCGACGGCTATCGCTGGCCCACCTCGGTCAAGCGTTGGAGCGCCTGGGTCGCGGCGATGAAGCCTTCGATCATCGAGGCGGGCGATCCCTATACGCCTGGGCAGGGGGCGCTGGAGGCGGGGCAGCGGGTGGGATGTCCGGTCGTCGGCTTCTGTCATTCCGACCCGGCCGGGTTGGCGGCGCTGCATCTAGGTGAATGGGCCAAGAAGCCGGTGGAGAAGCGCTGGGCCCGTCTGTTCTCCCAGTTCGACCGCGTGGTGTCGCCCAGCCGGTTCATCGCGCGTCGTCTGGAAGAGGCGGGTGTGGACAATATCGTCATCCGTCCGCTGGGGGTGGAGATCGACACCTTCCGCCCGGATCGCCGGGACCGGAAATGGCTGCTGAACGAACTGGGATTGGAAGACGATGCGCGTCTGCTGTGCTTCGCCGGACGCCCGGCGAAAGAAAAGAACGTCGATGTCCTGATCGAGGCGGTGCAAAAGCTGGGCGCGCCCTATCATCTGGTGCTGGTCGGGGCAGGAGCCGGGATGCCGACCGAGGATCGCGTGATCTCCATGCCCTATGAGAAGGACCCCAGGGCGGTGGCCAAGATCGTCGCCAGCTGCGACGCCTTCGTTCACGCCAACGACAAGGAGCCGTTCGGCCTGATCGTGCTGGAAGCCATGGCCTGCGGTCGCCCCGTCGTGGGCGTCAACGCCGGCGGCGTGGCCGAGACGGTCGATGACAGCGTGGGGCAACTGGCCGCGCGCGCCGAGGCCGACGATTACGCCCAAGCGGTGGAGGCTCTGTTCCAGCGCGACATCGAGGCCATCGGGCGCGCCGCGCGCGAGAAGGCGGTCAGCCAGTTCGCCTGGAACCGCGTGTTCTCGGACCTATGCCGGCTGTACGGCGACCTGTCAGGTGAGATGGCGTTCCGCCAGGTCAATCCGACCTTCGCGGTTCACTGAAGTCAGCTGTCGAACGGCCCGGCGGGACGGCGCGCCACTTCTTTATTGCAATGCCTGAAAGAAGTGGCGCGAGTGACGGGGCTCGAACCCGCGACCTCCGGCGTGACAGGCCGGCACTCTAACCAACTGAGCTACACCCGCGTACCTGGGTCGAAACTTTAGAGCTGTCTCGAAAGCTCTGGGAAGGGCGGTTGCGCCACTCCGTCTATTTCTAGAGAGAGTGGCGCGAGTGACGGGGCTCGAACCCGCGACCTCCGGCGTGACAGGCCGGCACTCTAACCAACTGAGCTACACCCGCGTTTCCCGGCCGAAGCGGCTGTGCGCCCCGGCGAGGGGCGTCGTTTAGGCGGGCTTACACAGCGCGTCAAGCGACCTTTTCCGAGAAACGTCGCCGTCAACGCGACGGGGCTGTGGGCGGGGCGACAACGGCCGCCTGGGGCGGGCTGTGTGGCCCGGCCACGCCGCCGCTCACAGGCTCCTGCGCCGCCACGGCGGGGGGCGGCGGATCATAGTGCACGCCCACGCCCGGTCCCAGCGGCAGGTCCAGCGCCACCCAGGCCGCCACCATCGCCAGGCCGGCGATCAGGAAAGACCCCGCGTAGGGCAGCATGGTCGCCATCAGCGATCCCAGACCGAATCGCGGATCCCATCGCTGGGCGAAGGTCAGGATCAGAGGAAAGTAGCTCATCAGCGGGGTGGCGATGTTCGTCACCGAATCGCCCATGCGGTAGGCGGCGGTCGTCATCTCGGGCGAAATGCCCAGCAGCATGAACATGGGCACCACGATGGGCGCCAGGGCCGACCATTTGGCCGAGGCCGAGCCGATGAACAGGTCGAAGAAGCAGGAAACGAAGACGACGCAGATCAGAAGCAGAGGGGCCGGCAGGGCCAGTGTCTTCAAGGTCGCCGCAGCGTTCACCGCCAGAATGGGGCCAAGGCCCGACCAGTTGAACATGGCCACGAAATGGGCGGCGAAGAAGGCCAGAACGATATAGGGCGCCAACTGGGCGATGCCGTCGCGCATCATGACGACCAGGTCGCGGTGCGAGCGAACGGACCGCGATCCCACCCCATAGGCCGCGCCGGTCACGAAAAAGGTGACGGCGAAGAAGGCCACGAGCGACCGATACAACGGATTGAACCTCTGCTCAGGCTCCGCCGTCGGATCGACAAAGGGAGAGCCGGGCAGGAAGGTGACGAGGGTCCAGAGCGCGATCATCGCCAGAAGCGACAAGCCGGCGAAGGCCAGGCCGCGTTTTTCATCGGCGGTCAGGGGTTCCTTTTCCGAAGCCTTGGGCGGCGCCGCGCCAGCGATCGGCGTCCAGGGGCCCAGGCGGGGCTCGATCACCCGGTCAGTCAGGAACCACACGATGGGGGTGAAGACGATCACCACCCCGACGATGAAGAACCAGTTGCCCGCGATGTTCACCGAATAGGACGGGTCGATCAGATGGGCAGCCGGCTCGGTGATCCCCAGGATCAGGGCATCGCTGGCGCCGGGGAACAGATTGCCCGCATAACCGCCCGATACGGCGGCGAATCCTGCGGCCAGACCGGCCAGGGGGTGTCGCCCGGCCGCCGCGAAGATCACGGCCGCCAAAGGAATGACCACGACGTAGGAAGCGTCCGACGCATGGTGGGACACCATGCCGGTGATGACCACGACCGGCGTCAGGATGGCGCGCGGCGCATTCAAAAGAGCGCCGCGAATGGCTGTGGAGAACAAACCGGCCCGTTCAGCGACCGCCGCGCCATAGATGATGGTGATGACGATGCCGAGGGGCGGAAAGTCCGCCAGGGTTCGCGGCATGCCGATGATCAGCCGCTCCAGGTTTTCGCCGGACAGCAGGCTTTGGGCCTCCAGCCGGTCGCCCGTCACCGGATTGACCGCCGACCAGCCCAACCCCGCCCCGATCAGGCTGAGGACGATCAGACCTCCGATCAACCAGAGGAACAGAAAGACGGGGTCGGGCAGGCGGTTGCCGACTCTTTCCACGGCGTTCAGGGCGCGGCTGGCGACGCTCATGCAGATGACTTTCGGTTACGGCATAGAGGCTGCAATAGGGCGTTCGGCGTCGGCTGCGCGCAAGCGCCCGGCCTGCGACATATGGCGCGCAAAGTTGCGATCCGTTCGCAACAAAAATCCAATGGCCGCAGGGGTTTGAACCCCGGCGTCGATGGGTCTAAGAAGCGCCGAATCCGCCTCTCCCCGGCGGACGAGGTTCCACGAATGAACGCATTCCTGCTCCAATATCTGCCGGTGCTGATCTTCGCCGGCGTCGCCGCCGTCATCGGCGTTCTCTTCATCGTGCTGCCGCTCGTGCTGGCGCCGAAGAGCCCCGACGCCGAGAAGCTGTCGGCCTATGAATGCGGGTTCAACGCCTTCGATGACGCGCGCATGAAGTTCGACGTCCGCTTCTATCTGGTGTCGATCCTGTTCATCATCTTCGACTTGGAAGTCGCCTTCCTGTTCCCGTGGGCCGTGTCGATGTTCGACCTGTCGCACGGCGGCATGGTCTTCGCCTTCTGGTCGATGATGGTTTTCCTGGGCGTCCTGACCATCGGCTTCATCTACGAATGGAAGAAGGGAGCCCTGGAATGGGAGTGATCGCGCCTTCGTCGCCGCTGCCCATCGGATCGGCCGGCGCGCTTGTGCCCGCCGGATCGGCCGCTCGCTCGACCGTGGAGGGGTATGACCCCAAGATCCACGACAAGTTCTTCGAGGCGGTGAACACCGAACTGGGCGAGCGCGGCTTCCTGACCGCGTCGCTGGACGACGTCATCACCTGGGCCCGCACCGGCTCCTTGATGTGGATGACCTTCGGTCTGGCCTGCTGCGCCGTCGAGATGATCCAGATGTCGATGCCGCGTTTCGATGTGGAGCGGTTCGGTATGGCTCCGCGTGGCAGCCCGCGCCATTCGGACCTGATGATCGTCGCCGGCACCCTGACCAACAAGATGGCCCCGGCGATCCGCAAGGTCTATGACCAGATGCCCGACCCGCGCTACGTCGTGTCCATGGGCAGCTGCGCCAACGGCGGCGGGTACTACCATTATAGTTACAGCGTCGTTCGCGGCTGCGACCGGGTCGTGCCGGTGGATGTCTATGTGCCGGGGTGCCCGCCGACGGCGGAGGCCCTGCTTTACGGCCTGCTGCAGTTGCAGAAGAAGATTCGCCGGACGGGGACCATCGACCGATGAGCTCTCTTGCTGTTCAGGCCCAGTACGAGGCGGCGCTGACGCCGCTGGGGACCGAGATGGTCGCGGTGCTGGGCGTCGAGGCCCAGGTCGCCTATGGCGAGCTGACGCTGGTGGCGCAGCGCGAGCGGATCGTCGAAGTGATGACCACCCTGCGGGATCAGTTCGGCTTCCAGCAACTGCTGGACGTCTGCGGCGCCGACTATCCGGATCGTGCCGAGCGGTTCGAGGTGGTCTATCACCTGCTGTCGTTGACGCGGAACGCGCGGGTGCGGGTCAAGGTCTCGACCGACGAGGTCCAGCCCGTGGATACGGTCACGGGCGTCTATCCGTCCGCGGGCTGGTTCGAGCGCGAAGCCTACGACATGTACGGCGTCGTCTTCGCCGGCCATCCGGACATGCGCCGCCTGCTGACCGACTATGGGTTCGAGGGGCATCCGCTGCGCAAGGACTTCCCCATGACGGGCTATGTCGAGGTCCGTTACGACGAAGAACAGAAGCGCGTCGTCTATGAGCCGGTCAAGCTGACCCAGGAATTCCGGACGTTCGACTTCCTGTCGCCGTGGGAAGGAGCCGAATATCCGGCGCCGGTCCTGCCGGGCGACGAAAAGGCTGGAGTGAAGGGCTGATGGCTGACGGAGCGCACACCCCCGCGACCGTGAACGGCGCCGTCGATCCGTTCGAGGACATGCCGGTCGATCACCGCACCGACCACGCCAAGTCGATGGATGACCGCAAGTTCACCATCAACTTCGGCCCGCAGCACCCGGCCGCGCACGGCGTGCTGCGCCTGGTGCTGGAGCTGGACGGCGAGATCGTCGAGCGCGTCGATCCGCACATCGGCCTGCTGCACCGCGGCACCGAAAAGCTGATGGAAGCACGCACCTATCTGCAGAACGTGCCCTATCTGGATCGGCTGGACTATGTCGCGCCGATGAACCAGGAGCACGCCTTCTGCCTGGCCATCGAGCGGCTACTGGGCATCGAGGTTCCGTACCGCGCCCAACTGATCCGGGTGCTGTATTCCGAGATCGGCCGGATCGGCAACCATCTGCTGAACGCGACCATGCAGGCCATGGACGTGGGCGCCCTGACTCCGCCGCTGTGGGGCCACGAGGAGCGCGAAAAGCTGATGGTGTTCTACGAGCGCGCCTGCGGCGCCCGTCTGCACGCCAACTATTTCCGTCCCGGCGGCGTTCACCAGGACCTGCCGATGGACCTGATCGACGATATCGGTCGCTGGTGCGAAGACTTCCCCAAGGCCCTGGCCGACATCGAAAGCCTGGTCACGGAAAACCGCATCTTCAAGCAGCGCAACGTCGACATCGGCGTGGTGTCCAAGGAGCAGGCCCTGGCCTGGGCCTTCTCAGGCGTGATGCTGCGCGGATCGGACATCGCCTGGGACCTGCGCAAGGCCCAGCCGTATGAATGCTACGCCGAACTGGAGTTCGACGTGCCGGTCGGCAAGAACGGCGACTGCTGGGACCGCTACCTGTGCCGCGTCGAGGAGATGAAGCAGTCGGTTCGGATCATGGAGCAGTGCATCCACAAGCTGCGCAACTGTCCCGGCGAGCCCGTCATGATCGAGGACAACAAGATCGTGCCGCCCCGTCGCGGCGAGATGAAGCGGTCGATGGAATCCCTGATCCATCACTTCAAACTGTACACCGAAGGCTTCAAGACTCCCGAGGGCGAGGTCTATGCAGCCGTCGAGGCGCCCAAGGGCGAGTTCGGCATCTACCTGGTGTCCGACGGCACCAACAAACCCTATCGCGTGAAGATCTCGGCGCCGGGCTTCCGTCACCTGCAGGCGATGGACTGGATGAACCGCGGCCACCAGCTGGCCGACGTGTCCGCTATCCTGGGGTCGCTCGACATCGTTTTCGGAGAAGTGGACCGATGAGCGTTCGTCGTCTCGCCAAGGACCAGCCTGCCTCTTTCGCCTTCTCGAAGGACACCCTGGCCAAGGCCGAATGGTGGCTGAAGAAATATCCTGAGACCCGTCGGCAGTCGGCGGTGATCCCGGTCTTGTGGCTGGTGCAGAAGCAGGAAGGCTGGGTGTCCGAGCCTGCCATCCGCGCCGTCGGCGAACTGTTGGGCATGCCGTTCATACGGGTGCTGGAGGTCGCGACCTTCTACACCATGTTCATGCTGGAGCCGGTCGGCAAGACGGCGCTGATCCAGGTGTGCGGCACCACGCCCTGCATGCTGCGCGGCGCCAATGAGCTGATGCGCGTCTGCAAGGAGAAGATCGGTCCCAAGGATCATCTGTCCGCCGACGGCCGCTTCACCTGGCAGGAAGTCGAATGCCTGGGCGCCTGTTCGAACGCCCCGATGGCCCAGATCAACGACTATTATTTCGAAGACCTGACGCCCGAGACGATCGGCCAGATCATCGACGACTTCGCCGCCGGCAAGACGCCGGAGCGCGGCTCCTACATCGGTCGCACCAATGCGGCGCCGGTCGGCGGGGCCAAGACCCTGCTGGACCCGAAGTTGTATGACGGCTCGGCGGCCCAGCCGATCAAGAAGCTGCCGAACAGCGATCCGGCCCCGGCCGAAAAGGCCCCGGCCTGATGCCCGCTCCGGACCTGAACACCGACGAAGGGCGCACCGCCTATCGCAAGGAGCTGCGCGCCGTGGGGCGTCCGCTGCGGGCGGGCGGCCTGGCCCTGGTCGTGGGGGCGGCCGTCGTCATCCTGATGACGCGCCAGGGCGCGCTGGGCGCCTGGGCGGTCAACGCCTCCTACTTCATGCTGGCGGCCGGCTGGGTGATGGTTCTGGCGGCCATCTGGATGCGCACCCGTCACCACAAGCGCCGCATGGCGGAAGGACTCTGAGGGCCATGGTCGGAATCCTCGAAGACAAGGACCGAATCTTCACCAACCTGTACGGCTTCCACGACTGGACGCTGGACGGGGCGAAGACGCGCGGGGCGTGGAACGCCACCAAGGACATGCTGGACCTTGGCCGCGACTGGATCATCAACAACGTCAAGGCCTCGGGTCTGCGCGGCCGGGGCGGCGCCGGCTTCTCTACCGGTTTGAAGTGGTCGTTCATGCCCAAGGAAGTGAAGGATCGCCCTCACTATTTGGTCGTCAACGCCGACGAATCCGAACCCGCGACCTGCAAGGATCGCGAGATCATGCGCCATGATCCGCATCTGCTGATCGAAGGCTGCCTGATCGCCAGCTTCGCCATGCAGGCCCACGCCTGCTACATCTATCTGCGCGGCGAATATGTGCTGGAACGCGAGCGCATGGAGGCGGCGGTCAAACAGGCCTATGAGGCCAGGCTGATCGGCAAGGACAATGTCCACGGCTGGGATTTCGACGTCTATATCCACCACGGCGGCGGCGCCTATATCTGCGGCGAAGAGACGGCCCTGCTGGAATCGCTTGAAGGCAAGAAGGGCCAGCCGCGCTTGAAGCCGCCGTTCCCGGCCGGCGCGGGCCTGTACGGCTGCCCGACCACGGTGAACAATGTCGAATCGATCGCGGTCGTCGGCACCATCCTGCGTCGCGGGGCCGACTGGTTCGCCGGCTTCGGCCGTCCGAACAACACCGGCACCAAGCTGATGTCCCTGTCGGGCCATGTGAACACGCCCTGCGTCGTCGAAGAGGCCATGTCGATCCCGCTGCGCCAGTTGATCGAGGATCACGGCGGCGGCGTTCGCGGCGGCTGGGAAAACCTGAAGGCCATTATCCCCGGCGGCGCCTCCTGTCCGATCATCACGCGCGAACAGGCCGAAACCGTCTTGATGGACTTCGATTCCATGCGCGAAGTTCGCTCCTCGCTGGGCACCGCCGGCGTGACGGTGATGGATCAGTCCACCGACGTCGTGAAGGCGATCGCCCGCATCAGCTACTTCTTCAAGCACGAGAGCTGCGGCCAGTGCACCCCCTGCCGCGAAGGCACTGGCTGGATGTGGCGTGTGCTGGAGCGGATGGCGGTGGGAGAGGCCGATCCGTCGGAAATCGACCTGCTGCTGGACGTCGCCGGCCAGGTCGAGGGCCACACCATCTGCGCCCTGGGCGACGCCGCCGCCTGGCCGGTTCAGGGCCTGATCCGTCACTTCCGTCACGAGATCGAAGAGCGGATCGCCAACTATCGCAGCCGCCGCGCGAACTTCGCCGGCCATGCGATCGCGGCGGAGTAGAGATGCGCCGTCTTCCCATCCTGATGCTGATCCTGCCCGTCCTCGCCGCCTGCGGCGAGGCGGACAAGGCTGCGCCCCAGGCGAAGGAAGCCCCGAAGGCCGCCGCCGCGCCGGTTGCGCCCGTCGCCGCCGCCCCGGCCGATCTGGAGGCCGCGTGCCGCCAAGAGGTCGAGACCCTGTTCGGTCAGTCGAGCGGCGAGGTCAGCTACAGGCCCGCCGGTGACGGCAAGGGCCAGGTGTCGTGGCCTGCGCCGGTGGACGGCGGGGTGCTGAGTTTTGAATGCCGGACCGACGGCGACCGCGTGGGACTGTTCCGCGACGGCCGCAAGATGTCCGTCGATGTCCAGATGGCGGCCCCGGCCGCCGAACAAGAGGCCCGCTGATGCCCGTCGCCAAGGTCAACGGCGTAGAAACCGAATTCGAGCCCGGCATGACCGTGCTCCAGGTCGCCGAACTCGCGGGGCAGGAAATCCCGCGCTTCTGCTATCACGAGCGCCTGTCCATCGCGGGCAACTGCCGCATGTGCCTGGTCGAGGTGAAGCCCGGACCGCCGAAGCCGCAGGCCTCGTGCGCCCTGCCGGCCGCCGACGGCCAAGAAATCTTCACCGACACGCCGATGGTGAAGAAGGCACGCGAAGGGGTGATGGAATTCCTGCTCATCAACCACCCGCTGGACTGCCCGATCTGCGACCAGGGCGGGGAATGCGACCTGCAGGACCAGGCCATGGGCTATGGCCGCGACGGCTCTCGCTATGCCGAGAATAAGCGCGCGGTCGAAGAAAAGTACATGGGGCCGACGATCAAGACCTTCATGACGCGCTGCATCCAATGCACGCGCTGCGTCCGGTTCGTCACCGAAGTCGCCGGGGTGCCGGACATCGGCATGATCTCGCGCGGCGAGGACGCCGAGATCACGACCTATCTGGAGAAGTCGGTCGCCTCGGAACTGTCTGGCAACGTCAACGACCTGTGCCCGGTCGGCGCCCTGACGCACCGCCCTTGGCAGTACCACTATCGCCCGTGGGAACTGAAGAAGACCGAGACCATCGATGTGATGGACGCCCTCGGCTCGAACATCCGCGCCGACTATCGCGGGTCCGAGGTCATGCGGGTGCTGCCGCGCGTCAACGAGGGCATCAACGAGGAGTGGCTGTCGGACAAGAGCCGCTACGTCGTCGACGGCCTGACCGCGCGTCGCCTGGACCGGCCTTGGGTCCGCGAGAACGGCAAGCTGCGCGCCGCGTCGTGGAATGAGGCGCTGGACGCCGTCGCCGCCAAGCTGAAGGCTGCGCCGGCCGACCGCATCGGCGTGATCGCCGGCGACCTGCAGGACGCGGAGTCGATGAAGGCGACGCTGGACCTGTTCCGCGCCCTGGGCTCGAACAACACCGACTGCCGCCAGGACGGCGCCGCTGTGGGTTATGGCCCGCGTGAGGGATGGTTGTTCAATTCCGGCCTGGAAAGCATTGAAAAAGCTGACGCCGTCCTGATCGTCGGCGCCAATCCGCGCACCGAGGCGCCGCTGCTGAACGCCCGCCTGCGCAAGGCCTGGCTGAAGGGCGGGATGGAGATCGGCCTGATCGGCGAACAGGCCGAGTTGACGTTCGACTACGCCTATCTGGGCGCCGGATCGAAGACCCTGGCCAAGCTGCCCAAGTCGGCGATGGATTTCCTGACCAAGGCCGAGCGTCCGGCGATCATCGTCGGCGCGGGCGCGCTGACGGGGGAGGGCGGTTCGGCCGTCCTGAACGCCCTGGGCGCCCTGGCCAAGAAGGTCGGCGTGGTCGTCGAAGGCTGGAATGGCTTCAACGTCCTGCACCACGCCGCGGCGCGCGTGGGCGGTCTGGATATGGGCTTCGTGCCCGGTGAAGGCGGCCTGACGGTCGCCGAGATGCTGAAGCCGGATGCGCTGGACGTGCTGTTCCTGCTGGGAGCCGACGAGGTCGATCCGACCGGCTCGAACGCCTTCCGCGTCTATCTGGGCAGTCACGGCGACCGGGGCGCGCACGGCGCCGACGTGATCCTGCCGGGCGCGGCCTATACCGAGAAGTCGGGCCTCTACGTCAACACCGAGGGCCGGGTGCAGATGGCCGAGCGCGTGGTCTTCCCGAAGGGCGAGGCCAAGGAAGACTGGGCCATCATCCGCGCCCTGTCGGCCCGTGTCGACCAGACGCTGCCCTATGACACCCTGGACCAGCTGCGCGCCAAGCTGATGGCCGATCACCCGACGTTCGGGCGCGTCGACTATCTGCCCGCGCCGGCGGCGTTCGACGTGGCCAGCCTGGGCGCCAAGGGCGATCTGGGCGACCGGACCTTCGTTTCGGCCGTGGCCGACCCCTATCTTTCCAATCCGATCGCGCGCGCCAGCGCGACCATGGCCGAGCTGTCCGCCCTGCGGGTCGCCCCGGTCGCGATGGCGGCGGAGTAAGTCATGGACGCTGCTGCAAACTTCTCGCCGCTGGGCTGGACGCTGATCACGGTCGGCCAGATCCTGCTGATCACTGTGGGCGTGCTGGTCGGCGTGGCCTTCCTGCTGCTGGCCGACCGCAAGGTCTGGGCCTCGGTCCAGATGCGAAAGGGACCGAACGTCGTGGGCCCCTTCGGCCTGCTGCAGTCGTTCGCGGACATGCTGAAGTTCGTGCTGAAGGAGGTGGTCATCCCCTCAGGCGCGGACAAGGCGGTGTTCCTGCTGGCGCCGATCATCACCGTGATCCTGGCCTTCATGGCCTGGGCCGTGATTCCGTTCGCGCCGGGCTGGGTCGTGTCCGACCTGAACGTCGGCATCCTTTACATCTTCGCGGTGTCGTCGCTGGGCGTGTACGGCATCATCATGGGCGGCTGGGCTTCGAACTCGAAGTATCCGTTCCTGGGTTCGCTGCGGTCGGCCGCGCAGATGGTATCCTATGAAGTCTCCCTGGGCCTGATCATCATCAATGTGATCCTGCTGGCCGGGACGATGAACCTGTCCGGGATCGTGTCCAGCCAGAGCGGCTATGCCTGGAACTGGTACGTCTTCGGCGGAGGCAAGGACACCTGGCCGCTGGTCGTCGTCATGTTCCCGATGATGATCGTCTTCTTCATCTCGGCCCTGGCCGAGACCAACCGACCGCCCTTCGACCTGCCCGAGGCCGAGTCGGAACTGGTGGCCGGTTATCAGGTCGAATACAGCTCCACGACCTATCTGCTGTTCATGATGGGCGAGTACGTCAACATCGTCTTTATGTCGGCGTTCATCAGCATCCTGTTCTTCGGAGGATGGAATCCAGGCTTCCTGTCGCAGTCCTTCCTGGACAGCCTGCCGACGTGGGTCGCCTATGCGATCTATCTGCTGACCTTCGTCACCAAGACAGTGATCTGGTTCCTGGCGTTCGCCTTGGTAAAGGCGTTCGTGCCGCGTTACCGCTACGACCAGCTGATGCGTTTGGGCTGGAAGGTCTTCCTGCCGGCCTCTCTGGTCGCCGTGGTCGTGACATCGGCCTGGCGCGTGTTTGCGGTGGGGTCGTGATGGGCGTTCGCGCGCTGGCCCTTCTGATCGTCGCCGCACCGGTCGTCATGGCCTGCGCGCCCGACACCCGCATCCCGGAATCCAGCTATCAATGGGAGCGTCGCCAGGCGCGCATCGAAGCCGACTGGCGCGCCAGTCAGACCGTCGCGTCTCAGGCCGCCCAAACGCCCGCACCGACGCCTGCCGCGAAGGATAAGCCCTGATGTTCACCCGTATCGCCCAGGCCGCGAAGGGCGCGATGATGCTCGACGCCATCGGCGCCATTGGCCTGACCCTGAAATACATGGCGCGCCCTAAGGCGACCGTGAACTATCCGTTCGAGCGGAACCCGCAGTCGCCGCGCTTCCGGGGCGAGCACGCCCTGCGCCGTTATCCGAACGGCGAGGAACGCTGCATCGCCTGCAAGCTGTGCGAGGCCATCTGCCCGGCGCAGGCCATCACCATCGAGGCCGAACCGCGCGCTGACGGCAGCCGCCGCACGACCCGCTACGACATCGACATGGTCAAATGCATCTACTGCGGCCTGTGCCAGGAGGCCTGCCCGGTGGACGCCATCGTGGAAGGGCCGAACTCTGAGTTCGCCGTCGAAACGCGCGAGGAGTTGCTGTTCGACAAGGCCCGACTGCTGGACAACGGGGATCGCTGGGAACGCGAGATCGCCAAGAATCTGGAACTCGACGCGCCTTACCGCTAAGGCGCTCACGCTAACGGGTCGGCGATTCCCAAACGGGATCGCGGCCGAGACGAAAGGGGCTTCGTCCCGACATGCTGCAAAGCATAGCCTTCTTCCTGCTGGCGGGCGTCGCCACGGTTTCCGGCCTTCTGGTCGTGACCGCGCGCAACCCCGTGCACAGCGTTCTCTTCCTGATCCTGACCTTCTTTTCGGCGGCGGGCCTGTTCGTCCTGTTGGGGGCTGAATTCTTGGCGATGCTGCTGGTCGTCGTCTATGTGGGCGCGGTGGCGGTGCTGTTCCTGTTCGTCGTCATGATGCTGGACGTCGATTTCCTGAAGCTGCGCGAAGGTTATGCGCGCTACCTGCCGATCGGGGCGATCATCGCCGCCGTTCTGCTGGCCGAGATGATCATGGTCTCCATCGCCGTGGTGCGCGGCGGCGTGGCGGCCGAAGGCGCCGACCTGGCGGCGCCCAATGCCGGCATGACCAATGTCGAGGCCATCGGCCGGGTGCTGTACACCGACTACATCTACTTCTTCCAGGCGGCCGGGATCGTGCTGCTGATCGCCATGATCGGCGCCATTACCCTGACGCTGCGCCACAAGCCGCACATCAAGCGCCAGAACATCGCCGACCAGGTCAACCGTTCGGCCGCCAAGGCGATGGAGGTCAGGTCGGTCCCAACCGGGCAGGGCGTCTCGCCCGAGGAGCTTCTCTGATGTCCATCGGTCTAACCCACTATCTGACGGTCGCCGCCATCCTGTTCACCATCGGGGTGTTCGGCATCTTCGTGAACCGCAAGAACGTCATCATCATCCTGATGTCGATCGAACTGATCCTGCTGGCCGTGAACATCAACTTCGTGGCCTTCTCCGCCTATCTGCAGGACATTAGCGGGCAGATCATGGCCATGTTCGTCCTGACGGTCGCCGCGGCCGAGGCCGCCGTCGGCTTGGCGATCCTTGTGACCTTCTTCCGTAACCGCGGGGACATCGCGGTCGACGACGCTTCCGTGATGAAGGGCTGAGCGTGACCTTCCATACCCTCGTCATTCTCGGGATTTTCGCCCCGCTGCTGGGCGCGGCCATCGCCGGCTTCTTCGGACGCCGGATCGGCAACATCCCGTCGCAGGCCGTCACCACCGGTCTGCTGTTCTTCTCGTGCGCCGTCGCCTGGACGGTGTTCGGTCAGTGGACCTGGGGCCATCTGGAACCCTTCACGATCCATCTGGCGCCCTTCATCAACGTGGGCGAATTCCAGTCGGCCTGGTCGATCCGCATCGACGCCCTGTCGGCGACCATGCTGATCGTCGTGACCAGCGTGTCGTCGCTGGTCCACCTGTATTCCTGGGGCTACATGGCCGAGGACGACAGCCGGCCGCGCTTCTTCGCCTATCTGTCGCTGTTCACCTTCATGATGCTGGCGCTGGTGACGGCCGCCGACTTCATGCAGATCTTCTTCGGCTGGGAAGGGGTGGGGCTGGCGTCCTATCTGCTGATCGGCTTCTGGTTCAAGAAGCCGACGGCCAGCGCCGCCGCCATTAAGGCCTTCGTCGTCAACCGCGTCGGCGACTTCGGCTTCGTCCTGGGGATCATGACGATCTTCTGGATGTACGGCACCATCAACTTCGCCGAACTGTTTCCGCTGATCGCCACCAAGGCCGGCACGACCTGGGAGTTCCTGGGCGTTCACTGGTCCGCGCTGGATCTGGCCGGCTTCCTGCTGTTCATCGGCGCCATGGGCAAGTCGGCCCAGTTCTTCCTGCACACCTGGCTGCCGGACGCGATGGAAGGTCCGACGCCGGTGTCGGCCCTGATCCATGCCGCGACCATGGTGACGGCGGGCGTCTATATGGTCTGTCTGCTGAGCCCGATCTATGAGTATGCGCCTGGCGCGTCGCAGATCATCGCCATCATCGGCGCGATCACGGCCCTGTTCGCCGCGACGGTTGGCCTGACCCAGAACGACATCAAGCGGGTCATCGCCTATTCGACTTGTTCGCAGCTGGGCTACATGTTCTTCGCGGCGGGCGTCGGGGCCTATCAGGCCGCCATGTTCCACCTGTTCACCCACGCCTTCTTCAAGGCCCTGCTGTTCCTGGGCGCCGGTTCGGTGATCCACGGGATGCACCACGAACAGGACATGCGGAAGATGGGCGGGCTGTGGAAGCTGCTGCCGGTCACCTATGCGGTGATGACCATCGGCACCATCGCCATCACCGGCCTGGGCATTCCCGGCGTCGGCGGCTTCGCAGGCTTCTACTCCAAGGATTCGATCATCGAGAGCGCCTATGCTTCGGCGGCCTCGGGTCACTCGGCCATCGGTCTATTCGCCTTCTTCGTCGGCATCATCGCCGCCGGTCTGACGGCCTACTATTCGTGGCGCCTGGTCTTCATGACCTTCCACAACAAGCCCGTTTGGAAGGAAGAGGGGGCGCATCACGCCGACGATCACGCCACGGACGCTCAGCTTGAGACGCATTCCGAGCCGCTGCCCGACGATCATGGCCACGCCGTCGCCCATGCTCACGCGCATGACGACCATGCTCACGACCACCATGGCCCGCTGCAGCCGCATGAAAGCCCGCCGGTCATGCTGATCCCGCTGATCCTGCTGTCGGTCGGCGCCGTCGCCGCCGGCTTCGTCTTCGCGCCGCACTTCATCGGCCACCACGAGGGCGAATTCTGGCGCGGCGCCATCTTCACCGGCGAACACAACCACGTCCTGCACGAAAGCCACGCGGTCCCGACCTGGGTGAAGTGGTCGCCGCTGATCCTGACGCTGATCGGCACGGCCTTCGCCTATTGGATCTATGTCGCCCGCGAAGGCATGGGCCGTCGCATGGCCGAGCGGAACGGCGTCATATACCGCTTCCTCTACAACAAGTGGTATTTCGACGAGCTGTACGACTTCGTCTTCGTGCGCGGGTTCCGCGCCATCGGGAACTTCTTCTGGAAGATCTGTGACGTGAAGATCATCGACGGGCTGGGGCCGAACGGCGCCGCCTGGGCGTCTCTGAAATCCGCCGCGCGGCTGGGCAAGATCCAGTCCGGCTATGTCTATCACTATGCCTTCGTGATGCTGCTCGGGGTGGCCGGTCTGCTCACCTTCGCCATCCTCGCGTGGGGAGCCTGAGCCCGTGCCCTACATCCTGAGCCTCGTTACATTCCTGCCCCTGGTCGGGGCCCTGGCGATCTTCGTCGCCCGGCTGTCGTCCAAGTCGCAGGACGCCGCCGCGCCCGCCGCGCGCTGGATCGCCCTGATGACGACGCTGGTCGTTCTGGCGGTGTCGGTCGTGCTGGTCGCCGGTTTCAACCCGGCCGACACCGGCTATCAGTTCGTCGAGTTCGCGCCCTGGTTCGCCGGCGCCAGCTATCACCTGGGCGTCGACGGGATTTCGATCCTGTTCGTCCTGTTGACGGCCTTCCTGATGCCGATCTGCATCGTGGCCAGCTGGAAGTCGGTCGATAAGCGCGTCGTCGAATATATGATCGCTTTCCTGATCCTGGAAACTCTGGTCATCGGCGTGTTCACGGCGCTGGACCTGTTCCTGTTCTATATCTTCTTCGAAGGCACCCTGGTGCCTATGTTCCTCATCATCGGCATCTGGGGCGGTCAGAACCGGATCTACGCGGCCTATAAATTCTTCCTCTACACCCTGCTGGGCTCGGTGCTGATGCTGCTGGCCATGCTGTGGATGGCGCATACGGCGGGCACCACCAGCATTCCCGAGCTGAAGCGGTTCGCCTTCGATCCGGCTGTCCAGCCGATCCTGTGGCTGGCCTTCTTCGCCTCGTTCGCGGTCAAGATGCCGATGTGGCCGGTCCACACCTGGCTGCCGGACGCCCACGTTCAGGCGCCGACGGCCGGGTCGGTCATCCTGGCCGGCATCCTGCTGAAGCTGGGCGGCTACGGCTTCGTCCTGTTCAACGTCCCGATGTTCCCGATGGCGTCGGAGATGTTCCGGCCGCTGGTCTTCACCCTGTCGGTGATCGCCATCGTCTATACGTCGCTGGTCGCCTGGCGTCAGACGGACATGAAGAAGCTGATCGCCTACTCGTCGATCGCTCACATGGGATTCGTCACCCTGGGCATCTTCTCCGGCAACGACATCGGCCTGCAGGGCGCGGTCTTCCAGATGATCAGCCACGGCTTGATCTCGGGCGCGCTGTTCCTGTGCGTGGGCGTGGTCTATGATCGGATGCACACCCGCGAGATCGCGCTTTACGGTGGCCTGACGTCCAAGATGCCCTGGTATGCGGCCATCTTCCTGATGTTCACCATGGCCAACGTCGGCCTGCCGGGAACCTCGGGTTTCATCGGCGAAGTGCTGACCATGACGGGCGCCTATCACGCCTCGACCTGGGCGGCGCTGGTCGCGGCCTCGGGCGTGATCTTCTCGGCGGTCTATGCGCTGACCCTTTATCGCGCGGTCATGTTCGGCGAGATCACCAATCCGAAGCTTGAGACCATCACCGACATCGACAAGCGCGAACTGCTGCTGTTCGTGCCCCTGATCGTCGGCGCCATCTGGCTGGGGGTCCATCCGGCTTCCGTCCTCGATTACACCGGGCCTGCCGTCGAGGCCCTGACCAGCACCTATCGCGCCGCGATCGGCGGGTGAGACCATAATGCCTGATCTGTCCTCCGCCCTGCATCTCGCCGCTTCGGAAGTCACCCTCGCGGTCGGCGCCCTGGTCCTGCTGATGGTCGGCGCCTTCATCGGCGACAAGAGCTCCCGGCTGGTGTCCGTCCTGTCAGTGCTGCTGCTGATCGCCGCGTCGGTCATCGCCGTCGCAGGCCCGTGGGGCGTCGCCTTCAACGGCGCCTATGTGGCCGATCCGCTGGCCATCTACGCCAAGAGCCTGATCTATCTGTCGGCGGCGGTCGCCATCATCCTGGGCGACGGCTGGATGAAACGGACCCGCATCGCCAAGTCCGAATATCCGGTCCTGATCGTTCTGGCCTCGGTCGGCATGGGGATGATGGCGTCCTCGGGCGACCTGATCTCAATGTATGTCGGCATCGAGCTGCATTCGCTGGCCCTCTATGTGCTGGCCGCCTTCCACCGTGACAACGTCAAGGCGTCGGAAGCGGGCCTGAAGTATTTCGTCCTGGGCGCCCTGTCGTCGGGTCTGCTGCTGTACGGCGCCAGCCTGATCTATGGCTTCGCCGGTTCGATGCGGTTCGAGGACATCGCCGCCTTCGCCGTCGACCATCCGTCGACCGGCCTGCTGTTTGGCCTGGTCTTCCTGATCTGCGGCCTGGCGTTCAAGGTCTCGGCCGCGCCGTTCCACATGTGGACACCCGACGTCTATGAGGGCGCGCCGACCCCGGTCGTGGCCCTGTTCGCCACGGCCCCGAAGGTGGCGGCCATGGTCCTGATCGCGCGGACGCTGGAAACCGGTTTCGGCGACGCCCACGCGCAGTGGTCGCAGGTTCTGATCGCCATCTCCCTGATCAGCTTCGTAGTCGGCGCCTTCGGCGGTCTGGCGCAGAAGGACATCCAGCGCCTGCTGGCCTATTCGTCCATCGCCAACATCGGCTATGCGCTGCTGGGCATCGCGGCGGGCACGTCGGCGGGACTGCAGGCCATGCTGATGTTCATGACGCTTTATGTCATCGACCAGTTGGGCTTCTTCGCCATTCTGCTGTCGCTGTCGCGCTCGGGTCGTCCGATCCGTCGCATCCAGGATCTGGCGGGGCTGAAGAAGGACAAGCCGCTGACGGCGGTGGCCCTGACCGTCCTGTCGCTGTCGGTCCTGGGGATGCCGCCGTTCTCGGGCTTCTGGGGCAAATACTATGTGTTCGGCGCCGCCGCCAACGCCGGGTTGTGGCCGGTCGCCGCCGCCGGTCTGGTCGCCTCGGTCGTGGCCGCCTTCTACTATCTGCGGATCATCAAGCTGATGTGGTTCGATGCGCCCGTGGACGAGACGGCGACCGATAAGGCGCCGGTCGAGGCGCAATGGATCGGCTGGGCGTGCGCGGCCTTCGCCTTCCCGCTGGTGCTTGTGGGTCTGACCTGGCTGGAACCGCTGACCAAGGCCGCGAGCGCCGGCTTCGGGAACGGATAGGGCGTTGACGCCCGCCCCCCTGGTCATTCTCGACGAGATCGACTCCACCCTGTCGGAGGCGCGGCGTCTGGCCGAGGCCGGCGAACCGGGCCCGAGGTGGATCGTGGCCCGTCGTCAGACGGCGGGGCGCGGACGACGGGGCAGGGCCTGGATCGATAAGCCAGGAAACCTGGCCGCGACCCTGCTGATCCGGGTTCAGGGCACAGCGCGCGAAGCCGCCCAGACGACCTTCATCGCCGCCCTTGCTGTCGCGGACCTGATGGACGTGTTCGTGTCCCCGGCCTTGGTTTCCATCAAATGGCCCAACGACGTGCTTCTGGACGGACGCAAGGCGTCGGGCATCCTGGTTGAGAGCGGGCCGCATCCGGGCGGGGGGCTGTGGCTGGCCGTCGGGATCGGGGTCAATCTGACCCATGCGCCGGAGGGAACGGAGTCCGTCTCGGGCGCCATCGCCGACCGCCTGCGCGCCGATCTGGCGTTCGCGCCCCCGGTGGAGGCCGCGGCAGAAATCCTGGCTGAGACCTTCGCCGTCTGGTGGGGCCGTTGGCAGACCCTGGGGTTCGAGCCGGTGCTGGACGCCTGGACCAGCCGCCTGACAGGCTTGGGCGGCCCCTGCACGGTGCGGCTGGATCATGAGACGCTCGAAGGCGTGGCCGAGGGTGTGGAAGCCCACGGCGCGCTTCGTGTGCGTCTGGCCGACGGCTCGGCGCGGCTGATTTCCGCCGGCGACGTCTTCTTCGGCGCGACGCCGCAGGGCGAGACCGCCTGATGCTGCTGGCCATCGAACAGGGCAATACGAACACGCTGTTCGCGGTTCACGACGGCGCGGAATGGATCGCCCAGTGGCGCGCCGCGACCGAGGCCAGCCGCACCGCCGACGAATACGCCGTCTGGCTGAACCAGCTTCTGGCCATGAAGGGGCTGAGGTTCGAGCAGTTGACGGGCTGCATCATCTCCAGCGTGGTGCCGCAGTCGATCTTCAACCTGCGCAATCTGGCGCGGCGTTATCTGAACCTTGAGCCCTTGGTGATCGGCGAGAACGTCGATCTGGGCATCGACGTGCGGATCGCCAAGCCCAGCGAGGCGGGGGCGGACCGTCTGGTCAACGCCATCGGGGCCAAACTAGTCTATCCCGGCGACCTGATCGTGATCGACAGCGGCACGGCCACCACCTTCGACATTGTCGCCGAGGACGGCGCCTTCGAGGGCGGGCTGATCGCGCCGGGCATCAATCTGTCGCTGCAGGCGCTGCACGAGGCGGCGGCCAAGCTGCCGCGCATCGCCATCCAAAGGCCCGACAAGGTCATCGGCAAGGGCACGGTTGAGGCCATGCAATCCGGGGTCTTCTGGGGCTATGTCTCGCTGATCGAAGGTCTGGTCGGACGCATCAAGACGGAGTGGGGCGGCCCCATGACCGTCATCGGCACCGGCGGCGTGGCCAGCCTGTTCGAAGGCGCCACCGACAGCATCGACCACTTCGATTCGGATCTGACGATCCGCGGACTCCTCGAAATTTGGCGTCGCAACGCTCATCTGACGGACTGAATGAAAAAGCAAACCCAAGACGAACTCGTTTTCCTGCCGCTGGGCGGCTCGGACGAGGTCGGTATGAATCTGAACGCCTATGGCTATGGGCCCGAGACGAACCGCGAATGGCTGGTCGTCGATGTGGGCGTGACCTTTGGCGATCTGTCCACGCCAGGCGTGGATGTGATCGTGCCCGATCCCGCCTTCCTGCAAGGCGAGACCATTCGCGGCATCGTCCTGACCCACGCGCACGAGGACCATATCGGCGCCCTGGGTTGGTTGTGGCCGCAGTTGAAGGCGCCGGTCTATGCGACGCCCTTCACCGCCTATCTGATTCCGCGACAAGCTGCGCGAGCGCAATCTGCTGGACCAGGTCGAACTGATCGAGGTGCCGCTGGGCGGATCAGTCCAGTTGGGGCCGTTCGGCGTGACCTTCGTCACCATGACCCACTCGATCGCCGAGCCGAACGGCCTGGCCATCGATACGCCCCTGGGCCTGGTGTTCCATACGGGCGACTGGAAGATCGACGACCAGCCGGTGATCGGCAGCCAAACCGACGCCCCCGCCATCCGCGCCTTGGGCGACAAGGGCGTGCTGGCGATGGTGTGCGATTCCACCAATGTCTTCGTGCCGGGCGTCGCCGGGTCGGAGGGCGACGTGGCAGTGGCGCTGAGCGACCTGATTTCGACCCTGAATGGACGTGTGGCGGTCGGATGTTTCGCCTCCAACGTCGCACGGATGGACAGCGTGATCCGCGCGGCCGAGGCCTGCGGGCGTCGCGTGGCTCTGGCCGGGCGGTCGATGCACCGGATCACGGCGGCGGCCAAACATGTCGGCATGCTGCAGGGGGTGAAACCCTTCCTGTCGGACGAGGAGGCCCGCGTCTGGCCCGCCGACCAGATTCTTTATCTGTGCACCGGCAGCCAGGGCGAGGCGAGGGCGGCCCTGTCGCGCGTCGCGGATGGCACGCACCCGACGGTCAAGCTGGGCCTGGGCGATCACTGCATCTTCTCCTCGCGCCAGATTCCGGGCAACGAACTGGCCATTGGCCGGCTGCAGGATCGATTGGCGGATCGGGGCGTACGCCTCTACACCGAGAAGGACCATCCGGGCATCCACGTCTCGGGGCACCCGTGCCGCGAAGAACTGAAGCAGATGTACGAATGGGCGCGGCCGCAGATCGCCGTGCCGACCCATGGGGTGCGCCGCTTCCTGCTGGAACACGCCAACCTGGCCCAGGAGATGGGCGTTCCGGAAACGGTGACGCCGCGCAACGGCGACATGGTGCGCCTGGCGCCTGGGCCGGCGGCTATCGTGGACGAGGTTCCGAACGGCCGTCTCTATGTCGACGGCGGCATGCTGGTGACGGAACAGGGCGAGGCCCTGAAGGAACGCCGCCACGCCTCGACCAACGGGGTGCTGATCGTCAGCTTCTGCCTAGACAAGCGGGGGCGGATCGTCAGCGACATCGACATCCGCAGCGTCGGCCTGCCCGGCGATCTGAAGACGCCGCTGGGCGATGCCCTGGACGATCTGGCCGAGCGGGTCGAACAGGTGGTCAAGAGCCTGAAGGGCGAGGCGCTGGACGACGAGATGGTCATCGAACAGGCGGTGGCCCGCGTACTGAAGAAGGCCAGCCAGCAGATCTGGGATCGGCGTCCCATCGTCGAGACCATCGTGTTGAGACTGTAGAAGACGGGGATGGCCGAACGTCTGTTCCTGCTGAAGCCCGACTGGCGCGACGATCAGGGCGGGCCCTGGTTCTGTCCGGCAGGCGCCTATGTGGAGGGCGTGTTGGCCTTTTATCCCCGGCTACGGGATGCGCTGGAAGTGGTCTATCTGGATCACCCCCGACCGCGCCCAGCCGTGATCGCCGAGGTCGGGGTGGCGCATCAGAGCTGTCCCGTCCTGATCCTGGACGGTGAGCTGGACTGGCCCGAGGCCCAGGTCAGCGAAACGACGGGACGGCGTTTCCTGCAGGATTACGCCATCGCCCCCTATCTGGCGGCGCGTTACGGGGTGGGGCGGCCCCACCCGTGAAGACGCAGCGTCAGCCGATCGTGGCTTTTCGATAGGTCTCGTTCAGTTCGAACACCTCCGCGGAGACTTCCACCTTGCCGTTCAGGGACGGCAGGGCACAGTGCAATATCTCCAGCACCCGCTCGCTGAGGGCGCTCTTCTGCTCCGACGTTCGGCCCGACATCAGGCCGATGCGGCAGGCTAGCATGGCGGTCTCGGGTGCGCCGTCGGCGATGACGACATGGTCCAGCGCGATCAGCCTCGTCTTGCAGGCCGACAGGGCCGCGTCGGCGATCTCCACGGCGGCGGCGTGGATGTCCAGGGCGACCGGCGTCCAGTCGAGGGGCCAGGTGACGGGTGTATTCCAGGGTGATCTGCGGCATGGCGGGGACTCGTCGTGGGAAGGCCGATCCTCTAGACCCGTTTCAGCCGGACGCCAAAGTCCGGTCAGGAGGTTCCTTATGCTTGTCGGCGTCTTCACCATGGTCGGCATCTACATCATCGTCTGGTGGACGGTGCTGTTCGCCGTCCTGCCGCTGGGCATGGCCGGCGAGACGAAGGACCCGCCGACCGATGGCACGCAATGGGGCGCGCCGCGCACGCCCAATCTGAAGAAGAAGTTCCTGACCACGACCTGGGTGTCGGCCGTCGTCTGGGTGTTCGTGATGGTACTGATCTTCACCGGCTGGCTGCCGCTGCCGGACTTCTCCAGCGCGCCGGCGGTCTAAACGCGACGGCGGCCTAGCTTTCGCCCCGCTGCACCGGCTAAAGCCTAGGTCTGTTTCGACGCCTAGGATTTCCGACCATGCGCCTGTCGCGCTTTTTCCTGCCCACGCTGAAGGAAGCCCCTTCGGACGCCCAGATCGTTTCGCACCAGCTGATGCTGCGCGCCGGCATGATCAAGCAGGAGGCCGCCGGCATCTACGCCTGGCTGCCGCTGGGTCTGAAAGTGCTGCGCAAGATCGAGCAGATCGTGCGCGAGGAGCAGGCGAGGGCGGGGGCAGTCGAACTGCTGATGCCGACACTGCAACTGGCCGACCTGTGGCGCGAGAGCGGACGTTACGATGCCTATGGTCCCGAAATGCTGCGAATCACCGACCGGCATGAGCGCGAACTGCTGTACGGCCCCACCAACGAGGAGATGATCACCGACATCTTCCGGGCCTATGTGAAGTCCTACAAATCGCTGCCGCTGAACCTGTTTCACATCCAGTGGAAGTTCCGCGACGAGCGCCGCCCGCGCTTCGGCGTGATGCGGGGCCGCGAGTTCCTGATGAAGGACGCCTATTCGTTCGACGTGGACGAGGCGGCGGCGCGTGTCGCCTACAATAGGATGTTCACCGCCTATCTGAACACCTTCGCGCGCCTGGGCCTGAAGGCCGTGCCGATGCGCGCCGACACCGGCCCCATAGGCGGCGACCTGAGCCACGAGTTCATCGTCCTGGCCGAGACGGGCGAGAGCGAGGTTTTCTGCGACCGCAAGCTGGTCGAGATGCCCGCGCCCGGCGACGATTTCAGCCCCGAAGCCGTCCAGGCCGTGTTCGACGAGCGCACCGCCCTCTACGCCGCCACCGAAGAGATGCACGACCCGGCCCGGTTCGAGGCCGACACCGCCGAGGGCGACCGACTGTCGGCGCGCGGCATCGAGGTCGGCCACATCTTCTACTTTGGCACGAAATACTCGGCCCCGATGAAGGCCAAGGTCGCCGGACCTGACGGTCAGGACGCCGAGGTCCATATGGGCAGCTATGGCGTCGGGGTGTCGCGCCTTCTGGGCGCCATCATCGAGGCCAGCCACGACGACGGCGGCATCATCTGGCCCGACGCGGTCGCGCCGTTCGACGTGGTCGTGATCAATCTGCGCGCCAATGACGAGGCTGTCTCGGCCGCCTGCGAAGACGCGGTCGCCCAGTTGGAGACGCTCGGCAAGGACGTTCTCTACGACGACACCGACGAACGGCCGGGCGGCAAGTTCGCCACCGCCGATTTGATCGGCGTACCGTGGCAACTGACCATCGGTCCCAAGGGTTTGGCCGAGGGCGTGGTCGAGTTGAAGCGCCGAGACACCGGCGAGAAGGTCTCCGTCGCCTTGGCCGAAGCGATTGAAAGGTTGACGGCTTGAGCCTGCCTGTCCGTTCTTCCCGCGCCTTCTCCTCTTGGGAGATCGGCCTGGCCCTTCGCTATCTGCGCGCCAAGCGCAAGGAGGGCGGGGTCGCCCTGATCGCCATCATCAGCTTCGTCGGCATCCTGCTGGCGGTGATGGCGCTGATCGTGGTGCTGAGCATCATGTCCGGGTTCCGTACCGAACTGTTGGGGCGCATGCTGTCGTTCAACGGGCATATGTATGTGCAGGGGCCGGTCCTGACGTCGCCGGATCGTGACGCCGCGCTGAAACGGATCGCCGCTGTGCCGGGGGTGGTCAGCGCCAGCCCCCTGAACGAGGCGCAGAGCCTGGTGCGCGTCGGCGGCTATACGACCGGCGCCGTGGTGCGCGGGGTCCGGCCCGAGGACCTGGCCGACACCAGATTCGTGTTCGACAGTCTGACGCCGGCCGAGCGGGAGAGCTTCGGCAAGGGCGCCTATGGCGGGGACCGTATCCTGATCGGCGCGGCCCTGGCCAACTCGCTGGGCGTGCGGGTCGGCGATCCGCTCACCCTGTATTCCCCGACCGGCGCCGACAGCGCCTTCGGCAATCTGGGCGGCTTGGAAAAGACCTATTTCGTCGGCGGCCTGTTCCGCTCGGGGGCGGCCGACTACGACCGGGCCTTCATGTTCATGCCGCTGGAGCAGCAGCAGCTGTTCTTCGGCAAGGAGGGCGTCTGGGACGTGATCGAGATCAAGGTCGCCGACGCCGACAAGGTGGGCGCAATGACCGACGCCATCCGCGAGGCTGCCGGGCCCGGCGCGGTCGTAACCGACTGGCGCGAGCGCCAGGCCGCCTTCTACGGCGCTCTGAAGGTCGAGCGGGTCGCCATGAGCATCATTCTGGGCATGGTGGTGGCCATCGCCGCCCTGAACATCATCTCCGGCATCGTCATGCTGGTGAAGAACAAGACCAAGGACATCGCCATACTGCGCACCATCGGCGCCAGCCCCTCGGCCATCCTGCGCGTCTTCTTCATGGCCGGGTCGATGATCGGGGTGGCGGGCACCGTCGCCGGCCTGGTCCTGGGGCTGCTGTTCTGCCTGAACATCGGCTCCATCCAGCATTTCCTGGAGTGGGTGTTCCAGACCAAGCTGTTCAACGCCGATGTCTATACGCTCGATTCCGTGCCGGCCCTGGTCGATCCGGTGGACGTGATCTGGATCACCGTCTGGGCGACCTTCATGTCCTGCGTCGCCAGCCTGATCCCGTCGTGGCTGGCTACCCGGATCGATCCGATCGAGGCGTTGCGTTATGAGTAGGTCCGCCTCCATCCTGTCCGTGCGCGGGCTGACGCGCACCTATGACACCGCCCAAGGCGGCCTGACGGTGCTGAGGGGCGTCGATCTGGACGTCTATCCGGGCGAGATCGTCGGCCTGATTGGGCCTTCTGGGTCTGGCAAGTCGTCGCTGCTGCATGCGGCGGGCCTGCTGGAGCGGCCGACGGCCGGGACCGTGACCATCGACGGAGAGGCGGTCGGCGACCTGGACGAACGGGCGCGCACCCGTCTGCGGCTAGGCCGGATCGGCTTCGTCTATCAGTTTCACCACCTGCTGCCCGAGTTCGACGCCCGCGACAACGTCGCCCTGCCGATGCGGATCGCCGGCGTGTCGCAGGGCGAAGCCCGCCGTCGCGCGGAGGAGACGCTGAAGGCCCTGGGCCTGGGTGACCGCCTGACGCACCAGCCGGCCCAGCTGTCGGGCGGAGAGCAGCAGCGGGTCGCCATCGGGCGAGCCCTGGTCAACGGGCCGCGCCTGCTGCTGGCCGACGAACCGACCGGCAACCTGGACCCGACGACCAGCCAGTCGGTGTTCGAGGCCCTGAGATCCCTGGCCAAGACCACCGGCGTGGGGGGGCTGATCGCCACTCACAACATGGAGCTGGCGGGCCATATGGACCGCGTCTTCGCCCTGAAAGACGGCCAGTTGGAAGAGCGGGCGGCGGAGAGCCACGCCTACTGATGGGACCGAATCGCGTTCTTAGGCGGCAATTGCGTGAGAATACGAGGTGTTCCATCCCAAAGCGGCCCTATATCCTGGGTCGATGAAGAGACTTGGGCTCGCCGTGACCGAGACTGCGGCGTGAGAGATGTGAATCAGCAGGCCGAGGCCGCAGCCTCCGACACCGGGCGGGCGCGGAGTCGCGCCGAAACGCACGTCGGTCCTGAAATCGTGGTGGTGGACGACGACGCCACTATCCTGTCGATGACGGTGTTGACGTTCCGCGAGGCCGGTTACGCCGCCATCGGATTCAGCGACCCGCTGGATGCCCTGATGCGGGTGTCGGACGCCGATCCCACCTGTATCGTCGTCGATCTGAAGCTGCCGGGCGTGGAAGGATTGGATCTGGTCAGCGCCTTCTGCGCCTTCGGCCGGCACGCCGTGATCCTGGTCAGCGCCTATGTCGACGTCCTCACCACGGTCGATGCGATGCGGATGGGGGTCGACAACGTCCTGACCAAGCCCACCTCGCCCGAGACTCTGTTGTCGGCGGCGCAGCGCGCGCTCGACGTATTGATCTCCATGCCGCGGCAGGATGTCCTGACCTTCACACGACGGGAGCGGCAGGTGGCCGAGTTCATCGTGGCGGGCAGAACCACCAAACAGATCGCTCAGGCCCTGAACCTTAGTCCGCGAACGGTCGAGTTTTTCCGGGCCAGCCTGTCGCGAAAGACGCAGTCGCCCAATTCGGCCGCCTTGGCCTCGGCCCTGACGCGGATCGGATTTCACGCCCCGGGCGCTTGACGTGAACAAATGTCGAACATAGAACATTCCCGGAACACACAGGGTGATCTGGGGATAAGACCATGCCGCGTTTGATGAGGGATATGCTGTCGCTTGCGTCGTGCGGCGGCTTCGTCTGGATGGTCTGGCAGGCGGCGTTGATGGCCACGAGCGTATGATGCCATGGCTGGGTCGTTGGCAGTCGCGCCGAGTCGGCGTCTGATCGGCGGTCGAGTTGAAGGAGCGAACGATGAGCGCAGCAGGGGCCACGGGGTTCGTCCATCTGCGGGTGCGCTCGGCCTATTCGCTGCTGGAAGGCGCCATCAAGGCAAGCAAGGTCGGCAAGATGGCGGCCGACGCCGGCATGCCGGCCATCGCGGTCGCCGACCGGGCCAATCTGTTCGGCGCCTTGGAGTTCAGCCAGACGGCCAAGGACGCGGGGGTCCAGCCCATCGTGGCCTGCGCCCTGCCGGTGCGCGGAATCGGCGGTCAGATCAATGCGCGCTGGGCCAAGACGCCGACCGTGGTTCTTCTGGCGCAGAACGAGACGGGGTGGTTGAACCTGTGCGCCCTGTCGTCCGCCGCCTATCTGGAAGCGGGCGAAATGGCCGAGCCGGGCGTGGAGTGGGCGCAGGTCGCGGCGCGCGCGGAGGGGTTGATCCTGCTGTCGGGCGGCCCGGACGGGCCGGTCGATCCCCTGTTCGTCCAGGGTAAGACCGATGAGGCGGGGCAGGTCTTGCAGATCATGCAGGCCGCGTTCGGCGACCGCTTCTATGTCGAGCTTCAACGCCACAATCTGAACGACGAGCGCGCGGCCGAAGGCGGGCTGGTGCGCTGGGCCTACGACCATGACGCGCCGCTGGTGGCGACCAACGACGTCTATTACGCCAAGGCGGCGCAGGCGAAGTCGCACGACGCCCTGCTGTGCATCGCCGACGGCGCCTTCACCGGCCAGGAAGATCGCCGTCGGATCACCGGCGAACACTGGTTCAAATCGGCCGAGACGATGCGGACCCTGTTCGCCGACCTGCCCGAGGCCTGCGACAACACCATCGACATCGCGCGGCGATGCGCCTTTCTTGTGAAGACCCATGCGCCGATCCTGCCACGCTTCGATACGGGGGCGGGGCGGTCGGAGGCCGACGAACTGGCGCATCAGGCGCGCGAGGGGCTGAAGGTCCGGCTGTCTCAGGTGTCGCCGGCCGTGCCGGAGGCGGAGTATTGGGCCCGCCTGGAATGGGAGGTCGGGATCATCCAGCAGATGGGGTTCCCCGGCTACTTCCTGATCGTGTCGGACTTCATCAAATGGGCCAAGGAACACGGCATTCCAGTGGGCCCGGGGCGGGGGTCCGGCGCCGGGTCGCTGGTCGCCTGGTCCCTGACCATCACCGATCTGGACCCCTTGCGGTTCGGCCTGCTGTTCGAACGGTTCTTGAATCCCGAACGGGTCTCCATGCCCGACTTCGACATCGACTTCTGCCAGGAGCGGCGCGAAGAGGTGATCGACTACGTCCAGGCCCGCTACGGCAAGGACCGCGTCGCCCAGATCATCACCTTTGGCACGCTCCAGGCGCGAGCCGTCCTGCGCGATGTCGGTCGAGTGTTGCAGATGCCGCTGGGCCAGGTGGACCGGCTCTGCAAAATGGTGCCGAACAATCCGGCCAATCCCGTCACCCTGGCCCAGGCCATCGAGCTTGAGCCGCGCCTGAAGGAGGCGCGCGACGCCGAACCGGCGGTCCAGACCCTGCTGGAGACGGCGCTGGAGCTGGAGGGGCTTTATCGCAACGCCTCGACCCACGCGGCCGGGATCGTGATCGGCGACCGCCCCCTGACCGAGCTGGTTCCCCTTTATCAGGACCCGCGCTCCACCATTCCGGCGTCCCAGTTCAACATGAAATGGGTTGAGCCGGCGGGTCTGGTGAAGTTCGACTTCCTGGGCCTGAAGACCCTGACGACCCTGGACCGGGCGCACGGCTATCTGTCGCGGCGGGGCGCGGCGCCGGTGTGGAACCAGCTGCCGCTGGACGACGGCAAGACCTATGAGCTGATGGCCTCGGGCCAGACGGTCGGGGTGTTCCAGCTGGAATCTCAGGGCATGCGCGACACCCTGCGCAAGATGCGCTGCGGCTCCATCGAGGAGGTGACGGCCCTGATCTCCCTCTATCGGCCGGGGCCGATGGAAATGATCGACACCTATATCGACCGGAAGTTCGGCCGGGCCGAGGTCGATTATCTGCACCCCAGTCTGAAGGAGGTGCTGACCGAGACCTATGGGGTCATCATCTACCAGGAGCAGGTGATGAAGATCGCCCAGATCCTGGCGGGTTACAGCCTGGGTGAGGCCGACCTGTTGCGTCGCGCCATGGGCAAGAAGAAGAAGGAGGAGATGGACTTCCAGCGGGCGCGCTTCGTCAAGGGCGCGCTGGAGAAGGGCGTTTCCGAAAGCCAGTCCGGATCGATCTTCGACCTGGTGGCCAAGTTCGCCGGCTATGGCTTCAACAAGTCGCACGCGGCGGCCTATGCGCTGATCTCGTTCCAGACCGGCTGGCTGAAGGCCAATCATCCGGTCGAGTTCTTCGCCGCCTCCATGAGCCTGGACCTGTCCAATACGGACAAGCTGGCGGTCTTCTATCAGGACGCGCGACGGTTCGAGGTGCCGGTGCTGGCGCCCGACATCAACCGCTCCTCCGCCGACTTCGACGTGGCGTGGGAGGAAGGGCAGGAGGCAGTGCTCTATGCCCTGGGCGCCATCCGCAACGTCGGCCTGGAGGCCATGCGCCACGTCATCGAGGTGCGCGAGACCGGGGGACGGTTCGCCGACATCTTCGACTTCCTGGAACGGGTCGATCCACGCAGCGTCAACAAGCGCGCGCTGGAGGGCCTGGCCAAGGCCGGGGCGTTCGACAGCATCCACCCGAACCGGCGACAGCTGGTGGAGCAGGCCGATGTGCTGATGGCCTATTGCCAGAGCGTGGCGGCCGAACGTGCCTCGTCCCAGGTCAGCCTGTTCGGCGGAGATCAGGCGCACGCGGCGCGGCCCCGGCTGAAGACCGTCGATCCCTGGGTGGGGCCGGAGCGGCTGGACCACGAACTGGCGGCGGTTGGCTTCTATCTGTCGGGCCACCCGCTGGACGAGATGACCTCGGCGCTGAAGCGCAAGCGCGTCACCTTCGTCGCCGAGGCCTTGTCGCTGGCCGAAGCCGGGCATGAGGCGTTCCAGATGGCGGGCGTCGTGCGCCGTCGCCAGGAGCGGGCCAGCGCCCGCACCGGAGAGAAGTTCGCCTTCGTCACCTTCTCGGACCCGACGGGCGAGTTCGAATGCCTGTTCCCGCCCGAACAGCTGCGTAAATGCCGCGAGGTGCTGGAGCCCGGCGCTGCGGTCATGGTGCGGGTCCGCGCCAAGGCGTCCGAGGGCGAAGTGCGCTTCTTCGGCGACGACGCCTGGCAGATGGACAATCTGTTGGACGACGCCAACATCGGTCTGCGCATCCACGTCTCGGCCCGAACCGCGGACGCCGAGGCGTTGAAGGGCCGGCTTGAGCGCGCCCGCTCCGGCGCTATCGGGAAGGGAGGAGAGATTTCCCTGATGATCGCCGGGCTGGAGCAGGGGCGGGAGGTCGAGGTCAAACTGCCCGGTCGCTATCGCCTGGACGGCGCCCTGCGCGGCGCGTTGAAGTCGGCGCCCGGCGTAGTGATGCTGGAGGATGCCTGATGGTCGGCGCTCTGGTGGCTTTGAGCCTCGGCCTGACTGGGGCCACCGCCGCCCATCCCGTGTCGCCCTCTATTCGTGAGAATGTCGTCATGTCACACGCCGCCGGAACCTTCCAGGTCTCGATAACGCCCGCGCCGCCGGCCTTCGAAGCCGCTCCCGACCTGCCGGGGCGCATGATCTTGGCCAAGACCTTCCACGGCGGAATCGAGGGAACCGCTGCGGGTGAGATGCTGGCTGTCCGCGAAGGTCAGTCCGGGGCCTATGTCGCCATGGAGCGCGTGACGGGCGCGGTGAACGGTCGCAACGGCAGTTTCGTGCTGGTTCACCGCGGCGTCATGACTGCGCAGGGGCAGGAGTTGCTGATCACCATCGTTCCCGGTTCGGGCACAGGGAATCTGGCGGGCATAAGCGGCGTCTTCCACCTGACGATCGACAAGGGCGAACACCGCTACGATTTGGAATACAGCCTTCCCGACTTTGCCACGTGAGCCGTTATGGCGACTATCGGCGTTAAGTCGGCGTTCGCTTCGTCATGCTTTTCCATGGAACATTATGGCTAAGCTTTTGATATTTCGGAACCTCACGGCCGCGTGATGGGTTTGGTCAGTCCATAGGGAGACTGATCCAATGAAAACTCTGACCCTTGCCGGCGTCGCATCGCTGGTCCTTCTGGCGGCCTGCAACAACAACGGCGACAGCGCGCGCCAGAACGCCGATGAGGCGGTGAACGCCACCCAGGACGCCACCGCCGGCGTCGTCGGCCAGACCTCGGCCGCCACCCTGGGCGCCAACACGGTCGACGGTTTCGTGACCGGGTTGGCCACCGGCAATATGTATGAGCTGGAATCCGCCAAGATCGCTGAGGCCAAGTCCAGAAACGCCGACGTCAAGGCGCTGGCCGCCATGATCACCAAGGACCACACGGCTGCCGGCGAGAAGCTGACCGCCGTGGCGCCGACCGCCGCGCCCAACGTCGCAATTCCCACGACGCTGGACGAGCGACGCAAGGGCATGATCGACAACCTGAACGCCGCTACGGCCGACGACTTCGACAAGGTCTATCTGGCGCAGCAGGTCGCCGCCCATAACGAGACCCTAACCCTGCTGAACGGTTTCTCGGACAAGACCGACGCTCCGGCTCTGTCGGGGCTGGCGCGCGAGTTGATCCCCGCGGTGACAGCTCACCGCGACCGCGCCCAGGCGCTTCTGGACGCGATGACGTAAGCCCAGGCTTGCTCCGAACCTGGAAAAGGCGGTCCCGTGCGGGGCCGCCTTTTCCTTGGTCTGGACGTGGCGCTTGCCATTTGGGTCCATCCCGACTACATGGCCCACGCATTTCGCAACGCGGGAGAGGCGCGCTTCGGGGAGAAATCCCGTGACGCACCGTTCCGAGGGCCGATATCGGCCTTTAATCCCCGCGCCACGTTGATCGGAAAAAGGACTGAACGATCATGGCTTTGCCTGAATTCTCGATGCGCACCCTGCTGGAAGCGGGCGCCCACTTCGGCCACCAGACGCACCGCTGGAACCCGAAGATGGACCGTTACATCTTCGGCTCGCGTTCGAACATCCACATCATCGACCTGTCGCAGACGATGCCGCTGTTCCACCAGGCCCTGGTGGCGGTGCGCGACGTCGCCGCCAAGGGCGGTCGCGTCCTGTTCGTCGGCACCAAGCGCCAGGCCGCCGAACCGGTCGCCGAGGCCGCCAAGCGCTGCGCTCAATACTATATGAACAACCGCTGGCTGGGCGGCACCCTGACCAACTGGCGCACCGTCTCGGGCTCCATCGCCCGCCTGCGCGAGCTGGAAGGCATTCTGGAAAACGGCGGTGAAGGCCGGAACAAGAAGGAACTGCTGACCCTGCAGCGCGAGAAGGACAAGCTGGAGCTTTCGCTGGGCGGCATCAAGGACATGGGTTCGATCCCGGACATCATGTTCGTGATCGACACCAACAAGGAAGCGATCGCGATCCAGGAAGCTCGCAAGCTGAACATCCCGATCATCGCCATCCTGGACACCAACTCGGATCCGGACGGCATCACCTATCCGGTCCCCGGCAACGACGACGCCGCGCGCGCCATTCAGACCTACTGCGACCTGATCGCCGACGCCGTCCTGGACGGCCTGGCCGCCGGCGCCTCGGCCTCGGGCATCGACCTGGGCGCTTCGGAAGCTCCGGTCGAGCCGATGCTGCGTGAAGCGCCGGCTGCGGTCGAAGCGGAAGCCGCTCCGGCCGGCGCTGAAGGCGCCGCCGCTGAACTGGAAGCCGCTGCTGAACCGGCTGCCGAAACCGAGAAGGCCGCGGGCTGATCGCCCGCCGGGCGGCTTTCGCGTTCTTGAGCGCCGCCTGACGAACTGACACACGGCCGGGCTAAGTCAGTCCGGCCGTTCCCACATACGAATCCCCCAAGGAGAAGAACATGGCCGAGATCACTGCCGCCCTCGTGAAGGAGCTTCGCGAGCGTTCGGGCGTCGGCATGATGGACTGCAAGAAGGCCTTGCAGGAAAACGACGGCAACATCGAAGCCGCGATCGACTGGCTGCGCGCCAAGGGTCTGTCCAAGGCCGCCAAGAAGGCCGACCGCGTCGCCGCTGAAGGCTTGGTCGCCGTGGCGTCCAAGGAAGACGGCAAGGGCGAAGTCGCCGCCGCCATCGAGTTCAACGCGGAAACCGACTTCGTCGCCCGCAACGAACTGTTCCAGAACGCCGCCAAGCAATTCGCCCAACTGGGTCTGGAGCATCACTCCATCGAGGCCTTGCACGGCGCCGAGCTGGAAACCGGCAAGACGGTTCAGGACGAAGTGACCAACATGATCGCCACCATCGGCGAAAACATGCAACTGCGTCGCGCCGCCCGCCTGTCGGTCGAAGAGGGCGTGGTTTCCACTTACGTCCACAACGCCGTCTCGCCGGGCGTCGGCCGCATTGGCGTGCTGGTCGCCCTGGAAGGCGAGGGCGACAAGACCGTCCTGCGCGAACTGGGCCGTAAGATCGCCATGCACGTCGCTGCGACCGCTCCGCTGTCGCTGAACACCGACGACCTGGACCCCGCCGCCATCGAGAAGGAACGGGCCGTCCTGACCGAAAAGGCCAAGGAAGAAGGCCGTCCGGAAAACATGATCGCCAAGATCGTGGAAGGCCAGATCAACAAGTTCCAGAAGGACGTGGTGCTGTCCAAGCAGCCGTTCGTCATGGATCCGGACGTGACCGTCGAACAGCTGGTCGCCAACTCGGCCAAGGAACTGGGCTCCTCCAACCTGCGTCTGGCCGGCTTTGTCCGTCTGGCGCTGGGCGAGGGCGTCGAGAAGGTCGAAGGCCCTGACTTCGCGTCGGAAGTCGCCTCCATGATGGGCGGCAACTAAGACCCTTTCCCTCATTCGTGAGGGTTTTGTATCAGAGGGGCGCGTTCGGCTTTGATGGCCGGCGCGCCCTTCGTCTATAAGAAGCCGCCTGATTCAAGGGCGCAGCAGCCAACGGACCTCCGCCCATGCCCGACGCCCCCTCCAACTTCCGCTACAAGCGCGTGCTGCTGAAGGTTTCGGGCGAGGTGCTGATGGGCGAACAGGCCTTCGGCGTCGACATGAAGACCGTGGACACTGTCGCCAAGGCGGTCGCGGACGTGGCGGCCGAGGGGATCGAGATCTGCCTGGTCATCGGCGGCGGCAACATTTTCCGCGGCCTGTCCAAGGCGGCGGCGGGCATGGAGCGCGCCCAGGCCGACTATATGGGCATGCTGGCGACCATCATGAACGCCCTGGCGATGCAGTCGGCGCTGGAGAAGATCGGCGTCTCGACCCGGGTGCAGAGCGCCATTCCGATGGCCGCCATCGCCGAGCCCTATATTCGCCGACGCGCTCTGCGGCATCTGGAGAAGGGACGGGTCGTGATCTTCGCCGCCGGCGTCGGCGCCCCCTTCTTCACCACGGATTCCGGGGCGGCCCTGCGTGCGGCCGAAATGGGCTGCGACGCCCTGCTGAAGGGCACCAGCGTGGACGGCGTCTATACCGCCGACCCCAAGAAGGATCCGACCGCGACCCGTTACGAGACCCTGACCTATCAGGACGTTCTGGCCAAGGATCTTCGTGTCATGGACGCCTCAGCCATCGCCATGATGCGCGACACGGGCATACCGATCGTGGTCTTCTCGATCCGAGAAGACAATTCACTGCGCCGGACCCTGACGGGCGAAGGCACCTTCACGGTCATCAAGGACGTCTAAGCGCGTTCGTGTGATCCGAAAGACAAGAGAGACGAGACGATGGCGAAACCTGACGTGACCACCTATCGCGACCGCATGGACAAGGCGGTCGCCGCCCTGAAGGAGGAGTTCAGCGGCCTGCGCACCGGCCGCGCCAACGCCGGTCTGCTGGAACCCGTGCGGGTGGAGGCCTATGGTTCGGCCTCGCCGCTGAACGCGGTGGCCGCGATCAGCGTGCCCGAGCCGCGCATGATCACCGTCAGTGTCTGGGACAAGGGCATGGTCGTCTCGGTCGAGAAGGCCATCCGCAACGCCAACCTGGGCCTGAACCCCATCGTGGACGGCCAGACCCTGCGCATCCCCATTCCGCCGCTGACGGAAGAACGCCGCAAGGACCTGGTCAAGCTGGCCGGCAAATACGCCGAACAGCAGAAGATCGCCGTGCGCAACGTTCGCCGCGACGCCAACGACGACTTCAAGAAGGCCGAAAAGGCCGGCGACATCAGCCAGGACGAACAGAAGAAACTGGAAACCGACGTCCAGAAGGAAACGGACGCGGCGATCAAGCGCATCGACGAAGCCTTGAAGACCAAGGAACAAGAAATCATGCAGGTCTGAGGCGGCACGGCTTGGCGCTGAACGGATTTTCCAGCAGATGACGGTCCCGGCTTCCAGCCAGGACACCCCCGCGTCGGGCGTCGCGGGGCCGCGCCATGTCGCCATCATCATGGACGGCAACGGACGCTGGGCGAAGGCGAGGGGGCTGCCCCGCGCCCTGGGCCACCGTGAAGGCGTTCAGGCTCTGAAGCGGACCATCCAGGGGGCGTCGGCCCTGGGCATCGACTGTTTGACGGTGTTCGGCTTCTCCACCGAGAACTGGAGCCGACCCGAGGACGAGGTGTCGGACCTGATGGGTCTGGTCCGGACCTATGTCGCCAGCGATCTGGCCCGCCTGGAAAAGGCCGGAGTTCGGCTGCGCGTCCTGGGCCGACGCGAAGGACTGCCCGCCGATATCGCCCGGATCATCGAAAAGGCCGAGGCGCAGACGGCGCACAATGATCGGTTCCTGCTTCAGGTCGCCTTCAACTATGGCGGCCGGGCCGATCTGGTGGACGCCGCGCGACGCCATGTGACGCGGATGCTGGCGGGCGAGACGGACGCCCCTCTGACCGAGGCTACGCTTGAGGCGGGGCTGGCCACGGCGGGATCGCCGCCGCTGGACCTGATCGTGCGCACCTCGGGCGAGCAACGGCTGTCGAACTTCCTGCTGTGGGAAGCCGCCTACGCCGAACTGGTGTTCCAGGACATCCTGTGGCCCGACTATGGCCCCAAGGCGCTGGCCGACGCGGTAGAGGCGTTCCGCCAGCGCGAACGTCGCTATGGCGGTCGGACGGCAGAGCCGGCGGCGGTGTCGGCCTGATGCCGGTCAAGCCGCGCGACATCGCCTTGCGGGCGGCATCCGCCGTCGTGCTGGCACCGGCGGCGGTCGCCGCGACTTGGGTCGGGGGCGTCTGGTTCCTGGCCCTGATGACGGTCGCCAGCGTAGTCCTGGCGTTCGAATGGGCGGCCATGAGCGCGCCACACGCCCGGCGTGTCATGGGCGGGGCCGTCACCTTCGGCATCGTGGCGGCCGTGTTCAGCGCCTATTTCGGCGCCATGTCCGTGGCCTTCGTCATGCTGGTGTTTGGCGCAGGGGCTGCGGGCGTCTATGCGCGCAGCCGGGGACAGCAGGCGTTGGACGCCGCCTATGGGGTGCTCTACCTGGGCTGGCCATCGGTGCTGCTGATCTGGCTGCGCGACGGCGTCGATCCTGTCGGACTGCACTGGACGGTGCTGGTGTTCGCAGTAGCCTGGTCGGCGGACATTCTGGCCTATCTGGTGGGATCGACGCTCGGCGGGCCCAAGCTGTGGCCACGTTTTTCGCCTAACAAGACCTGGTCGGGATTCATCGGCGGCATTCTGGCCGGTGCGGTCGCGGGCGCGGTCATGACTATCTTCGTCGACATGGGGCGGCTGACCGTATTCTGGGGGGCTGTGCTCGGCCTGGCCGGCGCCCTGGCGACCATGGCCGGAGACCTGTGGGAATCGGGGCTGAAGCGTCGTTTCGGCGTCAAGGACGCGGGCAACACCATTCCGGGCCATGGCGGTCTTTTGGACCGGGTGGACGGGCTGATGTTCGCCGTGGTCGTAGTGGCCGCCGGGCGGCTGGCGGTTCTGTTGCTGGAGCGGGCAGCTTGATCCGGCGGCGCGTCACGGTGCTGGGCTCGACGGGCTCGGTCGGGTCCTCGACGCTTGACCTGATGGCGCAGGCGGAAACCTCGGGCGCGGGAACGTTCGAAGTCGAGGCCCTGACCGGCGGCGCCAATATCGCCAAGCTGGCCGAACAGGCGCGGCGCTGGAAGCCCAAGGTGGCCGTAACGGCCGATCCCGCGCGTCTGGACGATCTCCGCGACGCCTTGGCCGGGACCGACATCGAGGCGGCGGCCGGGGAGGCGGCCATCGTAGAGGCGGCCGTGCGCCCGGCCGACTGGATCATGGCCTCCATCGTCGGTGCAGCGGGTTTGAAGTCGGCCTGGGCGGCGGCGGGAACCGGCGCGATCCTGGCTTTGGCGAACAAGGAAAGCCTGGTCTGCTGCGGCACCGCCTTGATCGAGCGGGTGGTCCAGGCGGGCGGTCGGCTGATCCCCGTCGATTCGGAGCATTCGGCCATTTTTCAGGTCTTTCCGGCCGAGGCGCCCGAGCGGGTCGCCAAGTTGATTCTTACAGCTTCGGGCGGGCCGTTTCGGCAGACCCCGCGCGAGCAGATGCACGCCATCACGCCGGAACAGGCTGTCGCTCACCCGAACTGGAGCATGGGGGCCAAGATTTCGGTCGATAGCGCCACCATGGCCAACAAGGGCCTGGAAATGATCGAAGCGGCCTATCTGTTCGGAATGCCGGCCCAGCGGATCGATGTCGTGGTGCACCCCGAATCGATCATCCACAGCCTTGTGGAATATGTGGATGGTTCGACCTTGGCCCAGATGGGGCCGCCGGACATGCGCACGCCCATCGCCTGCGCCCTGGCCTGGCCCGACCGCATCGCCTGGTCGGCGCCCAGGCTGGACCTGGCGGCGCTGGGGCGGCTGACGTTCGAGGCGCCGGACGTGGGCCGCTTTCCCGCGCTGGATCTGGCGCGTCAGGCGCTGACGGCAGGCGGGGCGGCGCCGGCGGTGTTCAACGCCGCCAACGAGACGGCGGCTTTCGCCTTCCTTGACCGCAAGCTGGCCTTTCTCAATATTGCCGCAGTCGTCGCCGAAACCCTTGAGCGTGCGACGAAAGCGGGGACGGCTTTCGGCTCCGGAGACGCCTGCAACGCGGCCCTGTCGGTCGATGCGGAGGCCCGCCGGTCGGCCCGGGCCTTCATCGCCAAGCTTGCGAACGCGGCCTGATCGGCCAGGGGAGACGACTTTCGAATGCTGGGCGTATTGGGTCAGATCCTGATCTACATCGTGCCGTTCCTGCTGGTGCTGACCTTCATCGTCACCATCCATGAACTGGGCCACTTCCTGGTCGCGCGCGCCTTCGGGGTGAAGGTCGATCGGTTCGCCGTCGGTTTCGGCAAGGCGCTGTTCAGTCGCACGGACCGGCACGGCATCGAATGGCGGCTGGGTTGGCTGCCCCTTGGCGGCTACGTCAAGTTCTCGGGCGATCTGGACGCCTCCAGCGTACCGGATCAGGCGGGACTGGCGGAACTGCGGCAGCGCGTCGTCGGCGAACATGGGCCGGGCGCCGAGCGTGACTATTTCCATTTCAAGCCGGTATGGCAGCGCGCCCTGATCGTGGTCGCGGGGCCAGCGGCCAATTTCATCCTGGCCATAGCCATCTTTTCGATCAGCCTGATGGGGCTGGGAAAGGTGATCGTCCCCGCGCGGGTGTATCAGGTTCAGCCCGAGACCCCGGCCGCCGCCGCCGGCTTTCGACCCGGCGATCTGATCACCGCCATCGACGGGCGAATGATCGAGGACGGCTCCGAAGTCAGCCGCGCCGTCATGCTGAGCGCGGGCGACCCCTTGCGGTTCACCGTCGAGCGCGGCGGGCGAACCGTCGTTCTCACGGCGACACCCCAACGTCGGCTGCAGGACGATCCCATCGCCGGCCGGGTCAAGGTGGCCCAGATCGGCCTGATGATGCGCCCCGCCGCCACAGACATCCGCCATGTCCGCTATGGCCCGATCGACGCCGTGGCTGGTGCGGTCGGCGAAGTCGGGGACACCATCGGCGCGACCCTGACCTATCTGGGCCGGATGATCACCGGTCGGGAATCGGGCGATCAGCTGAGCGGCCCGTTGGGCATCGCCAAGGTCAGCGGCTCCCTGACCAATGCGGTGGCCGAGGTCAGCCCGGACGCCGGGGCCTTCGCGCTGAACCTGTCGGTGACAATGATCCGCCTTGCCGCCATACTTTCGATCGGAATCGGCTTTCTAAACCTGTTGCCCATTCCGGTGCTGGACGGCGGCCATCTGCTTTTCTACGGCTTCGAGGCTGTGGCGAGAAGACCCGTTTCGGCCCGGTATCAGGAGATGGGCTATCGCGCAGGTCTTGCGCTTCTGGCGGGATTTATGTTGTTCGCGACGTGGAACGACCTACAGAAGCTCAACCTCTTCCAATTCCTCGGCGGGCTCGTCTCGTGAGCCGACGCCAGCCCCCGATGGTTTTCAGAATGAACGACATGACCTCTCGCGCCGCCGTCCGACTGGGCGCCCGTTCCAGCCTGCTCGCTCTCGCCGTCGCGGCGGGCTTCACCGCCCCGGCTCTCGCGCAGAGCGCGCCCGTGCAGCCGACCGTCGCACCTGCGCCCCCGGCCGCCGCTCCGGCAGAGGCGACCCCTCACGTTCAGGTGGCCGCGCCCCAGCCGATCACCATCAACCGGATCATCGTGCAGGGCGCCCAGCGCATCGACCAGACGACGGTCCTGTCCTATCTGCCGATCCGTCCTGGCGACGCCGTCGACGCCTCGGTTCTGGACGTCGCGGTCCGCACCCTGTCGCGCACCGGCCTGTTCGCCGACGTTCAACTGGGCGTGCAGAATGGCGACCTGATCGTCCAGATCGTGGAAAACCCGATCATCAACCAGGTGGTTTTCGAGGGCAATCACGCCCTGTCGCAGGACAAGCTGAACAAGGAAGTGACGCTGAAGCCGCGCGGCATCTACACTCGCGCCAAGGTTCAGGAGGATGTCGGCTCCATCATCGAACTGTATCGTCTGCAGGGCCGCATCTCCGCCACCGTCACGCCCAAGCTGGTCCAGCTAGAGCAGAACCGCGTCGATGTGATCTTCGAGATCAACGAAGGCCCCCAGACCGGCATCAGCGCCATCAACGTCTTGGGCAACAAGGCCTTCTCCGATGGCGACGTGCGTGGCGTGATGGTCACGGAGAAGTCCCAGTGGTGGAAGTTCTTCTCGAACAACGACAACTACGACCCCAACCGCCTGGAATACGATCAGGAGCAGCTGCGGAAATTCTACACCAACCGCGGCTACTACGATTTCCGCATCATCTCTTCGGTGGCCGAGCTTCAGCCCGACAATCAGGCGTTCGAAATCACCCTGACGCTGAACGAAGGCGACAAGTACAATTTCGGCAAGATCAACGTCGTCACCCAGAACGACCGACTGAACGCGGATTTCCTGAAGGCGCTTGTGCCGATCCGCGAAGGCCAGTTGTACGAGAGCGACAAGATCGAGCAGGCCGTAGACGCCCTGACCTTTGCGGCGGGCTCGGCCGGTTACGCCTTCGTCGAGATCAATCCGACCTATCGCGCCAATCCGGAGACGGACACGGTCGATGTGACCTTCAACGTGTCGGAAGGGCAGCGCGTCTATATCGACCGCATCAACGTCGTCGGCAACACCCGCACCATCGACCCGGTCATTCGTCGGGAACTCCTGCTGACGGAAGGCGACGCCTATAACCGCGCCCTGATGGAGCGATCACGCAACAATCTGCGGGCGCTGGGCTTCTTCAAGGACGTGAAGGTCGCCGAAGAGCGCGGCAGCGCGCCCGACCGCTCGGTCATCAACGTCAATGTCGAGGAACAGCCGACCGGCGAACTGTCCGTCGGCGCAGGCTTCAGCTCGGTCGATTCCTTCACGGTGAACCTTGGCATTTCGGAGCGGAACTTCCGCGGTCGAGGCCAGAACGTGGTCGCCCGTCTGGAGTGGGGTTCGCTGCGCCAGCAGGTCGATTTCCGTTTCACCGAGCCGAAGTTCCTGGGCCGCGATCTGCGCGCCGGCTTCGACCTGTTCCATTCGCGCTACGATCTCAGCCGGTATTCGTCCTACGATTACAGATCCACGGGCGGGGGCTTGCGCCTGTCCTATCCGCTGAACGGCAATATGTTGCTCAGCACCCGTTACTTCCTGAAGTCGGACGAGATCATCGTGCCGTACGGTTACTGCGGCGGCGTAGGCGCCGGGTCGTCGGCCCTGTGCGATCAGATCGGCAGCTATATCAACTCGTCGATCGGCTACACGCTGCAGATCAACTACACCAACGATCCGATCCGCCCGACGCGCGGCTGGGCGGGTTCGATACGTCAGGACCTGGCCGGTCTGGGCGGCGACGTGAACTATGTGAAGACCGAGGCGGACGCCAGTTGGTACTATGGCATCACGCCCAACTGGGTCGTCAGCCTGCAGGGTTCGACCGGCTATGTCAGCGGCTGGAACGGCGATCCAATCCGCATCAACGACCGCTTCTTCAAGGGCGGCAACAGCTTCCGCGGCTTCGAGACCGCTGGCATGGGTCCGCGCGACCGCACCACCACCGACGCCCTGGGCGGTAACTTCTACGCCATCGGCACGGTGGAGCTGACGGTGCCCAACTATCTGCCCGAGCAGTATGGCATCAAGACCTCGCTCTTCGCCGACGTCGGCACCCTGGGCGTGCTGGACGACCGCTACAAGCTGACGGCGACCGGCGCCCCCAACGCCAATATCGCCGACGAACTGTCGCTGCGCGCCTCGGCCGGTGTCAGCATCCACTGGAAGTCGCCGATGGGGCCGATCCGTTTCGACATCTCCAAGGTCCTGTCCAAGGAAGACTACGACAAGACGGAATCCTTCCGTTTCTCGACGTCGACCCAATTCTAACCGCGGCCTAGTCGTCGCAAGAGGATAAAATGAAAGCTCTGATCATCGCGGCTGCGGCCGCCGCTTCGCTTATGGCCACGGGCGCCAACGCCCAGCAGGCCGCCGCCCCGACAAACCCGGGTCCGGTCATCCCGGGCGTCTGCGTCTATTACAACGCCCGCCTCCTGGCCCAGTCGTCGGCCGGCCAGGCTGTGGAGACGCGCATGCAGCAACTGGCCCAGGAAGTTCAAGGCGAACTGCAGCCCTACGCCACCGCCATTCAGACCGAGGCGCAAGCTCTGCAATCGGCCGGCGCCAGCCTGCCCGCCGACCAGGCCAACCAACGCCGTCAGGCGCTGCAGCAGCGCGTGCAGGAAGCCCAGCAGCTGGAAGCCACGCGCGAGAACGAACTGCGCTATACGCTGGGCATGCAGCGGCAGGCGATCACCACCGCCGTTTCGCCGATCCTGACCGCCATCTATCAGGAAAAGGGCTGCGGCCTGCTGCTGGACCGCGAAAGCGTCTTCATGATGAACCCCGCCATGGACGTGACCGATCTGGCGATCCAGCGCCTGAACACGGCCCTGCCGACCCTGAGCTTCAACCGCATGCCGGTTCCGGCCCAGCAAGGTCAACAGCCCGCGGCCGCCAACTAAGGTCGACATGCCCGACGCCCGCTTCTTCGAGACCCTGCCGCCCCTGACCGTCGCCGCCCTGGCGGCCCAGATCGGCGGCGAGGTCGAGAGGGGCGGGGATCGGCTGATCGCATCGGTCGCGCCCCTGTCCTCGGCGGACGGGGGCGCGATTGCGTTTCTGGGCGATCGCAAATTCGCCGCCGCCCTGGCCGCGACCCAGGCGGGGTGCGTGATCGTGCCGCCGGAAGCGGTTCAGGCCGCTCCTGCGCAAGCCGCCGTCATCGTGTCCCGCACGCCCCAGGCCGCCTGGGCCATGGCGTCCTTGCGACTGCACCGGCCATTGAAACTAGACAGGGGCATCGCGCGATCCGAAGCCGTCGAAGACGACACAGTGGTCATCGAGCCGGGCGTGGTTCTGGGGGAAGGTGTGCGGATCGGGCGCGGAACCCGAATCTGCGCCAATGCGGTGATCGGACCGGGCGTCCAGATCGGCCGCGAGTGCGTCATCGGCCCGAACGTCAGCGTCGCCTTCGGCCTGATCGGCGACCGGGTGAAGCTATACGCCGGGGCGCGGATCGGGGAGGCCGGCTTCGGCGCCACCGGGACCGCGGCGGGCGCCATGGACATTCCTCAGCTGGGCCGCGTCATCCTGCAGGACGGGGTGACGGTGGGCGCCAACAGCTGCATAGACCGCGGCGCCTATGACGACACCATCATCGGCGAGAACACCAAGATCGATAATCTGGTCATGGTGGGCCACAACTGCGTCATAGGCCGCAACAATCTGATGGCGGCCAATACGGGCATTTCGGGTTCCGTGACCAGCGGCGACAATGTCATCTTCGGCGGCAAGGCGGGCATCGGCGATCACATCGCCATCGGCGAGGGCGCCCGGATCGCGGCCGGCGCGGGGGTGTTGGCCGACATCCCGGCCGGAGAGACCTGGTCGGGTTATCCGGCCCGTCCGATCCGACAGTTCTTGCGCGAGACGGTCTGGCTCGCCAAACAGGCGTCTTCGAAGAAGGCTCCGAAGGAATCATAGGGATGAGCGACACGACGGCTGTCGAGGACAGGATCGATTACGCCGAGGTGATGCGGCGCCTGCCGCACCGCTATCCTTTCCTGCTGGTGGACAAGGCCGAGGCCTTCGTGCCCGCGACCTCTATCGTGGGCATCAAGAACGTCACGCACAACGAACCTTTCTTCCCCGGTCATTTCCCTATCGATCCAGTCATGCCGGGCGTGCTGATCGTCGAGGCCATGGCCCAGACCGGCGCGCTGCTGATGTCCAAGACCCTGGATGTGGCGGTGGCCGACAAGGTCATCATGTTCATGTCCATCGACGGCGTGCGCTTCCGCAAGCCCGCACGGCCCGGCGATCAGCTTCGCATGGAGGTCAAGGTGATCCGGGCGCGGGGCGACGCCTACAAGTTCCGGGGCGAAACGTTCATCGACGGCAAGCTGGCGGCCGAGGCCGAATTCATGGCCATGGTCGTCACGGTGCCGGAGCCGGCCGCCTGATGGCCGTCCACCCCACAGCCGTCGTCGATCCGACCGCCCTGCTGGCCGAGGACGTCGCGGTCGGGCCGTGGTGCGTTGTCGGGCCTAACGTCACCCTGGGGCAGGGCGTTCGTCTGATCAGCCACGTCGTCGTCCAGCAGGACACGACGGTCGGCGACGGCACGACCATCCATCCGTTCGCCGTCATCGGCGGCGATCCCCAGCACAATGGCTACAAGGGCGAGCCGGTGCGGCTGGAGATCGGGTCGAACAACGTCATCCGCGAACACTGCACCTTCAATCGCGGCACGCCGCAGGGGACGGGCGTGACCGTCGTGGGCTCCAACAGCCTGTTCATGACCGGCGCCCACGTCGGTCATGACTGCGTGGTCGGCGACCAGGTGGTGATGGCCAACAACGCCACCCTGGGCGGCCACGCCCAGATCGGCGGCAAGGTCTTTCTGGGCGGCCTGTGCGCCGTGCATCAGAACGGCCGCGTGGGTCAGGGCGCCATCATCGGCGGGCTGGCGGCGGTGACACGCGACGTTATCCCCTATGGATCTGTCTGGGGCAATCATGCGCGGCTGCGCGGCCTTAACCTGATCGGGCTGAAACGCAAGGGTTACGGCAAGGAGCAGGTCCGCCGGCTGCTGGCCGCTTATCGAGAGTTGTTCGAGGGTGAAGGCGAGTTCGCCGGCCGGATCGAAGGGGTGGCGGAACGGTACGCCGACCTGCCCGAGATCGTCGAGATCATCGCCTTCATCCGAGACGGCGGGCGGCGACCGTTGTGCCTGCCAAACGCGGAATGAGTCCGGTCGCCAAGCTGGGCCTGATTGCTGGGGGCGGCGACCTGCCGGCGGCGGTGGCCGGCCGGTGCGACGCCGAGGGACGCCCCGTCTATGTCGTGCGTCTGGAGGGGTTCGCGGATCCGCACCTGGCGCGCTGGCCCGGAGACGATTTCGGCATGGCCCAGATCGGCGCCATCCTGAAGGCCCTCAAGGCGAACGGGTGTCGGGCGGTCTGTCTGGCGGGCATCGTCAATCGCCCTGATTTCAAGATGTTGAAGCCCGACTTTAAAGGCGCGACCCTGCTTCCGGGCATTGTGGCTGCCGCCTCGAAAGGCGACGACGCCCTGTTGCGGAAAATCCTCTCGGTGTTCGAGGGCGAAGGCTTCTCCGTAGAAGGGGCGGATGACATTCTGGGGGGGGAGATGCTGCCTTCAGGCGCCTTGGGCGGGCTTGCGCCGACCTCGGCGCAACTGGAAGACCTAAAGAAAGCCCTTTATATAGCCGAAAAATCAGGTGAATTAGATATCGGGCAGGGCGCTGTCGTCTGCGACGGCCTTGTTCTGGCGGTGGAGGCGCAGGAGGGCACCGACGCCATGCTGCGTCGCGTGGCGGGTCTTCCAGGCGATTTGCGCGGTCGACCTGGCGCGCCACGGGGCGCGCTGGGCAAGGCGCCCAAGCCGATTCAGGACCTGCGGGTCGACATGCCGGTGATCGGGCCACGCACGATCGAACTGGCGGCCGAGGCGGGCCTGGCCGGCATCGGCGGCATGGCCGGGCGGCTGATCCTGATCGATCGGCCCGCGATCATCGCTGCGGCCGACCGTCTGGGTCTGTTCGTCTGGGGCGAAACGACCGCATGACCCGCCCACTGAAGATCATGCTGGTGGCGGCCGAGGCGTCTGGCGACGCCCTGGGCGCCGGCCTCGCCCGCGCTCTCAAGGGCCGGCTGGGCGATCAGGTCGCTTTCGTCGGCGTGGGCGGTCCGCGCATGGCGGCCGAGGGCGTGGCCACCCCCTTTGACATCGCCGAACTGTCGATCCTGGGCTGGATCGAGGGGCTGAGGGCCTATGGCACGGTCAAGCGACGGGTCCAGGAAACGGCCGCACTGGCCAAGCGCGAGCGACCGGACGCCGTGGTCCTGATCGACAGCTGGGGCTTCACCATTCGCGTGGCCAAGGCCATTCGGGCCGCGCGGCCGAACGTGCCCTTGATCAAATATGTGGGGCCGCAGGTCTGGGCCTCGCGCCAGGGTCGGGCGCGGACCCTGGCGGGGGCGGTCGATCACTTGCTGGCGCTCTACGCCTTCGATGCGCCGTGGTTCGAAAGAGAGGGGCTGGCGACGACCGTGGTTGGGTCCTCTGCCCTGCATGTGAACATGGACGAGGCGAACGGCGCGGCCTTCCGGGTGCGGCGCGGCATCGCCGAGGCGGCGCGCCTGCTGCTGGTCCTGCCGGGCAGCCGGCCCAGCGAGATCCGCCGCATGACGCCCGTTTACGAGGAAACGATCCGCAAGCTGAAGACTGTCGATCCTAGGCTGGAGGTGGCCGTCGTGGCGGCCGGCACGGTGGCCGAGGACGTGGCGGGCCGGGTCGCCGCTTGGCCGTTCCGTGTCCATCTGGTGGACGAGGCCGAGAAGTACGACGCCATGCGGGCGGCGACGGCGGCCCTGGCGACCAGCGGCACGGTCTCGACCGAACTGGCCCTGGCCGGCGCGCCGATGGTTATAGCCTACAAGATCGACGGCCTGTCGTACCAGTTGATGAAGCGGATGGTCACGGCCAGGCACATCACCCTGTTCAATGTCGCCGCCGACGACCGGATCGCGCCGGAGTTCATCCAACACGAGGCGACGCCTGCGCTGCTGGCCGCCGCTGTTGGTCGCCTGTTGACCGATCCGGCCGCGGCGGGCGAACAGGCGCGCCGGCAGATGGCGGCGCTGGACCTGATGGGCCGGGGCGGACCCGATCCTTCCGAACTGGCGGCGGATGCGGTGTTGCGCGTCATCGCCGAAAAGACCGGACGTTGAGACCATGGCGCGCGCGTTGAGCCACCGGCGTGCGGCCGAGGTTCGCGCGGCGCTACAGATGGCGGCGGGCGCGACGGCGGCCCTTTATCTGGCGACCTGGCTGCGTCTGCCCCATCCCTATTGGAGCGTTATCTCCGCCATCGTGGTCATTCAGGCCAGCGTGGGCGGCAGCGTGCTGACCGTGGCCCGCGACCGGGCGATCGGGACCGCCATCGGCGCTCTGGTCGGGGCGCTGGTGGCCTTTGCGCGACCGCCGGGCTTGGAGAGCCTGGTGATCGGCATGGCGGCGGCGACGGCCTTGCTGGCCTTTTTCGGAGCCGGTCGGGCCTGGCTCAAGGTCGCCCCGGTCGCGGCGGTCATCGTCATCACCGGCGGTTCCGGAGCCGATGGCCCCGCTTCCCTGGCGATCGACCGGGTGATGGAGATCCTGGTGGGCAGCGGCGTCGGGGTGATCGCCATACTGGCGCTATTCCCGCGTCATGCGCGCCAGGCTTTCCGGCTGCAGGCGCGCGATGCGGCCGGCGAGGCGGCGGCCCTGCTGGCCCTGGTCTGTCAGGGCGATCCAGCGGCGGGGGCCGAGATTTCCCGTCGCCACACCGATTTGAAACGGCGGCTGGACGATCTGGGCAAGGCGGCGAAGAACGTCATCGACCTGCCTGGACCGCAACGCGAGACGGCCGACCGGCAAGCCCTGGCGCGCGCCTTCTGGCGGGTGCGCAGCGACATAGTCATCCTGGGGCGGGGCTTTCAGGTGGAGGGCGTGTCCGCCCGGCTGGCGCCCTGGGCCGAGGACGCTGCACGCGCGGTTCGCCGTCTAGAAGCCCTGTCGCGGGGAAAGGCGGTCGAACCCTTGGGACCCATCGACGCGACCTTGGCTCTGTCGCGGGCGGTGGAAGGCGACGACATGGCTCTGGGGGCCGCCTCGATCGGTCTGGCCCATATGCACCGCGATCTGGACGATTTGGCCGGGCGCTTCAGGGACCTCAAGCTGGTATGAGGCCAAAGAAAAACGCCGGGGCGGAACCCCGGCGTTCTGCAGTCATGCGTGAAGGCGCCGATCAGCCGCGCTGATCGATAGCGACGTAATCCCGCTCGGTCGGCCCGGTGTATAGCTGGCGAGGGCGGCCGATCTTCTGCGACGGATCCGACATCATTTCCTGCCACTGTGCGATCCAGCCCACGGTGCGGGCCAGGGCGAACAGGACGGTGAACATGGTGGTGGGGAATCCCATCGCCGACAGGGTGATACCCGAGTAGAAGTCCACGTTCGGGAACAGTTTGCGCGAGGTGAAGTATTCGTCCGAAAGGGCGACCTTCTCCAGCTCCTTGGCGACCTGGAACAGCGGGTCGTTCTCGCGGCCCGTGGCGGCCAGCACTTCATAGGCCGACTGCTGCATGACCTTGGCGCGCGGGTCGTAGTTCTTATAGACCCGATGGCCGAAGCCCATCAGCTTGTACTTGCGATCCTTCACGCCCTGGATGAACTCGGGAATCTTGTCGGGGGTGCCGATTTCCTTGAGCATGTTCAACGCCTCTTCGTTGGCGCCGCCGTGCGACGGGCCCCACAGGCAGGCGATACCGGCGGCGATACAGGCGAACGGGTTGGCGCCCGACGAACCGGCGAGACGCACGGTCGAGGTCGAGGCGTTCTGCTCGTGGTCGGCGTGCAGGGTGAAGATGCGGTCCATGGCGCGCACCAGGGCCGGATCCACATGATAGTCCTCGGCCGGGACGGCGAAGCACATCCGCAGGAAGTTTTCGGCGTAGGACAGGTCGTTGCGCGGCGAGATGAAGGGCTGGCCGACGTGATATTTGTAGGCGCGCGCCGCGATGGTCGGCATCTTGGCGATCAGGCGGATGGCCGAGATGTCGCGCTGCACCGGATCATGGATGTCCAGGCTGTCATGATAGAAGGCCGACAGAGCGCCGACCGTGCCGACCATGATCGACATCGGGTGGGCGTCGCGGCGGAAGCCTTCGAAGAAGCGGTCGAACTGGGCATGCAGCATCGTGTGCCGTGTGATGCTCTCTTCGAACTTCTCGTACTGCGCCGCTGTCGGCAATTCGCCGTGCAGCAGCAGGTAGCAGACCTCGACGAAGTTCGACTTGGCCGCCAGTTGATCGATGGGATAGCCGCGGTGCAGCAGAACGCCTTCGTCGCCATCGATGAAGGTCAGGGCCGACTCGCAGGCCGCCGTCGAGGTGAAGCCGGGGTCGAAGGTGAAGGCGCCCGTCGCGCCGTACAGCTTGCGGATGTCGATCACGTCCGGACCCGTCGAGCCCGATAGCACGGGCAGTTCAACGGTCTTGCCCTCGAACGACAGGCTCGCCGAAGCGGCGGATTTGGGTTGTTCAGTCATGAATGCCCCTTCGCATCTTACGTCCGGTCGCGGAGAGGCGTCGGGCGCTTTTGGGTGTGTGGGTGATCACTTAGTCTGTTGCAGCGCGTCATCCAAGCGCCCGAGGCTTTCCTGGCGCCCCAGAGCCGACAAAATTCGTGCAATATCAGGCGAAGTTGACCCGGCGGTAAGCGCTGTGCGTGCGGCGGGGCCGATCTTGCCGAAGCCCACGCCCTCGTCCTCGGCGAAGGCTTTCAGTTCAGCCTCCAAAGCGAACACATCCCAGGACTGGAATAGGGCCAGCCGGTCGCGCAGTCGGCCCAGACGTTCCAGGGTTTCGCCGGACAGCAGAACGCGGGCCTTGTCGTCGAACGCCAACGGGCGCGCCTTCAGTACGAACTCCGTCTGGTCCGCCAACTCCAGAATGGTCTTGGCGCGATCTTTCACGAAGGGCATGGCGCGACGCAGCCGATCTTCATCGTCGGGTTGGAGCCCGCGACCCCGCTGGAGATGCGCATCCAGCGCCATCTTGGCCAGACGATCATTGTCCGCCAGGCGCAGCCAGTGGGCGTTGACGTGGGCCAGTTTGTCGAAGTCCAGGCGCGCCGGCGCCTTGCCAATTCCGTCCAGATCGAACCAGGCGACGGCCTGTTCGTCGCTGAACAGTTCGTCGTCGCCGTGCGCCCAGCCCAGACGGGCCAGATAGTTGCGCATGGCCTCGGGCAGATAACCCATCTCGGCGTATTCATGCACCGCCTGGGCGCCGTGACGTTTGGACAGTTTGGCGCCGTCGGGGCCGTGGATCAGGGGAATGTGGGCGAAGGTTGGCCGCGTCCAGCCCAGGGCGTCGTAGATCAGGCTCTGACGCGCCGCATTGTTCAGGTGGTCGTCGCCACGGATGACGTGGGTGACGCCCATGTCGTGATCGTCCACGACCACAGCCAGATTATAGGTGGGCGCGCCGTCGGAACGCAGCAGGACCAGATCGTCCAGATCGTCGCTCGACCAGTTGACGGCGCCCTGCACCGCGTCGGGCACGGTGATGGTCATTCCGCGGGGTCGGCGGAAGCGAACGACGTGGGGCAGGGCCAGATCGTCCACCGTCGGCTTTCGGTCGCGCCAGGGCGATTCGAAGGGACGCCTTTCGGCCTTGGCCTGGTCCCGCAGACGGCCGGTTTCCTCGGCCGTGGCGAAGTCGCGGTAGGCGTGACCGCTTTCCAGCAGTTGATCGACGACCTCGCGGTGGCGGTCGGCGCGGCTGAACTGGAAGATCGGCTCTTCGTCGGCGAACAGCTCCAGCCAGCTTAGGCCGTCGAAGATCGCCTTTACGGCCTCGTCCGTGGACCGCTCGCGATCGGTGTCCTCGACGCGGATCAGGAAACGTCCTGCGTGTCGTCTGGCGTACAACCAGTTGAACAAGGCGGTTCTCGCGCCGCCGATATGCAGATAGCCTGTGGGCGAGGGGGCGAAGCGAGTGACGACGGTCGAGGAAGGCAGGGTCATGGGGGAAGGGTCCGTAAGGCAGGCCCTTATACCCCCCGAGACGGCAAAACCTACCCCTGCCGCGCGTTTGCACGCCTGGTGGAGGGAAGAGGTCGCGGCCCAGTCGTCGCGCCGACGTCTGTGCGCGCCTGTGGCCTTTGGCGGCGGGGCGGCGCTCTATTTCGCACTAAGGGTTGAACCGCCCTTGTGGCCTCTGCTCGGCATGGCCGTAACGACATCGGGCGGGTGGCTTTTTGCGCGCCAGCGGGGTCTGGCTCGGGCCTGGGTCTGGCTGTTGTTGATGGCGGCCTGCCTGGCTGGCGGTCTGGCGGTGGCCAAGATCCGGACCGAATTCGTCGCCGCCCCGATCGCGCCGGCGCTGAGTCGTCCCACCGTCATCGAAGCCTGGGTCGTGGACGTCGACAGTCCGGGCCAACGCGGGGCCAGGGTCGTGATCGCGCCGGTGCGGATTCGCGGTTTGGCGCCGGAGCAAACGCCGGTCCGGCTGAGGGCCACGGTGCGAGGAGAGCCGCCCCGCCCCGGTGAGGCTATTCGACTGTTCGCCATTCTGAATCCGCCGCCCGCGCCCGCCAGCCCCGGCGCCTACGATTTCGGCCGCAACGCTTTTTTCCAGGGCATGGGCGGCGTGGCCTTCGCCCTGGGAGAGACCCGACGCATCGACCTGGCGCCCGCCCCCTGGCGACTGCGGCTGAGCATGACGATCAATGGCGCGCGCTATGCCTTGGCTGAGCGGATCGTAGAGCGATTGGGCGTCCGCAACGGCGGGATCGCCGCCGCCATGACCACCAGCCACGAAACCTGGATCAGCCAGGACGACCTGGACCTGATGCGCGATTCGGGATTGGCGCACATCCTGTCGGTCTCGGGCCTGCACATGGCCATCGTGGGCGGCTTCGTCTTCTTCGGGGTGCGGTTGGGCGTCGCGGCCTGGCCCTGGCTGGCCCTGAGGATTTCCGGCAAGAAAATCGCCGCGACGGCGGGCCTGATCGCCCTGGCGGTCTATCTGGTCGTATCAGGCGCGCCGGCGCCGGCGGAACGGGCGGCCGTGACGGCCGCCATCGCCTTTCTGGCCATCCTGCTGGATCGCCAGGCGGTGACGATGCACGGCCTGGCGGTCGCGGCCTTTGTGGTTCTGGCGCTTCAGCCCGAGGCCATCGTGACGCCGGGGTTTCAGATGTCCTTCGCGGCGACCGCCGCCCTGGTGGCCCTGGTCGAGGCCTGGCCGAAGCGCATGCGAGAGATTTCCGTGCCCTGGCCGATCGCGGCGGTGCAGCGTTTCGGCGGCTGGCTGACGGCGGCGGTGACGGCCAGCCTGGTGGCCGGCCTGGCGACCGGACCCTTCGCCATGCAGCATTTCAATCGAACGGCCGTCTATGGCCTGCTGGCCAATCTGGGCACGGCGCCGATCGCCGACTTCATCCTGATGCCGACCCTGGCCCTGGGGGCGGCGCTGGAGCCCCTGGGCCTGGGCGCGCCTTTTCTGGCCGTCGCAGGCTGGGGTGTGGAAGCGATGCTGGGCGTCGGCGGCTGGACGGCAGGCTTGCCCGGCGCCGTCCGCACCATCGCCAGCGCGCCCGACTACGTCCTGCCCATCGCCTTTCTGGGCGTGCTGTTCATCTGCCTGTGGCGCGGACGGTTGCGATGTCTGGGCGCGCCGTTCGCGGCGGCGGTTCTGCTGTGGCCCCGACCGGCTGCGCCGGATCTGTGGATCGGAGACGGCGGGACAAATGCGGCTTTCCGCCAGGCGGATGAGGCCGTGGTGGTCCGGCCCGGCGTGCGGGAGTTCGCCGTCGATCTTTGGTCCCGCCGACGCGGGCTTGAAATGACGGATAGGCCGCAGGATGGCTGGACCTGCGCCCGTTTCGCCTGTCGGCCGGACACATCGGCGTCAGGTCCCATAGCGCTGTGGTGGGGCAAGCGCAGCCCGGACGCCGATCAGATGGAGGCCCTGTGCCGTTCGGCGCCGGTCGTCAGTGTGCGGGCGGCCGTCCCGACCCTGCCGCCGGCTTGTGAGGGACGGTTGGTGCTGGACGGAATCGACTATGCCCGGGGCGGTGCGGTTGAACTGTGGAGGGAAGGGCAGGGCTGGAGGGCGGTCTGGACGACCCAGGCGCGGGGTCGGCGCCCGTGGACCCGCCAGCCCGATCCCGACGTCAGTGATAGCGGCGCATAAGGCCGACCAGACGACCCTGAACCTGGACCTGATCCGGTCCGAAGATGCGGGTTTCGTACAGGCGGTTCGCCGGCTCCAGCGCGATGGAGGCGCCCTTGCGACGCAGGCGTTTCAGCGTCGCTTCCTCGCCCTCGACCAGGGCTACGACGATTTCGCCATTGTTGGCCGTGTCGCCGCGCCGGATGACCACCAGATCGCCGTTCAGAATGCCGGCCTCGATCATGGAATCGCCTTCGATCTCCAGCAGATAGTGATCGCCCTTGCCCAGCAGGGATTCCGGCACGGGCAGGCGGTCCTGTTCGTGCTGGATGGCGGCGATGGGGGTGCCGGCGGCGATCTTGCCGAGCAGGGGCAGTTCGCGAATGTCGTTGGCGGGCGTGGCGACCGGCGCTGACAGAGCGGCGCCGCCTTCGATCACGTCGGGCTTGAAGCCGGCCCGACCGCGTGGCGCCCCGGCCGTGGCCTGTTCGGGCAATTTGGTGACTTCCAGCGCACGGGCGCGATGGGCCAGACGCCTGATGAAACCGCGCTCTTCCAGCGCCGTGATCAGGCGGTGGATGCCAGACTTGGACGCCAGGTCCAGCGCCTCCTTCATCTCGTCGAACGACGGGGAAACGCCCGTTTCCTGAATCCGTTCGTGAATGAACATCAGCAGTTCGTGCTGCTTGCGCGTGAGCATCGCCGGCCCCTCATGCGCCCGACCGACGAATCGGAACGGGCCGTGAACATTGACGATGTTCTGTAAGTGTTCCTTGCTAATGTCAACTTAACGGCAGTGTCGCCCGCCGTCAGGTCCGTTGTCAGGCGGCCAGCAGGCGACGGGTGGCCGTCTCGATATCGTCGTGGCGCATCAGGCTTTCACCGACCAGGATCGCCTGGGCGTGGGCGGCCGAAACGCGCTCGACATCCTCGGGCGTAAAGATGCCGCTTTCCGCGACCAGCAGCGCATGCACAGGGCTGAGCATCGACAGGCGCTCCGTAACCTCCAGGTCCACCTCAAAGGTCCGCAGCGACCGATTGTTGATCCCGACCAGGGCGTCCGTCCGATCCGAAACAAGGGCGCAGGCGCGGGCCATTTCGGTTTCGTCGTGCGTTTCGATCAGGGCGTCCATGCCGAACCGTTCTGCCTCGGACAGAAGTTCCCCCGCCAGCCCGTCGTCGATCATCGCCAGGATGATCAGGATGCAGTCGGCGCCCAGGGCGCGGCTTTCGGCCACCTGCCAGGGATCGACCAGAAAGTCCTTGCGTAGGCAGGGCAGGGCGACGGCGGACCGCGCCTGGGTCAGATAGGCGTCGTCGCCCTGAAAACTCGGGCCGTCGGTCAGGACCGAGAGGCAGGCCGCGCCGCCGGCCTCATAAGCCATGGCGAGGTTTGCCGGATGGAAGTCCGCCCGTATCAAGCCTTTGGAAGGGCTAGCCTTCTTGATCTCGGCGATCAAGGCGGGGCGGCCAGTTTCCTCGACGGCGCGACTTAGGGCGTCGCGAAAACCGCGAGGGGTGGAGGCGGCCTGCGCCAGGGCCTCGATCGCGTCCTGAGAGGCGGCGGCCTTGCGCGCAAGGACTTCCTCTCGCTTGTAGTCGGCGATCCGTTCCAACACGTCGGTCATGCCGCTCCTTCCGTTTCCAGGGGCGTGGAGGTGATCCGCACCAGGCGCGCCAAGGCCCGGGCGGCGCGGCCGTCGTCGATGGCCGCGGCGGCCAGGGCGGCCCCTTCGGCCAGGTCGGCGGCCCGATCCGATACCACGAAGGCGGCGGCGGCGTTCAGCAGCACAATGTCGCGGTAGGGGCCGGTCTGTCCCTCCAGCAGGGCGCGCAAGGCCGCCGCGTTCTCCTCGGCATCGCCGCCGCGGATGGCCTCGATCGGCGCGCGGGGCAGGCCGGCGTCCTCGGGCGCGACGGCGAAGCGTCGCACCGCGCCGTCTTTCCACTCGGCCACTTCGGTCGGGCCCGAGATCGCCAACTCGTCCAGGCCCTGGCCGTGGACGGTCCAGGCCCGCACCGCGCCCAGCCGCCCCAGGACCTCGGCCAGGGGCTCCAGCAGTCGAGGATCATAAACGCCCATGACCTGACGCCGTGCAGACGCCGGGTTCGAAAGCGGCCCCAAAAGATTGAAAACCGTTCGAAAACCGATCTCTGCGCGCGCCGGGCCGACGTGGCGCATGGCGCCGTGATAGGCGGGGGCGAACAAGAAGCAGATGCCCGCCTCGTCCAGCGCCAGTCGTTGCTGGGCCGGCGTCGCCATCAGGTTGACGCCCAGGATCGACAGCACGTCCGACGAGCCTGACTTGGACGACATGGCGCGGTTACCGTGCTTTGCGACCTTCAATCCGGCGCCGGCCAGCACCAAGGCTGCGGCCGTGGAGATGTTGTAGGTATGCTGGCCGTCGCCGCCCGTGCCGCAGGTGTCGATCACCTCGTAAGGGTGGTCCAGCGTCAGGGCGGCCTCACGCATGGCGCGGGCGAAGGCGGCGATCTCGTCCACCGTCTCGCCGCGCATTCGAAGGGCCGTCAGGGCGGCGGCGACCTGGGCCGGAGTGGGTTCGCCCCGCAGGCAGGCGGCGAAGAAGTCGTGCGCCTGTTGCGACGTCAGCGGCCGGCCCTCGACCAGCCGGGCCAGGATCGGCTTGAACCCGTCCGCCATGATCAGGCGGCCGCGAGGCGCTTCACGCCGGCCAGGGTCAGGAAGTTGGCCAGCATGTCATGGCCGTGTTCGGTGGCGATGGACTCGGGATGGAATTGTACGCCGTGAATGGGCCGCGTGCGGTGCTGCAGACCCATGATCTCGCCATCGGCGGTCCAGGCGGTGACGTCCAGACAATCCGGCAGGGTTTCGCGCTTGACGGCCAGCGAGTGATAGCGCGTCGCGGTGAAGGGCGAGGGCAGGCCCGCGAAGACGCTCTTGCCCTCGTGCAGAATAGGCGAGGTCTTGCCGTGCATCAGGGCTTTGGCGCGAATGACGTCCCCGCCGAAGGCCTGACCGATGGCCTGGTGGCCCAGGCAGACGCCCAGGATCGGCATGGAGGCCGGCGCGCTGGCGATCAGCGGCAGGCAGATGCCCGCCTGATCCGGCGCGCAGGGGCCGGGCGACAGCAGCACGGCAGCGGGGTTCAGCGCCCAGGCCTGGTCCGTCGTCAGGTCGTCGTTGCGCACCACATGAGTCGGCGCGCCCAACTCCGCGAGGTAGTGGACGAGGTTGTAGGTGAAGCTGTCGTAGTTATCGACGACGAGGATCATGGCGCGGTTCTAGGCGCGCGATGCGGCCGCGCCAAGCACCGGGACGCGCTAAAGCGCATCTTAACCGTTGCGGGCGTCAGATGACGTGGTGAAATTGACCGCCGAACAAGACATCGCCGACAAGATCGCCGCCGCGAAGGCCCGGCTGGTCGTGGTCGAACCCCAGGCCAGCAGCCTGTCCGCCCTAGGCGCCGCCGCGCTGGCGGCGACGGCGGCCGTTCTGATGGCGGGCGTGATGGTGATCGGGCCGGGCGTTCACTTTGATGATGCGACGTCGACCTATCAGCCCTGATCCTTAGGCGTCCTGAGACCTAGCGGTTGCCCGAGCGAAAGCGCCAGGCGTCCTCGGCCGCCCGCATCGGCGCGCGCGCCTTTTGCTGCGTCTCGGCGTATTCGGCGGCCGGATCGCTGTCGGCCACCACGCCAGCGCCGGCCTGGACGAAGATGCGATCGTCAGCAAACAGCGCCGTGCGCAGGGTGATGCAGATATCCGCCTCTCCTCCCGCCGAAATGTAGCCGACGCCGCCACCATAGCCGACGCCGCGTTTTTCGGTCTCAAGCTCGTCGATGATCTCCATCGCGCGGACCTTCGGCGCGCCCGACAGGGTGCCGGCGGGCAGGGCGGCCAGGAGAGTGTCCACCGCGTCCAACTTCGGATTGGCCTTGCCGCGCACATTGGAGACGATGTGCATGACCTGGCTGTAGCGTTCGACGACGAAGCTTTCGGTGACTTCGACCGTGCCCGGCGCGGCGACGCGGCCGACATCGTTTCGGCCCAGGTCCAGCAGCATCAGGTGTTCGGCCAGTTCCTTCGGATCGGCCAGCAGTTCGGCTTCCAGGGCCTTGTCGGCTTCGGGCGTGGCGCCACGCGCGCGGGTGCCGGCCAGCGGACGGATCGTGACCGTCCCTTCCTTCAGCCGGACCAGGATTTCCGGGCTGGACCCCGCAAGCTGGAACCCGTCGAAGTTCAGATAGAAGAGATAGGGCGACGGGTTCTGGCGGCGCAGCGAGCGATAGAAGGCGAACGGATCGTCGGACCACGGCGCCGAGAAGCGGTGGCTGAGCACGACCTGAAAGATGTCGCCGGCGGTGATGTAGTCCTTGGCGCGAGCCACCATCCGACCGAAACCGGCCTGATCGACCGGCGAGGCGAAGACCGGCGCCGGGGTTTCCTGCGGCGTGGCGCGAAAAGGCAGGGGCTCGCGCAAGGCGGTTTCGAAGGGCGTCGAGGCGGTCCAGAGCGGCGTCGAAGGCCGCCTGGGGGGCGATGTCCGCGTCGGGATAGGCGGCGGCGACCAGAACGACCTCGTGCCGGACCGAATCGAAGATAGCGACCAGGGACGGTCGGGTCAGGACCGCGTCCGGCAGGTTCAGCGGATCGGGATTGGGCGCGCCCAGCGGTTCCAGCAGCCGAACCATATCGTAGCCGAACACACCGAACAGGCCCGCCGCCATCGGCGGCAGGTCGTCGGGCAGATCGAAGCGCGAAGCGGCGATCAGGGCGCGAAGCGACCGAAGGGTCGGCAGGGCTTCCACGACGAACCGCCCGTCCTCGATCTGTGCGCCCCGCGCGATCTCCGCCCTGTCGGCGCGACAGCGCCAGACGACGTCGGGGTCCAGCGTCAGGATGGAGTAGCGGCCCTTGACCGTCCCGCCTTCCACCGATTCCAGCAGACAGGCGTAGGGGCGGTTCCGACCCAGCTTCAGGAAGGCCGAAACCGGCGTTTCCAGGTCGTCGATCAGGCGACGGACGACGACCTGGGGGCGACCGGCCGAAAGACCGGTGGCAAAGGCGTCGAAATCGCCTTCGCCGAACGCGGACTGGCTCATTGCGGCGGTGCGGCCGGGGTGTCGCCCGACAGGCCCAGGGCCTGACGAGCCATCGCCGGGTCGTTCTTGGCCTTGGACTTCTTGGCGCCGGCGGTCATCTCGGCCTGAACCAGAGCCTGCACCAGCTCCTGTGTCAGGCGCGGACGGACCTGCTCGGCCAGAGGACCGGCGACGGCTGGATTGGCGGCATGGACATTGTCCACACGGCCGATGACGAAGCCCTGTTCGCCAGGCTGGGAGAAGACCTGACCCTTGCCCTGGCCGAACAGGCCCTGGAGGACGGCCTGGCCCAGCGCCTGCTGGGTCGCTTGATCGCGCATCACGCCGGTGCGCACGGTGACGGGGGCGTTGATGGAGCGGGCCACTGCGGCGATGTCCTCGCCGTTGCGGACGCGGCCGGCCAGTTCTTCGGCCTTGGTCGACAGCTTGCGCAGAGTTTCGCGCTGGATCCACTGCTGGGCCAGGGGTTCGCGCACCTCGGCCAGGGTCGGCAGGGCGGACGGGCGGATGTCGTTCACGCGGACCGCGAAATATTGACCTTGGCCAGCGTCGATCACGTCGCTTTCGCCGCCCTTGGTCAGGCTCCAGGCCGTTTCGAAGATTTGCGGCGGGGCGTTCAGCGCCTGACCGTTCGGCAGTTTCCCGTCCTTGGTGAAGGGCGGCAGATCGACGATGCGGGCGCCGACCGACTGGGCGGCGTCGGTCAGGGTCTTGCCGGCCTGGCGGGCGGCTTCATACTTCTCGACCTTGGCGTAGGTCTGGGTCTTCACATCCTCTTCGCGCAGCTCCTGTACGATCTGTTCACGGCTGTTTTCCAGCGTCGCCGGCTGGCCGGGCTGGATCGCCGTGACCTTGGCGACGGCGAAGCCGACGCCGGCCTGGACCGGATCGGACACCTGGTTGGGCTGAAGGCTGAAGACGGCGGCGGCCGTGGCGGCGTCGCCGACGGCGGTGCGAGGCGTGGCGTTGAAGACCGCAGGGGTGATGTTGTTGGCGCGCCCCGCCTCGGCCGGCGACTGACCGGCGCGCAGGGCGGCCGCGACCTTCTGGGCCGTTTCGCGATTCGGCGCGGTCAGGGTCACGAAGCTGCGGGTTTCCGGCTTGCCCAGGCTGTCTTTCTTGAACTGGAAGCGCTCGCGGATGCGGTCCTCGGAAATCGTCGGCGCGGCGTCGCGTTCCGGCGTAAACAGAACGACCGAGACCATGCGGAACTCGGGCGCGCGCAGGCGTTCGGCGTTCTCCTGGATGAAGGCGGTCAGTTGGGCGTCGGTGGGCGCCGGAATCTGACCGGCCATGGCGCGCGTCACCTCGAACCAGCGACCGTCGCGCGTCTCATAGGCCGAACCGGCCAGCAGGGCGCCGTAGATGCGCGGCAAGCGGGCTCCGGCGAAGATGGCGGAGCCGAAATGCTCGACCGCATACTGGTCGCGCAGGTCCTGCTCCAACATGGCGGGCGTCAGGTTCTGCTGGGCCAGGGCGGTCTGATAGGCCTGCTGGTCGAATTGACCCGTTACGGAGTTGAAGAAGGCGGGGATCTGGCGAATCTGTTTGACGATCAGTTCCTGGCCCGGACGGATGCCGGCCTTCCAGGCCCAGTTCAGGAAGCCCAACTGTTCCGTCTGGCTGTCCAGGAAGCGGATGTGGATGTTCTCCGCCACCAGGTCCTGGTTGGTCAGGGGACGACCCGCCTGTTCCTGAAGCCGGGTGCGGACCTGATCGAAGGCGGTGCGGAACTCGGCCTCATTCATGGTGCGCGATCCCGCGTCGATCACATGCTTGGGGCCCAGGTTGGCGAACACGTCCATGCGCGCGCCGACGATCACGAAACTGATGGCGATCAGGACCAGCAGGGCGGCGGCCCATTTGGAGCGGGAAAAGGCGCGGAAGGCGGTGATCATTCGAAAGCTCGAGGACGTGCCGAGATTGGCGTCATGGTGGCGTATAGTCGGGCGGGACGCGCCCCTGCAAGGACGGCTTCGTGTCCGGATTGCGGCGAAATGCCTTGGCTTCGCGTTTTGCGGCGCCTAGAGAAGCGGCCATGAAACAATCCGTGAAGCTGATCGTCGGCAATTGGAAGATGCACGGCCTGTCCGCCGATCTGGGCGAAGCCGCCACGCTGCGCCAGGCGCTTGAGGAAGAAAGCGCTTCTTGCCGCGTCGTCCTGTGCCCGCCGGCGACCCTGCTGGATCGGATGCGGACGGTCGTGGAGGGCGGAGCCGTAGAGTTGGGCGGACAGGATTGTCACGAGAAGCCGGCTGGGGCCTTCACCGGCTCGACCTCCGCCGCGATGTTGGCCGATGCGGGCGCGAGCCTGGTGATCCTGGGACATTCCGAGCGCCGCGCCGCCTTCGGCGAGAACGACGCCGCTGTGGCCGCCAAGGTCGAAGCGGCCATCGCCGCAGGCCTTGAACCTATCGTCTGCGTCGGCGAGACCCTGGCCCAGCGCGAGGCGGGCGACGCCGTCGCGGTCGTCAGCGCTCAGGTCGAGAACTCGCTGGCGGACAGCCTGGCCGAACGGCCCTTCGCCGTGGCCTATGAGCCGGTCTGGGCCATCGGCACGGGCCTGACGCCGACGTTGGAGCAGATCGCGGAGGTTCACGCCGCGTTGCGCGCCGCCTTGGTGCGTCGGCTGGGCCAGGCGGCGGCGCGGATACCGATCCTCTACGGCGGGTCGGTGAAGCCCGAGAACGCGGCCGAGATTCTGGCCGCGTCCGAAGTCGGCGGCGCCCTGGTGGGGGGCGCCTCCTTAAAGGCCGAGGACTTTCTGAAAATCATCCGCGCCGCGTGACGTTTGCCCCCGACGGCCTTCGATGATAGAGGCCGCCGCTTGATCGGCGCACCTTCGCGCCCACATGAATGACGCCATGCTCCAGACCATCCTGCTCGTCGCCATCATCATCGTCGCCATCTCCCTGACGGGCGTGGTGTTGCTGCAGCGTTCCGAGGGCGGCGCCCTGGGTATGGGCGGCGGACCTTCGGGCTTCATGACAGCGCGGGGCGCCGGCAATCTGCTGACCAAGGTGACATGGGTCCTGGCCGCCCTGCTGTTCGGCCTGACCATCGTGCTGACCGTCGTCGGCAACATGGACCGCGCCGCGGTGTCGGGCATCGACGCCGACGCCGTCGGCTCCCTGGCCACCCGTCCTGCGGCCAGCCAGACGCAACAACCGGCCCAGCCGCAGCCCGCCCAACCGGTCAAGCCGGCGGCGCCGTCGCTGGACGATCTGGAAGCCAGCGTCTCGGCGCCTGCGCAGAGCCCGGCCCAGCAGCCCGCCCGTTAACGGACGGGCCTTCGAAACGACCTTTTCGAAAGCGCGCCGCAGGGCGCGCTTTCTTCTTTTGATCAACAGTTCGATTCGCTTCGGGCCATGCCGCCTTTGCGAATCATGGAGTAAGGTGTTCGCCCATGGCTCGCTATGTGTTCATCACCGGCGGCGTGGTTTCCTCGCTTGGAAAAGGCCTCGCCTCCGCCGCTCTCGGCGCTCTTCTGCAGGCGCGGGGTTACAAGGTCCGTCTACGCAAGCTGGACCCCTATCTCAACGTCGATCCGGGCACGATGAGCCCGTATCAGCACGGCGAGGTGTTCGTGACCGACGATGGCGCCGAGACCGACCTGGATTTGGGCCACTACGAGCGGTTCACCGGCGTTTCGGCCGCCAAGTCCGACAATGTGACCACTGGCCGCATCTATTCGACGATCCTCGAGAAGGAACGCCGGGGCGACTATCTGGGTGCGACCGTGCAGGTGATCCCGCACGTCACCGACCAGATCAAATCCTTCTGCCTGACGCCCGCCCTGACTGACGCAGGCGAAGATGTGGATTTCGTCCTGGTCGAGATCGGCGGCACGGTCGGCGATATCGAGGGCCTGCCCTTCTTCGAGGCCATCCGCCAACTGGGTCAGGATCTGCCGCGCGGCCAGTCATGCTTTGTCCATCTGACGCTGCTGCCCTTCATTAAGACCGCCGGGGAGATGAAGACCAAGCCGACGCAGCACTCGGTCAAGGAACTGCGCTCCATCGGCATCCAGCCCGATATTCTCCTGTGCCGCTGCGAACAGCCGATCCCGGCCGATGAAAAGCGCAAGATCGGTCTGTTCTGCAACGTGCGGGAAAGCGGCGTGATCCAGGCAATGGATTCGGCCGATATCTACGCCGTACCGCTGGACTATCACCGTGAGGGACTGGACCGCGAAGTCCTCGCCCACTTCGGCATCGCCGACGCGCCCGAACCCGATCTGAGCGGCTGGCAGGAGATTGTGCGTCGTCGCCTGCAGCCGGACGGCGAAGTCACCATCGCTGTGGTCGGCAAATACACGGTGCTGAAGGACGCCTACAAGTCGCTGATCGAGGCGCTGCATCACGGCGGCGTGGCCAACAACGTCAAGGTCAACATCGACTGGGTCGAGGCCGACACCTTCGAAGGCGACCCGCAGGCCTGCGCCCAGCGTCTGGAAGGCGCCCACGCCATCCTGGTGCCGGGCGGTTTCGGAGAGCGCGGGGCCGAAGGCAAGATCGAGGCGGCGCGCTTCGCCCGCGAGCGCAAGATTCCCTATTTCGGCATCTGCTTCGGCATGCAAATGGCGGTAATCGAGGCGGCCCGGAATCTGGCCGGCTATCCCGAGGCGTCATCGACCGAGTTCGGCCCGACGTCCGAGCCGGTCGTGGGCCTGATGACCGAATGGGTTCAGGGCAATCAGCGCGTTCTGCGCCAGCAGGGCGGCGATCTGGGCGGCACCATGCGCCTGGGCGCGTATGACTCGGCGCTGAAGGCCGGGTCACGGATCGCCGATATCTATGGGGCGACCGCCATCAGCGAACGTCATCGCCATCGCTATGAGGTCAACATCAACTACCGTGAGGCGATCGAGGAGAAGGCCGGCCTGGTCTTCGCTGGCCTGTCGCCCGACGGCGTCCTGCCCGAGACGGTGGAGCGGCCGGACCATCCCTGGTTCATCGGCGTGCAGTATCATCCCGAGCTGAAGAGCCGCCCGTTCGCGCCTCATCCGCTGTTCGCCAGCTTCATCGGCGCGGCCCTGGAGCAAAGCCGCCTGGTCTAAAAGAACAGCGTTCACGCAGCTGGGATTCCACCAGGCGCGGCTTTTGCTGTAACGCTAGGGAATTGGATCGTACTGGCACGGTCCAGGATCGCTGGAGCGATCGATGATCGGCGAGTTGCTCTATCATCTGCACAAGCATGTCCGCCTCGCCCTGATTATCGGCGGACTGATTCTGGCCCTCGGCCTTGTGGCTGCCGGATACGGTCTGACGCGCCATGGGCCAGAGGCGTCGGCCCGTCCGGCGACCGCCGAACGGGCCTGAGCCGTCAGTCGATCTTCAGCCGAACGAAGACCATCCCTCCATCGGGGTCGTCGCCGTAAAGGGGCTCAAGCGCCTGGGGCACGCGATTGACGGCATAGAGGGCGCCCAGACCTAACCGGATGTTCGGCGCGATCCGCCAGTCGCGCACGGCTCCGACCGAAGCCTTGCCGACAACGTAGAGGGGGCCGTGGCCGCCGCCGACGCCGGGGACCAGTTCATCCGTTTCGATCCGCTCGGCGCGCCCGAAGACGGTCCAGTGTTCGTTCGGATGCACGGCGGATTCCAGCAACCAGCCGTCCTTGGACTCGCCGTGGTCGTTGGTTTTGCGTCCCCAGGCCAGGGTCGAGGACCACCAGCCCGTGTCGCCCAGGCGTCGAGTATGGATGGCGCTGGTGGACCATTTCGTTTCGTCCTCGTCCGGCTCCAACTGCTCGGGGGCGGAGACCTGGGCGTAGGAGACCTGGAGGGACCATGTGTCTGTGGGGTTCCAGCTGCCGCGCACCGACCAACTGTCCAGCCTGGGCGCGTCGATGCCCCAGCGGTGCTGGTCCGGCTCCCGGCCCTTGAAGGCCGAGGTCTCGATTTTGAAGCGGTCATGCGCCCAACCCAGGGTCGTCACGCCGAAGACGATATGGGTCGAGTCCAGCCAGTGGTGGGTGATCGGCGCCTCGGGGCTGTCCATGGCGCTCATGCGGTGCATGAAAGCCGGCGGACCAAAGGCGGGCTCGCCCGGCAGGCCAATGTAGCCATAGACGCTGTCCTTGTCGGACAGACGTTTCGAATAGCTGGCCGACAGTTCCATGAAGAAGTCGTGCGGGTGCTGGCGGTCGACCAGGGGCGTGACCCCGTCCGCCGTCTCTCCGGCTGCCAATAGCAATGGATAGCCCGCCTTTCCCATCAGCGGATCGGGGCTGAGCATGGCGCGCAAGTTCAGGGTCGAGCCGTCGTCGAAGTCGCGGCGGGCCGAAGTCATCAGCATGCCGGCGACGAAGGTCTTGTCGTCGCCGCGCGGCCCGGATTGGCGGTCGTAGACGACGTTCAGCAGGGCGTGGGTCATCAGCATCCAGTCGCCGTGCATGGCGTGGACGCCGCCGTGGTCGCTGGCGTCCGGCTGCCAACTGGCGCCGGAGGCATCGCGGTTCATGGGCCATGCGCCATAGGGGCTGGTCATAGCCATGGCGTGGGGAGCGTCGGACGCCATGGTGTCGTGGTCGCCGTCGTGATCGCCCATTTCCTGCGCGGCAGGGTTCGCCGCAGGGGGCTCGTGAGTGTGGTGAGCTTGGTCCTGGGCGGTCGCCGCCTGGGCGAGGGCCAAGAGGGAGGCGCCGGCGCAGACGCCGACGAGGGTTCGGATGGCCATCAGGGCCTCCTTTGATGTGATCGTGACTGAGGAGCGCCGAAACGACGCGCGGACTTCAGGCGATCAGGAGGCGTGGCGGGCCGGGTTCGGGCGACAGACGGCGGCCGACGGGCAGGCTGGAAGACCGGGAGGCGATCCGGTCTGCGGTCGGAAACGGACCGGGCAGGGCGTTCGGTGTCGGCGAGGGGGGGGCGACACAGGCCACGCAGCAGGCCATGGTCTTCAGCGTTCGGGGCGCGTGATCGGAAGGACGGCGCGTGTCCGTCTGTTCGACGGTCTGCGACATCTCATGACAAGGCGCGGCCGGCGCGGCGGCCGCGGCGAAGGCGCCGCTGACGCCCAGCGACAGCACCGCCAAGGCGCCGACCATCAACAGAACCGAGGAGACAAACCGCATAGGCTCAGGATAGGGCGCGCCTCGGCGCCCCGCAACGCTTCAGGCGGCGGGTTTCTTGTCGATCAGCGGCAGGCCCGGGGCGTCGGGTGGCGTGTTGCGGCCTTGGCCCAGGGCGCGCTGCATGAAGACGACATCGCGCCAGCCTTCGTGTTTCCAGCCTGCGGCCTTGAACACGCCCGCATCCGCAAAGCCGCGCGCACGGTGAAGGGCGACGGAGCCGACGTTGTCGGAATCGCCGATCACGGCCACCATCTGCCTCAGGCCCATCGCTTCGCAGCGCAGGATCAGAGCGTCCAGAAGCGCGCTGGCGACGCCGCGTCCTCGCGCCTCCGGCGCGACATAGATCGAATTCTCGACCATGTAGCGATAGGCTTGCCGGGTTCGAAACGGGCTAGCGTAGGCGTAGCCGACCACGCCACGGTCGATCTCGGCGACCAGGCGCGGCAGACCCAGGGCTGCCACGGCGGCGAACCGGGCCGTCATCTCCATCTCGTCCGGGGCTTCCAGCTCGAAGGTGCCGCGTCCGTTCGCCACGCTTTCGGCGTAGATGGCTGTGATCGCGGCCATATCGTCCGTTTCGACATCGCGGACGATCACGCCGTCTCCCAGCCCTTTTCAATGGCCCAGACGGCGAAGGCGTAGTCGTGGGCGACTTCCTTCAGATAGTCGAATCGCCCGGCCGCCCCGCCATGCCCAGCCTCCATGTTGATCTTCAGCAGCACCGGCTTGCCCGAAGTGGTGGCGGGCCGCAGCTTGGCGACCCACTTTTCCGGCTCCCAATAGGTCACGCGCGGGTCAGACAGGCCACCGGTCGCCAGTACGGCCGGATAGGCCTGGGACTTCACCTGATCATAGGGGCTGTAGCTCATCATATAGTCGTAGGCGTCCGGGTCCTCGATCGGATTGCCCCATTCGGGCCATTCCGGCGGCGTCAGCGGCAGGGAGGTGTCGCTCATGGTGTTGATGACGTCGACGAACGGCACTTGGCCGATGACCCCGGCCCAGAGGTCCGGCCGCATGTTGTTGACCGCGCCCATCAGCATGCCGCCGGCCGACCCGCCCTGGGCCACGATGTTTCCGGCCTTGGCGTACTTCCGCTCGATCAGATGTTCGGCGGCGGCGATGAAGTCGGTGAAGGTGTTCTTCTTCGTCATTCGGCGCGCGGCCAGGAACCAGCCCCAGCCCTTGTCCGAACCGCCTCGAATATGGGCGATGGCGTAAATCCAGCCCCGATCCACCAGCGACAGCCGGTTGGTCGAGAAGCTGGCCGGCATCGGAATGCCGTAGGAGCCATAGCCGTAAAGCAGCAGCGGCGCGGAGCCGTCGATGGGCGTGGTGCGGCGACGCAGGACGGTGACGGGCACCAGTTGCCCATCGGCGGCCGGGGCGTTCAGTCGCTCGACCACATAGTCCGCAATATTGTGACCCGAGGGAATCTGCTGGGTCTTGCGCAGCGTCCGTTCCCGCGTCGCCATGTCATAGTCGAACGTCTGCGTCGGGGTGGAGGGCGAATTGTAGGTGTAGCGGGTCGTGGGGGTGTCGAACTCAGACGCGCCCGCCAGCGACAGGGCGAAGGCAGGCTCGTCCACTGCGATCTGATGTTCGGCGCCCGCGCGGTCGCGAATGATGATGCGGGTGTTGGCGTCCCCCCGTTCCTGACGCGCCAGATGGTTCCGGGTCAAGTCCAGACCTTCGATGAAGCGGCCGGGCGTATGGGGAACCAGGTCCGTCCAATGGGCCTTGCCTGGCGTCGAGGTTGGCGCCTGGACGATCTTGAAGTCGATGGCGTCGTCGGCGTTGGTGCGGATCACCCAGCGGTCGTCCCAGTGATCGACGTCGTAGCGGACAGCGACTTGTCGCGGCTCCAGCACAACGGGTTCGGCTGTCGGCGTTTCGCCCGGAATGTAGCGGGCCTCGCTGGTTTCCTGATTCTGGATGCCGATGACGATGAACTTGTCGTCGGCGGTGCGGCCTACGCCGATGAACATGCCGTCGTCGGCCTCTTCATAGACCAGGGTGGTTTCGCCGCCGCGCGCCGGGCGGCGGAATATCTTGTCCGGGCGTCCGTTGTCGTCGCGGTTGGTCCAGAAAATCCACTGGCTGTCAGGTGAAAAGGTGAAGTCGCCGGTCGCGCTTTCTATCACCTCGGACAGGACCTCGTCGGTCGCCAGATCCTTCACATAGATCTTGTGCACCTCGGACCCTTGCGCGTCCTCGGCATAGGCGAACAGGCTGTGGTCCGGGCTGTGGGAAGCGGCCGAGACTTCCGAATAGGCCTTGCCCTTGGCCAGTTCATTGGCGTCCAGCAGCAGTTGAGGCGTCGGGGCGACGACGAAGGTCTTCGTCACCGGCTGACCCTCGACCATCCACGCGCCCTGACGCTCCACCCGCATGTAGCGCGGATGCTGGTCGCCCGTGCGGTACTCGACATAATAGGTCCAGCCGCCGTCTGGCGCGGGGACGGAGGAATCGTCCTCCTTGATGCGGCCGCGCATCTCCTGGAACATCGCCTCCTGCAGGGGCAGGGTCGAGGCCATCATGGCTTCTCGATAGGCGTTTTCGGCAGTCAGATGCGCCTTCACCTCGGCTTTGATCAGGGTTGGATCACGCAGGACCGCTTGCCAGTTGTCGTCCTTCATCCACTGATAGTCGTCGGTGCGGGTGCGCCCCAGTTGTTCGATGACGACGGGAATCTTCTTGGCGACGGGAGGCTGGGGCATCGAGGCTCCGGAAGGCTGGCGGGCGAGGGCGGGGGAGGACGAGGCGGCCAAGGCCGTCGCGGCGGTGGACAGGAGGATCTGGCGTCGGTTCATGGTCGGCTCCCCAGGGACGTGCGGACATAACCTTGGGCGTTCGGGCCGCCCGAGGTCAAATGAAGATCGCGCCGCTCCTTCAGCTCGGCCTTCAGCCCGCTAGGGCCTCGACCGTCATTCGCTTCAGCAGATCGCCACCCTGGCCCACGGCCGCCAGGCGGCTGGAGACATGGCCGAGAACATTCGCGGCGTAGAGTTCATAAAGGTCCAGCTTGCCCTGCAGCCAGATCGGATCGCCGTCGCCGGCGTCCAGGCGCGTCTTGGCGGCCAGCGCCCCCTTGGCCAGCATCCAGCCCCCGATGACGTCGCCCAGCAGTTTCAGATAAGCGTCGGCGGCGGCCAAAACGTCGGCCGCCGCATTCGGATCGGCCTTGCGGTCCAGCAGCCACAGGGTGGCGTCTTCCACCGCCTCGATGGCCGTGGCGAACCGCTCGACCGGCTTTCCGGCATAGAGACGCGACAGGTCGGCCAGGGTCGCCTTCATGTCGGAGATCAGGGTCTTGGCCGCCTCGCCGCCCTCCATCGACAGCTTGCGTCCGACCAGGTCCATAGCCTGGATGCCGTTGGTCCCCTCGTAGATCGGGGCGATGCGGGCGTCGCGGTAGTATTGGGCTGCGCCCGTCTCCTCGATGAAGCCCATGCCGCCGTGGACCTGAACGCCCAGGGAGGCGACCTCGCAGCCCACGTCGGTGGACCATGCCTTGGCGATGGGGGTGAACAGGTCCTCGCGGCTTTTCCACTTGCGTCGTTCGGCCTCGGTCGCGGCGTGGCGGGCCAGGTCGGCGGCCACGCCGGTCGACAGGCAGATGGCGCGGGCCGCCGAAATCTTGGCCTTCATCACCCCCAGCATCCGGCGCACGTCCGGATGGTCGAAGATCGGGGCGCTGGCTTCGCCCGTCCAGATCGAGCGGCCCTGACGACGCTCCAGCGCATAGGCTAGGGCGTGTTGATAGGCGCGTTCGGCGATGCCCACGCCTTCGACCCCGACGGCCAGGCGCGCGGCGTTCATCATGACGAACATATGGGCCAAGCCCTGGTTCGGCTGTCCGACCAGTTCGGCGGTTGCGCCCTCATAGCTCATGACGCAGGTGGGCGATGCGTGGATGCCCAGCTTGTGCTCCACCCCGACCGGACGGAAGGCGTTGCGGTCGCCCAGCGATCCATCGTCCTTGACCGCGAACTTGGGCGTCAGGAACAAGCTGATGCCTTTGGGGCCCGGCGGCGCGTCGGGCAGACGGGCCAGAACCAGATGGACGATGTTGTCCGTGGCGTCGTGGTCGCCCCAGGTGATGAAGATTTTCTGGCCGTTCAGGGCATAGGTTCCGTCGCCGTTCGGCGTGGCTGTGGCGGAAAGAGCGCCCAGGTCCGAGCCTGCGCCGGGTTCGGTCAACACCATGGCGCCGGTCCATTCGCCGCTGACCAGCTTGGTCAGATATTTCGCCTTCTGGTCTTCCGTCCCGACCTGCTCCAGCGCCTCGATGGCTGCCAGGGACAGCATGGGGCACAGGCCAAAGGCCATGTTGGCGGCGTGGACGGTTTCGTAGGCCGCCAGTTCAATCGCCTTGGGTAGGCCCTGGCCCCCGGCCTCGACCGAGGACGACAGGCCGGTCCAGCCGCCGGCCGCAAACTGACGATAGGCGTCGGGGAAACCCGGCGCGGCCGTCACCGCCCCATTGGCGTAGGTAGAGCCCTTCTGGTCGCCGACGCGGTTCAGCGGCGCCAGCACTTCCTCGGAGAACTGGCCCGCCGCTTCCAGAATGGCCTGAGCCACCTCGGCGTCATAGTCGGTGAAGGCGCCGGTCGCGGCGACGTCGACCATGCCGGCGACGGCCTCCAGGGTGAAGGTCAGATCCCGGACGGGCGCGCGATAGGTCATGGGCTTTCCTCAATCGTCTTTGCGGCCTAAGTGCCGCGACGGGGCCCGGCGCTGCAAGCGTCTTGGCGACGCGCCCCCTCTGAGCGCAGAGTGACGACGTGCCGTGACGGAAGGGAAGACATGGGCGAGCCCCGCAACCGATATTCGACCGTATCCCTGCTGATGCACTGGGGCATCGCCCTGGCGGTGCTGATCCAGATCCTGCTGATCACGGCGCATGAGAACACCGAGGGGCCGATGTCCAGCGAGTTCGTCATGCTGCACAAATCCCTGGGCCTGACCATTCTGGTCCTGACCCTGGCGCGGATCGGCTGGAGGATGGCGCATCCGGCCATACGGCTGCCAGCGGAGTTGCCGGTATGGCAGAGGATCGCGGCGCGTGCGACCCATGTGCTGTTCTATCTAGCGCTGATCTTCATTCCGATGACCGGCTGGGTAGCGTCTTCGGCCGCAGGGCGAGACATCGTCTGGTTCGGACTGTTTTCATGGCCCCTTTTGCCGGTGGGCGGCGGGCGAGAGACGGCCCGCAGCTTGATGGGCCTGCACGGACTGGCGGTCAAAGGTCTGTATGTGCTGATCGCGCTGCACGTTCTGGCTGCCCTGAAGCATCAGTTCATCGACAGGGACAATGTATTGCATCGGATGATCCCGCTCATCCCGCGACGACCGTGAGCGCGACGCCCGAACAGGCGGCCGGCGCCCTGAGGCGAGGCGGTCTGATCCTCTTGCCGACGGAAACCGTGTATGGGCTGGGCGCGGATGCGAGCGACCCTGTGGCCGTCGCCGCCGTCTTCGCCGCCAAGGGCCGGCCCCAGTTCAATCCTCTGATCGCTCACGTCGCCAGCCTGGAAGCGGCGAGAGCCGTCGGTCGGTTCAATGCGGCGGCCGAGGCCCTGGCCAAGGCTTTCTGGCCCGGCCCGTTGACCTTGGTTCTGCCCGTCGCGGACGGCCGCCGCGTCTGCGACCTGGCGCGCGCCGGGCTGGACAGCGTGGCGGTGCGGGTTCCGGCCCATCCGCTGGCGCGTCAGGTTCTGGCGGCTTTCGGCGGCCCCGTGGTGGCGCCCTCGGCCAACCGCTCCGGCCGGCCTAGCCCGACCACCTTTTCGGACGCGGTCGAGGAAACGGGCGCCGCCGTGGCGGCCGCCGTCGATGGCGGGCCCTGCGACATCGGCTTGGAAAGCACGGTGGCGTCCGTTCTCGGAGACCGAGTCGCCCTGCTGCGGCCGGGCGCCGTCACGCGGGCGCAGATCGAGGCGGTCGTCGGCACGCTGATGGAAAGCGGAGAGGAGGGGCGCCGTTCGCCCGGTCGCCTGGCCCTTCACTATGCGCCTGACGCGCCGGTCCGCATCGAGGCGCTTGAGGCCCGGCCGGGCGAAATCCTGCTGGGCTTCGGGCCGGGGGTGGGCGACCCCGCCTGGAGCCTGAGCCCTGCAGGCGATCCCAAGGAAGCGGCCGCCAACTTGTTTCGACTGCTGCGCGCGGCCGATCGTCAGAAACCAGGGGCAATCGCCATTTCCCCTATTCCTTCAGAAGGTTTGGGCGAAGCGATCAATGATCGGTTGAAACGGGCGGCAGGCTACGTCGGCTGACCGAAGCGCGCCTGCAGGTCCACGCTGGACTGGCGCCCGACGCTGATAAGGCAACTGTTCAGCCAATCCTCTGCGGCGGCGCGGCCCCGCGCCTTCAAGTCGTTCAGGAAGCCCCATTCGGTATTGAATTTGGACCGCAGCGACAAGTCCGACAACCAGCCATCGGCCTCGATGGCGTGCAGACGGACGGGCCGAAACGCCCCCTGACCGTCCAGTTGACCTTTGTCGATAAGGCCCTCCGCCACGGCGAGGGCGCGCAGTTCGGCCAGAAGCGGAGCGTTGAAGACGATCTCGTTCAACCGATCCATGATGTCTGCGGCGGTCTTGGGCGTCTCCTCCCGCATCAGGGGATTGAGGGTCAGCAGCAGGACGTCGTCTGGCGTGTCCTCGCCGGTCAGAGGCCATAGCGCCGGATTGGTAAGATAGCCGCCGTCCCAATAGGGTTCGCCATCGATCTCCACGGCCTGGTACAGATGCGGCAGGCATGCGGACGCCAGCAGGACATCGGCCGAGATCTCCGACGAATCGAATACGCGCGCCCGCGCCTGACGCACGGCGGTCGCCGCCACGAAGAACCGAACGCACGAGTCTCTGACCGCCTGAAAGTCCACGGCGGCGTTCAGAACCCGTTTCAGAGGATTGTGGTTCAGAGGGTTGAATTCATAGGGACTCATGGACAGGGCCAGGGTCTCTCCTGCGCGCCAGAAGGGCGTGTCCTTGATCCAGTCCGGCGGCTGGGCTGCGCTCCACAGGTTGCTGTCGCCGAATACATTGCGCCCGCCGGATTGGTTGACCTCGCGCCATAGCTTGTCCAGGGCCGCGCGGGGATCGGCCTTGGCCAGCCCGGATATCAGAGCGGCGCCATTCATCGCCCCCGCCGAGACGCCGGAGACGGCCCGCACCTCTAGCCGGTCGTCCTCCAGCAACCGATCCAGCACGCCCCATTGAAAGGCGCCGTGGGCGCCTCCGCCCTGGAGCGCCAGGGACACGGGCGTTCGACCCGAGGGAGGCTGTTCAGCCAGCGCCGGAACAGCGGCCTTGCGTTTGAAGATCGCCATGCCGCCCCCCAATCCTTCGCCTATTGTGCGGTCCAGCCGCCGTCGATGGAGAAGCTGGCGCCGTTGGCCGAGGCGCCGAGATCGGACACCAGATAGAGGAAGAGGCCGGCCAGCTCTTCCGTCGCCACGAACCGTTTGGTCGGCTGGGAGCCCAGGATGACGTTCTTCAGCACGTCTTCCTTGCTCATCTTGCGTGTGCGCGCCTGGTCGGCGATCTGCTTTTCCACGATTGGGGTTTCGACGAAACCGGGGCAGATGGCGTTGCAGGTGATGTTGTCCTGGGCGACTTCCAGCGCCACCGTCTTGGTGAAGCCCACGATCCCGTGTTTGGCGGCGACATAGGCCGATTTGAAAGGACTGGCGACCAGGCCGTGGGCCGAGGCCATGTTGACGATTCGACCGCGTCCCTGCGCCTTCATCAGGGGGATCGCCGCGCGCGTCGCGTAGAAGGCCGACGACAGGTTGATGGCGATGATCTGCTCCCACTTGTCGGCGGGGAAGTTCTCGACGGATTCGACGTGCTGAATGCCGGCGTTGTTGACCAGGATGTCCAGACGGCCCAGTTCGCGTTCGGCGAAGGCGACCATGTCCGCGATCTCAGGCCCCTTGGTCATATTGGCCGGATGATAGAGGACGCGGGCGCCCGAGGACGATTCCAGTTCGGCGCGTGTCCGTTCGATCTCGGCGGCGTTGCCCAGGCCGTTCAGCACCACGTCGCCGCCGCGCGACGCGACCGCCCGCGCCAGCGCAAGACCGATGCCGGAGGTTGAGCCGGTGATGACCGCCGTCTGCCCTTTCAGATCGCCGATGTCGCGAAACGATGCTTCTGCGCCCGGCTGGGATGACTGATCCACTGTTTCGCCCCTCTTATCTTTATGTGACCTCAGACTAGCGGCAGGAGCGGGTAGGGATCAAGAATTTCCCGATCTGGTGAATATCCATTCGCTTTCGGTCGAGGCGGCCTTGTTGAAGCGATAGCCGTCACGGTCGAAGCTCTTCAAATCCCCCACCTTTTCGACCCGTTCATCGATGGCGAAGCGCGCCATGACGCCGCGCGCCTTCTTGGCGAAGAAGGAGATGATGCGGCTTTCGCCGTTCTTCTCCTCGCGGAACTGCGGCGTGACGACCGGCAGTTTCAGGGCCTTGGCGTCCACCGCGCCGAAATACTCCTGGCTGGCCAGGTTCACCAGGGTGGGATCGGCCTGGCCCTCGGCGTCGGCGTTCAACGCTTTCGAAAGCCGGTCGCCCCAGAAGTCGTAAAGGCTGGCGCCGCGCCGAGTCTTCAACCGCGTGCCCATCTCAAGCCGATAGGGTTGTATCCGGTCCAGCGGCCGCAGCAGGCCATAGAAGCCCGACAGGATGCGCAGATGGTCCTGGGCCCAGATCAAGGCGTCGGCGTCCAACTCGCGCGCCCTCAGGCCCTCATAGACGTCGCCGGCGAAGGCGAAGGCCGCCTGGACGCCGTCCAGCGAGTCGGGATCGAAGGCCTTGAACCGCTCCATGTTCAGGGTCGCCAGATCGTCGGAGATGCCCATCAGCCGACGCAGATCGGCTTTGCTCTGGCGCTTCGCGGTCTTGGCCAGGCTGGCCGTGTCTTCGAGAAAGCGGCGCTCCGAGGCGGGCAGGGCGACATCGACTTCGGTGAAGTCCAGCCGTTTGGCGGGCGAAAGAACGATCAGCAAGACGCGGCTCCATGACGAAGTCGGTCAGATAGTCCGCTTCAGTGACGATTTGAACCAGAGCGCCTCACCATTCCAGCGGCGTTTCGCCTCTCAGGATCGCCTCGGCCTTCTGCGTGTGCTTGCCGTCGCTGCGGTCGTGCAGGATCAGCGGCGGCAGAAGACGCAGCGGCGCGCGTCCGGTCTTGACAGCCTGCACTAGAATCCGCTTGGCCGGTTCGTCGGCGAACGGATGGATCGGGCGGACCACGAACGATCCCGCTTTTTCGCCCATAAGCCGCAAGATGTCGGCCAGACGGTCGGCCCGGTGGATCATCACGATCCGGCCGCCCTCGCGCACCGCCTTCAGCAAGAAGCGCGTCCAGGCTTCTAGGCCGTCGTCCGCCATCCAGGCGTTCCGCTTGCTTTCGGCCGGCGCACGCAGGGCCGAAGCGTCGTCGAAGAAGGGCGGATTGGACACGGCCCAGTCGAAAGGTGCGGCGCCAAGGGCGCGAAATCCCGCAGCGACATCGCCGGTTTGCACCGCGACCCGGTCCTGAAAATCGTTCAGCGCCGCATTCTGCTTGGCCAGATCGGCCATGGTCGAATCGCGCTCCAGTCCTGTAAGCCGTGCCTGCGGGCAGCGCGCCGCAATCTGTATCAGGACACCCCCAGCGCCGCACCCCGCCTCGATCACCCGGTCGCTCGGTCTGGCGGGGGTCGCCGCCGCCAGCAGGGCCGCATCCATGCCCGCACGATAACCCTTGGCCGGCTGACGCAACCGCACCCGGCCGTTCAACAGGCCGTTTTCGACGACGTCCAGCGTGGCGGTTTCGACCGCGTCCAAGCCTCAATCTCCTTGACCCCCCAAGGGGCGAACATCATTGTGCGCCGCGAAGCGCCGGGGCAAGCCAGACCGGCTGTATAAACCTTCCCCGCGACCGTTCGCGTGTCGCGAAGCCTTTAGTGAAAGAGTATCCCTTGGATCTTGCCATCGCAGCCGCTCCCCGCCCGAAGGGGGACGTCAACGCCCTCGTTCGGCTGGCCGAGGCCGACATGGCGGCCGTCGACGCCCTGATCCTGGACCGGATGCAGTCCGACGTGCCGATTATCCCGAAACTCGCCGAACATCTGGTTTCGGCGGGCGGAAAGCGTCTGCGGCCGTTGCTGACGGTCGCGGCGGCCCGTGCAGCGGGAGAGACAGGCGACATCCTGGCGCCCCGGAAGCTGGCGGCGGCGGTGGAGTTCATTCACACCGCAACCCTGCTGCACGACGACATCGTCGATGCGTCCGAACTGCGTCGCGGCAAGGTCGCGGCCCATCTGATCTGGGGGGCGCCCACCAGCGTCCTTGTCGGCGACTTCCTGTTCGCCCGGGCCTTCGAACTGATGGTTGAGACCGATTCAATGCGCGCTCTGGGCATTCTGGCCCAGGCCTCGCGTGTCATATCTGAGGGCGAGGTGCTGCAGCTGACGCGCGCCCACGACCTGAACCTGGATCAGGCGACCTATCTTCAGATCATCTCGGCCAAGACCGCCGAACTGTTCGCCGCCGCCGCCGAAGCCGGTGCGGTCGGGGCGAGGGCGTCGGTCGAGGCGGTCAGGGCTTTGCGCGACTATGGCATGGCGTTGGGCATCGCCTTCCAGCTGGCGGACGACGCCCTGGACTATGGGGCGACCGCTGCGGCCCTTGGCAAGAACGCCGGGGACGACTTCAACGAGGGCAAGGCCACCCTGCCGCTGCTGCTGGCGGTCGCCCGCACCAAGGGGCGCGAGGACGCCTTCTGGGAGCGAACCGTGACCAAGGGCGAACGCACGCACGAGGACTTCGCGCGCGCCCGCGAACTGGTGGTCGGCTCCGGCGCCATCGGGGCGACCCTGGATTTGGCGGGCGATTACGCCGACCAGGCCAAAGCGGCCCTATCGGTTCTGCCGGTCTCGGACTGGCGCGCCGCGCTTGAGGATATGGCCGACTTCGCGGTGTCACGCGCCGCCTGATGGTCGGTTCGGACGCCCTGGACGCGCAGGTCCGCGCCGCCGACCTGGACCGCTGGCTGTCCAGCCGGCTGGTGTCGGACGCCCGGCCTCGCGCCGATCTGATCGCATTGTACGCCTTCGAAGCCGAACTGATGGCCATTCCCACGCGCGTCACCCAGCCCCTGTTGGCCGAGATGCGCTACACTTGGTGGGCGGAACAGATGGACGGCGTCTTCGCCGGCATGGCGCGCAAGGGCCATCCGGTGCTGGAGGCCCTGGCCGACATCGTCATTCGCCATGGCCTGAACCGTGCGCCGTTCGAGGGGCTGATTGAAGCTCATATCGGCCGCATCCATGGGGAACCGCACGATCTGGACGCCTTCTACGTCGGCCCGATGCAGGCGGCGGTCCAGGTGCTGGCCGGGCCGGGTCATGCCGACAAGGTCGTGAAGGCCGGACGTGTGCGCGGCTTGGCGCAGGTGGGTAAGACAGAGGAGGCGAGGGCTCTGCGAAAGGCGGCCAATGCGGCGCTGAAAGACCTGCCGGCTGTCGCCTTCCCGGCCGTCGCCTCGGCCGCTCTAAGCCGCCAAGACCAGCCTGAGCCGGTCAAGCGGCTGCGCCTGCTGGCGGCGACGCTGCGCGGGCGCATTTAGTTCCGTCCTGCGTCTCGCCACGCCTTCAGGCTCTCCATCGCCCGAATGCTCTGCAGCCGTTTCTTGGCCCGGCCACGATCCTTCGGCGGAATGCGCTTGCCGTCCTCATCCACCTTCGGCGCCTCGAGCGGCGGCAACAGGCCGTAGTTGATGTTCATCGGCTGGAACTTGGCGCCTTCCAGGTGCCCGCCGGTGATGTGTTCGACCAGGGCGCCCATCGCCGTCTCGGGCGGGGGCGCCGACAGGTAGCCACCCCGCCCTGCCTTGGAAAGGGCCTGGGCGGCGGCCAGGCGGCCAGTCAACAGACCCATGGCGGCGCTTTCGACATAGCCTTCCACCCCAGTCACCTGACCGGCGAAGCGCAGGCGCGGCATGGCCTTGAGTCGAAGTTGCTTGTCGAGAAGCTGCGGGCTGTTCAGATAGGTGTTGCGGTGCAGGCCGCCGAGACGCGCGAACTGGGCGTTCTGAAGACCGGGGATCATGCGGAATGTCTCGGCCTGCGCCCCGTGCTTCAGCTTGGTCTGGAAGCCGACCATGTTGAACAGGGTGCCCAGCGCATTGTCCTGGCGCAGTTGAACGATGGCGTGAGGCTTGACTGCGGGATTGCGCGGATTGGTCAGGCCGACCGGCTTCATGGGGCCGTGGCGCAGAGTCTCGCGGCCGCGCTCGGCCATCACCTCGATAGGCAGGCAGCCGTCGAAATAGGGCACATGCTCCCAGTCCTTGAACTCGGCCTTGGGGCCGTCCAGCAGGGCGTCGATGAACACCTCGTACTGGTCCTTGTCCATCGGGCAGTTGACGTAGGCGGCGGCGTCGCCGCCGGGGCCTTCCTTGTCATAGCGCGACTGCCGCCAGGCGATGTCGAAGTCGATCGAGTCGGCGTGGACGATGGGCGCGATGGCGTCGAAAAAGCTCAGGGACTCCTCGCCCGTCGCCTTAAGTATGGCGTCGGCCAGGGCGGGGGAGGTCAGGGGGCCGGTGGCGACGATGACATTGTCCCAGTCCTCCGGTGGCAGGCCGGCGATCTCTTCGCGGACGACGGTGATCAGCGGATGCGCGTCCAGCCGCGCCGTCACCGCTTGAGAGAAGCCGTCGCGATCCACGGCCAGAGCGCCGCCGGCCGGCACCTGATGGGCGTCGCCGCAGGTCATGATGATCGAGTCCAGCGCCCGCATCTCGGCGTGAAGCAAGCCGACCGCATTATATTCCCAATCGTCCGACCGGAAGGAATTGGAGCAGACCAGTTCGGCCAAACCCTCCGTCTGGTGGGCGTCGGTCTTGACGCCGGGAACGCCCCGCATCTCATGCAGGATGACGGGCACGCCCGCCTGGGCGATCTGCCAGGCGGCCTCCGAGCCGGCGAGGCCGCCGCCGATGACGTGAACGGGAGAGGGGGAGGAGGAAGCGGTCATCGCGGCCTTCTAGCGGGCGTCTGGCGCGGTGTCATGATCCGCTGCTATATCCCTCCCGGTCTTTGGGGGCGAACGGTTTGGCGGGGCGGGAAAAAGGGTTGCGGCTGGACGACGCCCTGCGGGCGACCGTCGCCAATCTGCCGCGGATCTGGCGCGAAGGCTGGGGCGCGATCTTGCTGGGGTTCGGGGTCTGGAGCGCGCGCCCCTTCGTGGGTCATGAGCTTTGGGGCTGGGGCTGGGCCGCCGCCGCCATAGCCGCAACCCTGCTCCTGACCGGCGCCTTGGCGCGCCTTGCGATCAGCGCCGACACAGCCGAGGCGAAACGACAGGGCCTGGGACCGAAGGGATTGCAACTGACCAGGGTGGAAGCGCGCCTGTTGGGCGCGGGCCTGCTGTGCGGGGTCTTTCTGGCCATGATCCTGTCGGTCGCCTCCCTGTTGCTGCTGGCGGTGTTCGGTGGCGCGGGGTTGGACACAGAGGCTATTCGTCTTGGTGAATGGGGGCGGGTCGGTCCGATCTGGAAGCTATCGCTGCTGACCCTGCTGACGGGGTTCTGCCTCTTCGCCGTCATCGCCTTGACCGCGCGTCTGTCGCTGTTCGCGCCCGCGACCGTCGCGCGCGCTCATATGGTCTCGCTGAACAGCATGGCGCTGACGCGCGGCGTCTTCTGGACTTTCCTTGCGGGCTCGATCGTGACGGCTGGGCCGAAGATCGGGCTGCTGATCCTTTCAGGCGCGGGCCTGCTGCAAGGGGGCTTGGGGTGGATCGTCTGGGCGGGGGTGCTGAACGCGGTTCAGGCCCCGCTGACGATGGCCTATCTCGGCGTCGTCTATCGGCGTATCGAACTCCGGCCGCTGTAAGGATTTGCGTATGGTTGAGACCTTTTCGATCATCGATGCGCTGCGCGCGCCCTTGCGCGTGATCCGGCGGCATCCGCTGACCGTCTTCGTCTGGGGCCTGCTGATCGTCGGTTTCGTCATGGCTATGATGCTGATGGTCTTCGGCGCTCTGGCCGATATTCCTTTGTCCCCCAACGCCGAACCGCCGCCCCAGCTCATGGGACAATTCATTGCGATGCAGGGCGTGTCCATGCTGCTGAACCTCGAGCAGCTGGTGCTGGGCGTGATGGTCTGGGCCGCGACCATGCGGGCGACCTTCCGGATTGGCCGCCCCGAACGCTACTTTTTTCTGCGCGCGGGCATGGACGAGGTCCGGCTGGCCGTCGTGGGGCTGGCCCTGTTCGCCGGCGCCTATGCCGCCGTTATAGCGTTCGTCATCGTCGCCGCCGTCCTTTCCGCCCTGATCTGGCAGTTCAGTCAAACGGCGGCTCTGATGGTCGGCGGGGTTCTGTTCCTGGCCATGATCGCCGGTGTCGCCCTGGCCATGGCGCGCGTCTCGATGATCGCGCCGGCCACCCTGCTGCTGCGGCGGTTCGCCTTCCGCGAGGGTTGGGCGCTGGGCAAGAGGCGGGTGTGGCGGCTGTTCGGCCTGCTTGTCTCCACCTGGCTGATCTACATGCTGGTCTATTTCGTCCTGGCCTTTGGGGTGATCGTAACCCTGTTCTTCAGCGGCGCCTTCGCCGGCCTGGCGGACGCCCAGGATGCCACGACATTTGGCGAGCTGTTTCCGTCGCCGACGGTTCTGGGGGGTGTTGCGGCCTTTATTCTTCTGCCGGGGTCTTTTGTGTACGGCGCCGTCATCACCCTGCTCAACGCGCCTTTCGCCGCCGCCTGCCGCGAACTGCTGGACGGTGCGCCGCAGGACGCGGACCGAACGATCGTCTAGGATGCGTTCGAATCTGATCCGGGGTCCGTCATGAGTTTTTCCGCCACCGAAGCCGCGTTCGAGGGATTTCGCGTTACGCGGCAGAATCCGTTGTCAGTCCTGGTCTGGGCGGGGCTTTGGCTGGTCGGTCTGATCGTTGCGGTCATGATTCTGGGGCCGATGACCATGCCCTACGCCTCTGAGATCGAAGCGGCTCAAGGCGACATCGCCGCCTTGTCTCCCGGCGCCGTGACGGCCCTGTCGCTGGGCATGCTGGCCGTGCTGCCGATCCTTCTGGGGCTTCAGGCGATTTTGGCGCCCGCCGTCTATCGCGCGGTCTATGCGCCGCAGACGAAGCGGATCGGCTATTTGCAGTTCGGCTTGGTCGAGCTAAGAACGCTGGGCGTCGTCGCCGTTCTGGCGGTCCTTTCGATCATCCTGAACCTGGTCGGCGAGGCGGCCGTGGGCTTTTCCAAGCAAATCGGCGGCATCGCCGCCGCCTTGGCGGTTAATTTGGCGGTGTTTGTCTTCACTACCTGGATTTCGGTTCGGTTGGTGCTGACCGCCCCGCTGGTGCTGCGCCGCAAGGGGCTGCCGTTTGGTGACAGCTGGCGCATGACGGCCAAGGTCTTCTGGCCCGTCCTGGGGGTCTTCTTTCTCAGCCTGGCCATGACCCTGCTGGTTCTGCTGTTGCTGGTTCTGATCGGATGGCCGCTCTACGCCGCACTGACGATGGGTGGCGCCATGGCTGCGATTCCGGGTCTGTTGCTGCTGCTTCTGATGGGGCTTGGCATAGCGCTGGTCTCGGTGCTGCTGTGGGCGCCTTTCGCCTCGGTCGTTCAGCAATTGGACACGCAAGGCTAAGCACGGAAGAGCGACAACATGGCCGGGATCGAACTCTACGCGCCAAGAGCGCCACGACATCGGCGGACCTGGACAGCCGCCGCCCTGATTCTGGCGGTCGTATTCATTGTCTTGGGCCAGGCTATGACGGCCGTGCCGGGTTTGATGTTGGGCTTCATCGCCATGAGCGGCCAATCAGTCGGATGGACCGGCACGGCTTTCAGCCTGTTCAGCTTCGCCGCCACCGCCCTGATCGTCGTCGGCTGGGTCTCGCTGTTCGAACGGCGCAATCTTCTGACCATCGGTTTCAACGGCAAGGGGCTGATCCGCTTCGTGCGGGGGTACGGCGTCGGCCTGGCGTTTCTGCTGGTGGTGGTCGGCGGAATCGCCGCCTTGGGCGGATATCGGATCGAGGCGGGCGGAGTCTTTTCGACGCCGGCGCCTCTGGCCGCCCTGTGGCCGATTCTGGTCCTCCTGCTGGGATTCGTCATTCAGGGATCGACGGAGGAAATCCTGACTCGAGGCTGGTTGATGCAGGTCATCGCCTCGCGCCACGGCTTGGCCTGGGGGATCGGGCTCAGTTCGGTCCTGTTCGGCCTGCTCCACGCCGCCAACATCAGGCCGTCGCCGGAACTGGCGGTCGGCGTCGCCAACGTCGTCCTCTTCGGGGTGATGATCGGCCTGTACGCCGCGCGCGAGGGCTCGTTGTGGGGCGTGTGCGGTTGGCATGCCGCGTGGAACTGGTTGTTGGGCCTGGGTTTCGGTCTGGAGGTGTCGGGCCAGGCGATCGAAACCAAGCCCCTGATCGTCGATCTGGCCACGCGATCCGAAGTTCCCTGGTGGACGACCGGCGCCGCTTTCGGCCCAGAGGGCAGCATCGTCACGACGGCCGTGCTGTTGACCGCCTCGGTCGTTCTGGCCCTGCGCTGGCGCAGCAAGGACTACGGCGTGACGGAGCCCGCTGCGTCGTCGCTTTCGAAAACGACGCCGATTTAGGCCGACGCCTTCGCCTTGCTGCGGGCAGGCTTGGTCGCCACGCTGTCGCCGAGCGCCGAGACACGGGCCTTGCGACGCTGTTCGTGGCGGTCCAGCACTTCCTTGAGGTATTTTCCCGTCCAACTGGCGGTGTTGTCGGCGACCTGTTCGGGCGTGCCGACCGCCACGATCTCGCCGCCGCCGTCGCCGCCCTCGGGACCGAAGTCGAGCAGATAGTCGGCGACCTTGATGACATCGAGATTGTGCTCGATCACCACGATGGTGTTGCCCGCCTCGACCAGTTCCTGAAGCACCTCCAGCAGTTTGCGGGTGTCCTCGAAATGCAGGCCGGTGGTCGGCTCGTCGAGGATGTAGAGGGTGCGGCCCGTGGCGCGTTTGGACAGCTCCTTGGACAGCTTGACCCGCTGGGCCTCGCCGCCCGACAGGGTGGTGGCGGGCTGACCGACCTTGACGTAGCCCAGCCCCACCCGCTCCAGCGTCAGCATCTTGTCGCGGATTGGCGGCACGGCCTTGAAGAAGGTCGCCGCCTCCTCGACGGTCATGTCCAGCACGTCCGAGATGGACTTGCCCTTGAACACGATCTCCAGCGTCTCGCGGTTGTAGCGTTTGCCCTTGCAGACATCGCAGGTGACATAGACGTCGGGCAGGAAGTGCATCTCGATCTTGATGACGCCGTCGCCCTGACAGGCCTCGCAGCGGCCGCCCTTGACGTTGAAGCTGAACCGGCCGGGGCCGTATCCGCGCGCTTTGGATTCCGGCAGGCCCGCATACCAGTCGCGGATCGGACCGAAGGCGCCGGTGTAGGTGGCGGGGTTGGAGCGCGGGGTGCGGCCGATGGGCGACTGGTCGATGTCGATGACCTTGTCGAAATGCTCCAGACCCTCGATCCGGTCGAAGGGGGCCGGCGCGTCGGATGCATTGTTCAACCGGCGTGCGGCGGCCTTGTACAGGGTTTCGATGGTGAAGGTGGACTTGCCGCCGCCGGACACGCCGGTGATGCAGGTGAAAACCCCGACCGGGATTTCGCCGGTAACATTCTTCAGGTTGTTGCCGGTCGCGCCGCTGATCTTCAGCATCCGCTTGCGGTCGATGGGACGGCGGCCGTCGGCGGGGATTTCGATTTCCCGCGCGCCGGTCAGATATTTGCCGGTCAGGGAGTTGGGATTGGCCATCACCTGTTCCGGCGTGCCCTCGGCGCAGACCGTGCCGCCGTGAACGCCGGCGGCCGGTCCCATGTCGATGACATAGTCGGCGGTCAGGATGGCTTCCTCGTCATGCTCGACCACCAGCACCGAATTGCCCAGGTCGCGCAGTCCCTTCAGGCTTTCCAACAGGCGGGTGTTGTCGCGCTGGTGCAAGCCGATGGAAGGCTCGTCCAGCACATAGAGAACGCCCGTCAGACCTGAACCGATCTGCGACGCCAGGCGGATGCGCTGGCTCTCGCCGCCTGACAGGGTGCCGGAGGACCGCGACAGGTTCAGATAGTCCAGACCCACATTGTTCAGGAACCGCAACCGGTCGCAGATTTCCTTCAGGATTCGCCGGGCGATCTCCATCTGCTTCTCGCTCAGGTTCTCTTCCAGGGTCGAGAACCACAGATAGGCCTTGGAGATCGACAGGGTGGAGATGTCGGCGATGTCCTCGCCCCCGATCTTGACGGCCAGGGCCTCGGGCTTCAGCCGCTTGCCGTGGCAGGCGTCGCATGGCGTCTCGGACTGGTAACGAGCCAATTCCTCGCGCACCCAGGCGCTGTCGGTTTCGCGCCAGCGGCGCTCCAGGTTCGGCAGCACCCCCTCGAACGGCTTGGAGACCTCGTATTTGCGGGCGTTGTCGTCGTAGACGAACTTGATCTTCTCCGATCCCGTACCGTGCAGAATGGCCTTGTGCGCCACGGCCGGCAGTTCCCGCCAGGGCTTGTCCATAGAGAAGCCATAATGACGCGCCAGCGCCTGCAGCGTCTGGGTGTAGAGCGGCGAGGGGCCCCGCGCCCAGGGGGCAACAGCCCCCTTGTGCAGGCTCTTGTCGCGGTCGGGGATGACCAGATCGGCGTCGAAGGCCAGCTTGACCCCCAGGCCGTCGCACACCGGACAGGCCCCGAACGGATTGTTGAACGAGAACAGGCGCGGCTCGATCTCCGAGATCGTGAAGCCTGACACCGGGCAGGCGAAACGCTCGGAAAAGACCAAGGTGCGCGGCGCGGTCTCGCCCTCATTCGTGGACGCCCATTCCGCCGTCGCCAGACCGTCCGCCAGGCCCAGCGCGGTCTGCAGGCTGTCGGCGTAGCGCGCTTCCTGATCCGGCTTGGTGACGATGCGGTCCACGACGATGTCGATGTCGTGCTTGAACTTCTTGTCCAGCGTCGGAGCTTCGTCGATCGGATAGAGTTGGCCGTCGATCTTCAGGCGCTGGAAGCCCTGACGCTGCCACTCGGCGATTTCCTTCTTGTACTCGCCCTTGCGGCCCCGAACGACCGGCGCCAGCAGCAGGATGCGCTCGCCGTCGGGCAGGGCGGTCAGCTTGTCGACCATCTGGCTGATGGTCTGGCTTTCGATCGGCAAGCCCGTGGCCGGCGAATAGGGTACGCCCACTCGCGCCCACAGCAGACGCATATAGTCGTGGATTTCCGTCACCGTGCCGACGGTCGAGCGCGGGTTCTTGGACGTGGTCTTCTGCTCGATGGAAATGGCCGGCGACAGGCCCTCGATCAGGTCCACGTCCGGCTTGCCCATCAGCTCCAGGAACTGGCGCGCATAGGCGGACAGACTCTCGACATAGCGGCGCTGTCCTTCGGCGTAGATGGTGTCGAAGGCCAAGGAGGATTTGCCCGACCCCGAAAGGCCGGTCATCACCACCAACTGCTCGCGCGGAATATCCAGGTCCACGCCCTTGAGATTGTGCTCGCGGGCGCCGCGAACGCGGATGAAGTTGTGCTTTTCGGTCATGCTGTCCGGGCAACGCGGGATGGGGCGGGGAGGGGCCGGACGGCTCCGGCGAGACATCGCTATATGGGGATGAATCGCGCAATTAAATCAAGAACAATAAGGGAACATTGCGCAAGGGCGCCAGTTCGCTTTAGTCGGCCGTCCACGCTGGAGCAGGCCGCAAAAACCGCTCGCCTTGATGCAGCATCACGCCGTTCGAGTTGGCTACGCCCAGTTCCAGGCTGGCTGCGATGCGGTGCGCGCTGGCGATGAAATGGTCCGCCGCCGGCGTCGGACACAGATCACGGGCGGTCGCCTCGAAGAGTTCGAGCCAACGGTCGAAATGGCGGGCGTCGATAGGCAGGGGCAGGTGTTTGGGCATCGGCCGCCCTTGATAGACCCCGCTCGACAAGGCGACAGACGACCAGAACCGCTTCATCTGGGCCAGGTGGGGCGTCCAGTCGTGGACGTGCTGGGCGAAGATCGGTCCGATCAGGTCATCGTCGCGGACCCTGGCGTAGAAGCCTTCCACCAGGGCGTCGATCATGGCCCCGTCTATGCCGGTCTCGCGCCGGATTCGCTCCATCGCAGCCTGTCGCCGCGCCGCCGCGTCGGTCGAGGCGTCTATTCGAAATGGGCTTTCCATCCTCGCTTTCTAGCGGCCCTGGCGCTGAAAGCCATTGGGCGGATCGCCCCCCCCCCCCCCCCCCCCGGTCACGCGGCCGTGTTCAGCGGCTGGGTCGGTTCGGGGTTGCGTTGGTCCGGGTTAAGACCCATCATCCAGTCTAGGACCACGCTTCATGCAGGAGGCTAGACGATCATGATCAGCGCGCTGGGAACCGGTTTCGCCCTTTCCGCCATGCTGCTCGCGATCCTCCATGCCAACCAACCCAAGGCCAAACGGGTTCGTATCCGCGTTCGTGACGCTGACCGGCGTCATCGCCCGGACACCTGACGGCTCTACGCTCTTCGACAATCTGAATCTGACCTTCGGCGCCGATAAAAATGGCGTCGTGGGGCGCAAAGGTGCGAGCAAAACAAGCCTGTTGCGACTGATCGGCGCTGAAGACCTATGACGGCGCGCTGATCGTTGTCAGTCACGACAGCGAATTCCTGTCCAGTATCGGGGTCGCGCGCCGGCTTGAGCTTTAGGCGCTTCAGCCCCAGGCCTCGACGGCGCCGCGGCGGCGCGCGACCGAGGGGCTGGTCAGTTGGGTGCGCGGTTCGGCCTCGGCCTTGCCGAACAGCCAGCCCTGGCCATAGTCGACGCCGAAACCCTTCAAGGCGTCGGCGACAGGGTCGGTCTCGATCATCTCGGCGATCGTCTCAAGCTTCATCGACTGGCACAGATCGACGATGCTGCGCACCAGGGTTGCGGAGCGTTCGTCGTCGCCGATGTCCTTGATGATGCCGCCATCGATCTTGACCGCATCGACAGACAGTTTGCGCAGATAGTCGAAGGCTGCCGCGCCGGCGCCGAAATCGTCGATACAAACCTTTATGCCCGCCTTGCGCAGGGCGGCCAGACGCCGGTCGGACGCCTCGATATCGGCGAGGGCCGAAGTTTCGGTGACTTCCACGATCAGGCGTTTGCGGTCCTCGGCCTTGCCTGCCGTCATCCGCAGCAGGTTCTCGACATAGGCGTCGTCGCCGAGAGAGGAACCGGACACGTTGATCGCGATCTTGAGCAGGCCCCCGCCGGGTTGACGCATCCGGCGCAGAACCTTTTCCGCCACCGCCAGGTCGAAGGACTCGATCAAGGCCAGTTCTTCGGCCATGCGAATGGGGCCGGCAGGCGTGTCCCCGACCTTGAAACGGGCCAGGGCCTCGAAATGGTGAACCGCCCGCGACGACAGCTGTACGATCGGTTGATAGTGGACCTGAAATTCTCGGGACTTGACGACGTTTCGGAACGTCTCGGCCTCGCGCAGCGTGCGGTCCAGCGAGTCGGAAAAGGCCAGTTGAGGGTTTTCCAGCCCGCCGTCCTTCAGGCAGCCTTCGATGGCGAAACGCATGGCGCGCAGAATGCACAGACGGTCGGAGCCTGCGGGCACAGGCGCCTCGAACGATTCCGCCGCCAAACTCAGCCCCTCGGCGCGCGCCGCCTCGACGATCTCTGCAGCGATGTCGCGGCGATCCTCGGCCGCGCGAAGAACGGCGAACCGCTCCTGCGTCAGTTGAGCCGGGCTGGAGCCTTCGACCGAGGTGGACTGAAGCGTCACGCCGATCCGGCGGTTCATCCGTTCGGATTCGTCGCCAGACAGATCGCCCAACCCCTTCACATCCAAGAAGGCCAGGGAAACGGCGGAATCGGATTCCATCACGCGGGCCGCATCGATCATGAAGGCGTCCGCGTCCAGCAGCGGCGCGATCTCCATGTCCGCCAGGTCAAAGGCCGCCCCGTCGTAGGTGATGGCGCAGGACACCGAAGGCGCGAGTTGCGGCAGGACGAAGGCCCTGATCGCGGCCTGTCGGGCGCGCCCGGTCTGCCCGTTGATCAGGACCGGCAAAGAGGCCGTTCGTTCGCCCGAAGCGGCGCTGCGAACGGCCGCCAACGCGGCGCCGCCTTCATAAAACAGGTTGGCGAACGGCTTGCCTGTCCAGACCTTGCCCGCGTCCTGGCCAGCGTCCGCGCCGACGCCGATAGCGAAGCTGACCACGCCCTTGGCGTCGATCTCGACGAGGGCGTCAGCCGAAGCGAAGGCCAGACCCAAAAGGCGGGTGGTTAGGGACATGACCAAACCTATGCACCAAGCCGCTTAAAAAAACGGCAACGCCGAAATCCGACCTCGCTACGCCATCCTGTTCAGAGCGACGGCGCGGCCGTCGCCCTGCGCCGCTGCGCCGTCCGCGCCGTAGGCAGAAGCCGGGGTGCGGGCCGCCGTGACTTCTTGTGCGATGGTTCGAACCAGTCCTTCGGAAATGGTGCGCGCGGCCTCGACCGCCCGGGCATGGCGTTCCAGCACGGCGTTGAAGGTCTCGGTCGCCTTCACCAAGGCTTGGCGATCAGCCACAGGCGCTGCGGCCAGAAGCTGCGGATTGGCCTTCACATGGGCGGCGTCGCGTCGATACAGGTTGGCCATTTCCTGCGTCTTAGCCAGGCCGTGGGCGACATCCTGGGGACGCCCCCCCTCGAACGCAGCCATTTCCGCCGACAGCCGCTCGGTCAGTTGCGTCGTCAGCACGACCATTTGCCGAAGGCGTGCATGAGCCATGTCGCCGTCGCTCACTGTCCCTTCTCCTGCATCTTCAACATTTCGGTCATGACCCTGCTGGACAGGCCGATTCCGCCCGAAGCGACCGTCTTCTTGGCGATCTCATCCAGCAGGAAGGATCGCCATGTGCCCTCGGCCTGGCCGCCGCCGAACAGGCCGTCGGTCGAAAGCCCCTCGAACATGGGCTTCAACATCTGCGACAGGAAGGAAGCCTCGAAGGCGTCGGCGGTTTCCTTGAGCTTCTGGTTCGAGGCGCCAGGCGCCGGCACGCCCAAGCCGGGGGCAGGGCGCAGCAGATCGGGAGAGGCGGTCAGGTCTGTCATGGTCACATCACCTCGATGTCGGCCTGCAACGCTCCAGCCGCCTTGATGGCCTGCAGGATGCTGATCATGTCGCGTGGGCTGACGCCCAGGGCGTTTAGGCCGTTGACCAGGGTCGCCAGACTGGCGCCCCCGCCGACGATCCGCATCTGGGTGCCCAGATCTTCCTCGACGTTGACCTGGCTGCTGGGAACGACGGCCGTGCGACCCTGGCTGAAAGGGGCGGGTTGGCTGACCAGCGGCTGCTCGTCCACCGAAATGGTCAGGTTGCCCTGGGCGATGGCCACGCGGGAGATGCGTACCGCGTCACCCATGACGATGACGCCGTTGACCTCGTCGATGATGACCTTGGCCGGAGTGTCCACCGTGACCGGAAGATTCTCCACCCGGCTGATGAAACCGGCCATGCCTAACTGACCGGGGGCCCGCAGGGCGACGACCGTGCCGTTCTCGGCCAGCGCCGTGCCGGGGTAGGCGGCGTTCACGGCGGCGGCGACGCGCTGGGCCGTGGTGAAGTCCGGATTGCGCAGGTTCAGGCGCACCTCGTTCATATTGGCCATTTCGAAGCCGGTCTCGCGCTCGACCACGGCGCCCGAGGCGATGCGGCCGGCGGTCGGGACGCCGCGCGTCACCGAAGATCCGGACCCGCCCGAGGCAGAGACCGCGCCGGTCTGGATGGAACCCTGCGCCACCGCATAGACCTGCCCGTCGGCGCCCTGCAGGCTGGTCACGACCAGCGAACCGCCCAGCAGGCTCTTGGCGTCGCACATCGAAGAGACGTTGACGTCGATCTTGGAGCCCGATGTGGCGAAGGCAGGCAGTTCCGCCGTCACCATCACGGCGGCCATGTTCTTGGTGTTGGCGTTGGAGCCGCGAATGTTGACGCCCAAACGCTCGGTCATGCCCTCCAACGACTGGCGGGTGAAGGGGCAGTTGCGCAGGCTGTCGCCGGTGCCGTTCAGGCCCATGACCATGCCATAGCCAACCAGCTGGTTGCCGCGCACGCCCTCGACGGAGGCGATGTCCTTTATGCGGGACTGAGCGCAGGCAGGAGCGGCGGCGACGCCCACGGCGCCGATCAGGGCGATCGGAGCGATCAGGCGGGCAAGCAAATTCTGCATCGGTCGGTCGTCCTTGCGGCGGTGCGAGCAAAAGACTGCGAGGATCATGCCGCCATATAACCGATTGAATTAACTAAACTGCGGCCCGTAGCGTCGGATGCTGATCGGCATTTTTTGCCTGGACGTTAACCAAACAGTCACGCCCGCCGACCATTCATCAGCCTATGAGCCGGAGCATCCGTCAATGAAGGTCAACGGGACAAGCGGGCCCAGCGGGTCCTCCGCCAGCAAGCCGGTCCGCAGTGCGTCCGGCTTCACATTGGGGCAGACCTCGACCGCTTCCGCGCCTGCCGCGGCGGCGGCCAGCGCTGCGACCGCCGGGGTCGCCGATGTCTCGGCCCTGATGGCGCTTCAGGGTGTCGAGGGACCGCTGGAGCGACGCAGGCGCGCCGTCAAACGCGGCGGCGGACTGCTGGATCGCTTGGACGAGCTGAAGCTGGCCTTGCTGTCGGGTGAGCCGGATGCCGCGGTAATGGACCGGCTAGGGCGCGTCATGCGTGAGGAGCGTCCACACGACGACGATCCGAGGTTGAACGCGGTCTTGGACCAGATCGATCTTCGCGCAGCGGTCGAAATGGCCAAGGCCGAGCTGCGCCGTACTGGACGGTAACGCCAAAAAACCCATGGAAAACAGAAGAGCTAAGCCGTTCGACTGAGGACGAAATGTCACGGATCACCCTGGCGCTCCCGTCGGTCGATCACGGAAGCGAGAACCACGTTGCCGCGACTCGCGCCGGTGACTATACGGCCTCTACGCCACAGGGGGGCGTGCTTAGAGAGCGTGAGTGCGATGAACGCTTTGGCGTCCGTTGTGTCCGACGAAACCGGGTCTTATCGGCCGTCCGACAATGAGCCGTTCATGAACGAACGGCAGCTTGCCTATTTCAAGAAGAAGCTGCTGGACTGGAAGGATGAGATCCTTCGCGAGTCCAAGGGCACCGTGGTCAATCTGAAGGCCGAAACGGAAAACCATCCCGACCTGGTGGATCGCGCCTCGTCGGAATCGGATCGGGCGCTGGAGCTGCGCACCCGCGATCGTCAACGCAAGTTGATTTCCAAGATCGACGACGCCTTGCGCCGGATCGAAGACGGCTCTTACGGTTATTGCGAGGACACCGGCGAGCCGATCGGCCTGGGGCGGCTGGAAGCCCGTCCGACCGCGACCCTGTCGGTCGAGGCTCAGGAGCGTCACGAACGCCGCGAGCGCGTTCACCGCGACGACTAAAGTTCAGGGAGCCAAAGCCTTGACTTCGCCGGGTGGCGGCGCGACCTAGCCGCCTCGCTTTCAAGGTCCTGATCTCCTATGTCCGTCAAGGTTCGTTTCGCCCCCTCGCCGACGGGTAAGCTACACGTCGGCAATGTCCGCACCGCGCTGGTGAACTGGCTGTTCGCCAAGGGGCAGGGCGGTTCGTTCGTGCTGCGGATCGACGACACCGATCTGGCGCGCTCGACAGCCGAGTTCGAACAGGGGATCGAGGATGATCTGACCTGGCTGGGGCTGACCTGGGACGAACGCTACAACCAGTCCAAGCGCTTCGACCGTTACGAAGAGGCCGCCGAGCGACTGAAGGCCTCGGGCCGACTTTATCCCGCCTATGAAACCGCCGAGGAACTGGATCGCCGCCGCAAGGTGCAACTGTCGCGGGGCCTGCCCCCAATCTACGACCGCGCCGCCCTGGATCTGACGGACGAACAGAAGGCGGCCTATGAGGCCGAAGGCCGTCGCCCCCACTGGCGCTTCAAGCTGGACGGCAAACGTGTGGCCTGGGAGGACCTGTCGCGCGGTCATGCCGAGGTCGACACCGCCTCCATGTCTGACCCGGTGCTGATCCGCGAGGACGGCCTGTTCCTCTACACCCTGCCGTCGGTCGTGGACGACATCGACATGGCCATCACCCACATCATCCGCGGCGAGGACCACGTCACCAACACCGGCGCCCAGATCGAAATTTTCGAGGCGCTGGGCGCGACGGTTCCCGGATTCGCGCATATGCCGCTGCTGGTCGGGGCGGACGGGGCGGCCCTGTCCAAGCGTCTGGGCTCCCTGTCCATCAGCGACATGCGCGATCAGGGTTACGAGCCCATCGCCATCACCAGCCATCTGGGCAAGATCGGCACTTCGGACAATCTGGAGGTCGCGCCTTCGGTCCAGGCCCTGGGCGAGAGCTTCGCCTTCTCCAAGATGGGTCGTTCGCCGGCGCGTTATGATACGGCCGATCTGGATCGTCTGAACGCCCAGGCCCTGCATGCGATGGATTACGAGACGGCTCAGTCCCGTCTTCGAGCGCTGAACGCCGACCTGGGGGAAGGTTTCTGGACGACGGTTCGGGGCAATCTGAACCGTTTCGCCGATGTCGCCGACTTGGCCGCCATCGTGCGCGGACCGATCCAGCCTGTGATCGAGGACACCGGCTTCGCCGAAACGGCCCTGCGTCTACTGCCTCAGGTGATCGACGAGAGCGCCTGGTCGACCTGGACCAATGCGGTGAAGGCCGAGACAGGCGCGAAGGGCAAGGCCCTGTTCATGCCGTTGCGTCTGGCCCTGACCGGGCAAGCTCACGGACCGGACATGGCGGCCCTGGCGCCGCTGATCGGACGCGACACGATTCAGCGGCGACTGCGCGGCGAGGCGGCCTGACGGTCCTCAGACCCGCCTCTTGGGCCGATCAGGCGTTGCAGACCGCCAGATCTTCGGCGCTCAACTGCACCCCCTTGTAGGAAAAGGCCGTGACGGCGCCGAACTTGGCCACCACGCGGCGGCAGGCGCGCGTGGCCGGCTGGGCCGCGCCGCCCGAAGCCGTGCAGACTGCGCCCTCGCAAGACCAACGGGCGCCGTCGATGATGGTGGCGCGCGTCGGGGCCTTGGCGGCGTCGGCCAAAGTCAGGCTGGTGGCGGCCGGAGCTTGAGCGACAGCAGGAGCGGCGGCGAACAGAGCGGCGGCGATGATCAGGGCGCGCATGGAAAGTCTCCGAAATTGAAGAACGGCCTCACGCCGTCATCCCAGTGTCAGTTTTCCATAAAAACTGTCAATAGACCCGCCGCGATTTGTTGCCGGCGATCTGTTATCGACGATCATGTTTCAGCCGAGGCGCGTCGTCCGCCTGCTGCATCAGGGCGATGGCCTCTTTGACCGTGTTCACGACACTGTAGGCCTGACGGAAGGTCGCGGGCGTCATCTTCTGTTCGATGCCGGTTTCGATGGCCGCCAGCAGTGTATCCCAGAATCCGTTGATGTTCAGGAAGATCACCGGCTTGTGGTGCAGATCCAGCCGTTTCCACGACAGCACCTCGATCACTTCTTCCAGGGTGCCGACCCCGCCGGGGGCCACGACGAAGGCGTCGGACTGGTCGTACATGATGGTCTTGCGCTCATGCATGGAGGTCACGACCACGGTTTCGACATCGTCGAACAGGCGCTCGCGGCTGCGCAGGAAGCCGGGCATGACGCCCAGAACGCGGCCGCCAGCGGCGTGAGCCGCGCGCGCCGCGGCTCCCATCAGGCCGACCCCGCCGCCGCCGTACACCAGTCGCCATCCTGCCGCCGCCGTCTGGGCGCCGAACGCCTGGGCCGCCACTGTGTAGGCCGGATCCGACTGATCGGAAGAGCCGCAGAACAGGCAAACGGACTTGCCGTCGAACGGCTGGATGGAGACGGGGGGCAGGGACATGGGGCCTCGAACCTGAACGATCGCACGATCCGACATGGTCAAACCGGCGGCGCTCGGGCTAACAGATTCCCGAACGCTGGGTCGCCAGTCCTATATCGTCGAGGCGCAGGATGAAATGTCGGATCATCGTCTGGATGGCCTTGAGCCTGATGGTCGCCGCCTGTTCGAACGGCGGGCGGCGTGTCGCCGACGATGCAGACGCCGCCGAGCCCTCGGCCTGGGTTCAGCCGCCGCACATCGACGGCCTGTCCCGCGACGGCCAGACCTTGATCGTCCGAGGCGGCGCCGGGCCGAACGCTCGCGTCGTTCTGCGTCGCGCCAACGGGGAGGCGGTCGCGGGGACGGCCGATGCGGCGGGGCGGTTCGAACTTCGTCTCCCTGCACTGAGCGGCGACGTCTTGTTCCGGCCCGAGGTCCAGGTCGGCGAGGATGCGGCCGTCGCTCCTGAAACCCTGGTCATCGTTCAGGGCGGAACGGGGCCTGTCGCGCTGGTGGCCGCCGGCCAGCCCTCGACACGGCTGGATGCCCACGGCCTGCTCGAAACGGTAGACTTCGACGGCAAAGCCCTGGCGGCCTCAGGACAGTCCAGCGGCGGCCTGCCCACCGTCGTTGTCGATGGCGTCCGGGCGCGCGTCTGGGCGGGCGGCGGTCACGCCTGGCGCGCCATGTCCTCGGACGCCGGGGCCAGAAGCCTAACGGTCGACGGCCACGTCTTTTCGCTTCCCGACCTGAACGGGGGGGGCAGCCTGACGATGCGGAGAGCTGGAGAGGGCTGGCTGCTGACCGTCCCTGTCGCCCCCAAGGGACACCAGACGACCTGGCTGCCCGACATCCGACCCTGATCAGGCGACGATCCGATTTGCATTGGCGCCTCCCCCTCGTAAAAGCATCGGCGCTTCCCGAGGTCGCCGGTCATCATGTCCATCCTTCCAGCGCGACCTTTCCGCGCATGGCGCCGCTTTCCATCTTCCGATGTGCCTCGGTAAGCGTCTGTACGCCGATGGGAGACAGCCGCTCGGTCAATGTCGACCGGATACGACCCGCTTCCACGATCCGCGCGATCTCACCCAATATCTCGCCCTGACGCGCCCTGTTCGTGCCAGGCGGGTTGGATCGGGTGAACATCAGTTCCCAATGGATCGAGACGGACTTCGCCTTGAAGGGCACGATGTCGAAGGTGTCAGGGTCGTCGATCAGTCCGAACCGCCCTTCCGCCGCGATCAGTTCCGCGATAGCGAGACGATGCTGATCGGAATGGGTGGTCGCGAAGACGAAGGCCGGCGCGCCGATGGCTAGCGCCTCGACCTGAGGCGGCAAGGTCTGCGCATGGTCGATGACATGGTGGGCGCCGCGCCGGCGACGGGCCGATGCACGTCGAGCCTGTCGAATAGCATTTCCCACGCGGTCACGCTGGTGAGCGGCAGCGCCGCCGCTTGGGCCCAGTCGAGGCCGGAGGGCTTGGGGCCGGCCAGACGTTCATCGACCAAGTGCAGTTCGGCGTTCGCGCCCGACCGCCCGATCTCGCCGGCATAGGCCACCGCGTCGCCGATGCGATACCGCGAAACGTCGGGACCAACGCCGCGGACGACGCCGCTGGCGTCCCAGCCGATCACGCGCTCGCCATCTTGCCGCAGAACCATGCCGCCGCGTACCTTCACGTCGATGGGATTGACCGAAACCGCCTTCACCTCGACCAGCAGTTCGCGGCCGGTCGGGATGGGATCGGGACGTTCGAGTTCGACCAGTGCGCCGGGCCGGTCGATAGGCCCGGTCTCCTTGAATCCGATAGCGCGCATGTCAGGTCTCCCTTTGATGTTGAAATGCGGATGAGTACGGTTGGGACAGGGCGCTACGCCGTGGTTACGACGGCGGTTCGACCGAAACGGAAGGCGAACAGCATCGCCAGCGCGGATGCGGCCATCATCGCTCCGATCAGCGACACGGCCGGATAGCCCCATCCGGCCCCGATCACGCCCCCGCCCAGCGCCGCGCCGATGGCGTTGCCGAGATTGAAGGCGCCGATGTTCATCGCCGAAGCGAGATTCGGCGCTTCGCGCGCCGCTTCCATCACACGCATCTGCAAGGGCGGTACGATCGCGAAGCTGGCGATGCCCCAAATCAGGATTGCGATGGCGACTGGCGTTGGCCAGTGCATAACGCCGGCGAACGCGACCAGCACTGCGGCGAGGACGATGAAGCTGCCCACCAGGGTTCGCTCGATCGAGCGGTCGGCCAGCTTGCCGCCGACCATGTTCCCGATCGTCAGACCGATCCCGTACAGCACCAGCATCGCCGTGACGAACCCGGTCGACGCCTGCGTCTCGGCGCGCAGGATCGGGACGATATAGGTGAAGACGGTGAACATCGCGCTGGCCCCCACCACCGTGAGCGCCAGCGCCGACAGCACTGGCCTGCGCGTCAGCACACCCAGTTCCGCGCGCATATCGACGTCCTCTGAAGGCGGCAGCGACGGCAGCGCGAACCGCAGCGATACCATCGCCAAGGCGCCGATACCCGCGATTCCGGCAAAGGCGACCCGCCAGCCCAGTTCCTCACCAACCCAGGTCGAGAGCGGCACACCGCCGATCGTCGCGATCGTCAGGCCCGTGAACATCGCCGCCACCGCACCCGCGCGCTTGTCCGGCGCGACGAGGCTCGCCGCGACCACCGATCCCACGCCGAAGAAGGCGCCATGGTTGAACGAGGTCACGATCCGCGCCGCCATGAGCATCCAATAGCCGCTCGCCAGCGCCGACAGCAGGTTGCCGAGGGTGAACACGCCCATCAGTACGATGAGGAGCGTGCGCCGGTTCATGCGCCCCGTGGTCAAAGTCATCAACGGCGCGCCGACCATGACCCCGATGGCGTAGGCGCTGACCAGCAGCCCGGCCACGGGGATGGAGATACGCAGATCGGTCGCGATCGAGGGCAGCATCCCCATCGGAGCGAACTCCGTGACGCCGATGCCGAAGGCGCCCGTCGCCAGCGCTAACAGAGAGGGGTTTAGGCGCATGTCGATCTCCATCGTTGCCTCAGATGGAATGGCGACTGGCGGATAAGCTGTGTAGTCCTCAATTCAGACAAGCAGCTTTGCCATGGAAGCACGAATGGATGTCAGCGGCCGATCAGGTGAGATGATGGTCTTCGCCACCGTCATGGACCAAGGCAGCCTGTCGGCCGCGGCCCGCGTTTTGAACCTGACTCCCTCCGCAGTCAGCCGGGTCGTTGCGCGGATCGAGGCCCGGCTGGGGGTGCGGCTGCTCATTCGGACGACCCGGGCCCTATCCCTGACCGCCGAAGGTCAGGCCTATCTGCGCGCGGCCCGTCGCATTCTTTCCGACCTGACGGAGGTGGAGGAGGCCATTGCCGACCAGGCTTCGCCGCGCGGGCGCGTTCGCTTGACGGCTTCCCTCGCCTATGGCCGTCTCTATGTCGTGCCGCTGTTGGCGGAGTTCACCGCCCGCTATCCGAACATTCTCGTGGACCTCAACCTCAGCGACAGGGTGGTCGATGTGCTCGGCGGTCAGGCCGACGTCGCCATCCGGTTCGGACAGCTGGTCGACAGCCCCCTGACGGCGCGCCGCATCGGGGAAACCGGCCGGGTAGTGGTCGCCTCGCCCGCCTATCTCGCGCGCCACGGAACGCCAGAGCAGCCCGAAGACCTGTTCCGGCACAACTGCCTCAGCTTCAATTTTCGGCGCGCCGAGCCGGGCTGGCCCTTTCGCCGCGCGGACGTTGACATGGCGCTGGCCGTCACCGGTTCGATCGAGGCCAACAGCGGTGAATCCTTGGCACAACTCGCGCTGGCCGGCGTCGGCATCGCGCGGATCGGGATGTTCGCGGTTATGGACGAGATCGCCGAGGGTCGGCTGATCCCGTTGCTCGAACCGTTCAATCCGCAGGACCGCGAACCGCTCCATCTTCTCTTCGTGGGGGGAGCGACCATGCCGGCCCGCGTGCGCGTCCTGATCGACTTCCTCGTGGAGCGGCTGGGCGAAAGCGTGTGAGGCGATTCATTCCGAGCGTGCGGTTTCGCTTGTCGTGTCGACACGGTTGGCCGCAACGAAAAAATCGACTGCCCCGTCGCACACCGCCCCCTCAGCAGCGCATCCTCGTTGACGATCAGGGTGGGGCAGCGCGTCGAGGACCAGATCCGCCCCCTCGCGCGTCACCTCCCAGCGATATACGCCGGCGCCGGGACGTCGGTGCAGACAGCGACGTCCGGCCAGGTCTTCCAATGTCGCGGGCGCCCATGGTGTGCGAGATAGGCGGGTGAGGCCACCGCCGACACGGGTTGCGATCATGTCGGGACGCAGCGTCTCACCCAATCGCACACCGAGGTCGCACCCCTCCGCCACCGTGTCGACGAAACGGTCGTCGATCACCAGGTCGAGCGTGATGCCGGGATAGGTCTCCACGAAGGCGGCGAGATCCGGCGCAAACAGGGCGTGCGCGGACAAGGGCGTCGAGGTGATCCGCACCGGCCCCGGCGGCGCGGCGGCGCGGCGTCGCTATCGCGGGCGTCGGCCACTGCGGCGTCGATCTCGTCGAGCGCAGGGCCGACGCGGCCCATCAAGGCGCGTCCGGCATCGGTCACGGCCAGACTGCGCGTCGATCAGTTGAACAATCGCACACCCGCATCGACAAGAGTGACGGGCCGGCCGGTTGCCGGAGATATCCATGCCGGGCGGCTGAGATTGTCGGGATAGTCGAGCGGGGTACCACAGTCGCTAATCCGACAGCGCTTTCAGGAGCTGGGGCGGGAAGGGCAGGGTGAAGTCCGACCGTTGAGGCTCGACCCCGAACGTCGCCTCGCCATTGCGTCCGGCATAGCGGTCGAGGAGGGTGGAGTAGGTGTAGAAGTGAATGGTCTTGGCTTCGGTGTCGAAGGCCATGAAGCGCAGCCAGCCTGCGCCGCCGTTAGCGGATCCGGCTGCGCCGTCGGGGCCACGGGTGTTGCCCTGATAGTCCTGGATCAACTGATAGACGGGGTCGCCGGCGTCATTGGCGTCGATGCGCAGGTTCTCGCCGTTGGAAACCCCATCAATGGGGCGAGTGTAGTTGTGGCCGCACAGAACCATGAAGATGCGCGGGTTGCGTCGGATGAATCGGTCCCAGACCTGATCGGGCGAGAGATTGGGCGCGCCTGGAAAATTGTCGGCCAGACCATTCGACCGCTCGGCGGCGTCGGGCCTCAGCCACTCATGGGTGGTCATCATGACAGGCATGCCGGGGTGGGCGTCAAGAACGCCCTGCGCCCAGTCCAGGGTGGCCGGCGGCGGATCCATCTCCAGCGACAGATGGAGGATGGCGTGGTCCCCCAACTTGAACGTCTGGTAGCTGTTCAGACCGTTCGGCGATGCGCCGCCGTACCAGGGGCGGTCAGCGAAGAAGCGGGACTCCGGCCCGAAATAAAGCCCCCAGACCCGTCCGCCCCTGAGGGGACGCGGTTCGCCCCGGCCGCCGTTCTCACTCCACCAGTAGGCGCTGTCGTAATCGTGGTTGCCGGGAACCATGCCGAAGGGCACGCCGGTCTCGGCCAGCCGCTGGATCGCGCGATTGGCGATGTCCCATTCGGCGCGGGTGTCGAAGGTCTGATAGACGCCGTCTTGAGCATCCGTGCGTGTCCGAAACTGGCCGTCGCCATGTTGCACGATGTCGCCGACGAAGGTGACGAAGGCCAGGTTCTTCTCGTGCCGTGTGTCGGCCAGATAGGTCATCTGCTGCACGAAAGTGTCTTCGCCGCGGGGCTGCGCGGCCTGGATGTTCGAATAGTGCTGGGTGTCGGATACGACCGCCACGGTGAAGACTTCGGCGCGGGCGTCGACGGCCGCGCCGAACAGGGTGACGGTGGCCGCGAGGCTGGTCAGGAAAGGTCGAAAGCGGATCATGCGCTCGCCACGGGAGGGGAAGGACAGGCGACCGAACTTTAGGCGCGCCAAAAACGATCACGCCTCGTAACGGGCGCCGACGCCGCGAAACTATCCTCGTCCGGCGCCGGATTTGTGAAGCTTGCGCGACGCCGGGCCTGTCGATCCGAGATCGAACTGTCGCGCATCCGACATCTGGCCGTGATGCTGGGGCGGCATCAGGCGGTCCATGTCCCAGCCGCTTGTTGCTCCAGGTCCGAACGACGCGCGCGCCGGCGGTCGTTCGACCGAGGCCGCCTTCGCCGACCTGACCCGTCGCCTTCGGCGGCCGCTTCTGCAATTCTTCCGGCGTCGCGCGGGCTCTCCGATGGACGCCGAGGAGATGGTCCAGGACCTGTTCGTCAGGCTTCTGCGCCGCGCCGACCTGTTCAGCCTGGAGAATGTCGATGGCTATGTGTTCGAGGCGGCGGCCAATGTCGCGCGGGATCGCGGCCGCTACGATCAGGCGAGGGGACACGGGCGACATGTGGACATCGACGATCTGGCGGCGCCGAGCGATGCTCCCAGCGCCGAACAGGTTCTTGACGGGAAGCAACAGTTGAAACGGATGCTGGCGGCGCTGCAGGCCCTGCCTCCGCGGGCCAGGACCATCGTCATTCTGAGGCGCCTGGAGAACCTGACCTATCCCCAGATCGCCCAGCGACTGGGAATCTCGGTCAGCGCGGTCGAAAAACACATGGTGCGGGCTATGGCGGCGCTGAAGCACGGCCTGTTCGAGGAAACGCACTGATGTTTCCTATCAAAGCCTCCGCCTCTGACGAACCCGCCGAAGCCGCCGCCGTGTGGTTCGCCCGTCGCAATGCGGGTGGAACGACGGACGTGATCGAAGAAGCCGACTTTCGTCTCTGGCTGGATTCGGACCCGACCAATGCAGCCGCCTACCGCGACTATGCGAGGGTGTGGCGGATGCTGGGCGAGAGCGCGGCCGAGCCCGACCTCCTTGCCCTGCGGGCGGCCGCGCTGAAACAGCCGGCGGCGAGACTGTCGCGTCGGGCGGTGTTCGGCCTGGCGGGCGGGGCGGTCGCGGCGTCGTGCGCCGGACTTTGGGTCATGGGCGCGGCCTCTCCGGCGCGCGCCCTGATCTCGACCCAGGCGGGGCAGCGGCTGAACGCGGCGCTGCCGGACGGCTCGGAGGCGGTCCTGGCGCCGTCCACGCGGTTACGGCTGGATTTCGCCAATGGAAGGCGGGCGGCCGTCCTGGAACAGGGGCAGGCCTATTTCGATCTGACGCCGAACGGAGGGACGCCCTTTGTCCTCCGCGCCGGCGACTATGTTCTGGCCGCCGATAGCGGTCGATTCCAACTGACGCTGCTGGACGGGCGGCCAGACGTCGTGGTCGAACAGGGCGACCTGACCCTGTACAGGCGCACGGGCGGCAAGCTTGGGACACGACTTTCGTCAGGCCAGAAGAGCGCCCTGACACGGGACGGCTTGAAGGCGGAGACGGCGGACGTCGAGGTCGAGACCGCGTGGCGCACGGGTCGGCTGGTGGTGCGGGATCGGCCCTTGTCGGAGGTTGTCGCAGCCTTCAATCACTACTCGGTCGAACACCTCGTCATCGAGGACCGCGCCGCCGGAGACACGCGGATATCGGGGTCTTTCCGCTATGATGGCGGTCGAGAGTTCGCACTGGCTCTGGCCTCGGGCTTCAACCTGTCGGTGAAGCGGACGAGAGACGGCGTCTGGCGCATCCACACGCCTGACGGATCGGCTACGGTTCGATGAAATTTCAAAGACGGAGTGGGGATTCGCACGCGGGCTTCCGTTCCTGAAAGCGAGCCGGCTGAGGGCCGGTCCGATCATTCAGGGGCGATCCATGACCAAATCCTTCTCGATTCCGCGCGGCTTGGGACAGCGTCTGAGCGGGGGCCTCAGAGGAGGGCTTCGAACGGGCCTGATGACCTGCGGTGCCCTCGCCGTCCTGGCCGCAACCTCGCCCGCCTTGGCCCAGGCCGCAACCTCGCGGGCGGTCGCCTTTGCGATCGACAGCCAGGGGCTGGAGACCGCCCTGACGCGCTTCGCCAGTGCGGCCGACGTGCAGGTGGTCTTTTCCCCCGAGTTGGTTCGGGGCAAACAGGCCAACCGCGTGGCCGGCCTGATGCCGCCGGCCGAGGCCCTGCGTCAGATGCTTGCGGGCTCCGGCCTTGTCGCCACCCAGGTCGGGGAACGGACCTTTTCTATTTCGCAGGGCGCAAGCCAAGTCGCCGACGCCGCCACCCTCGAGGAGGTGATCGTTACGGCCCAGAAGCGCAGTCAGCGCCTTCAGGACGTGCCCTTGGCCGTCAGCGTCATCGACGGGGCCGACGCGGCGCGTCGAGGCGTCGACAGCATCACCGGCCTTGTGGACGAGACGCCTGGGGTGTCGATCAACTACGCTTTCGGGGGCACGAACTACGGCCTCATCAGCATCCGCGGCATCGGCGGCGCCGACGACTATAAACCCAATGGCAATCCGTCGGTCGCCCTGCACATCGACGGCGTTTATCAGACCTCCAACGCCTATCTCGGCATGCCCCTGTTCGACCTGGATCGGATCGAGATCCTGAAGGGGCCGCAAGGCACGCTGTATGGTCGCAACACGACGGCCGGGGTCATCAATGTGATCACCAAGGGGCCGGGCGACACCGCCCAGGGCGCGGGACGCTTCGAGATCGGCAGCTATGACTATGTCGCCGTCGAAAGCGCGGTCGGCGGGCCGCTCAACGACAAGGTCGGCGTTCGCCTGGCGGTCCTTGCCGAGCAGGGCGGCGGCTTCATGACAGGGGCGGGAGCCGGCAAGCTGGCGGGCTTTCGTCCTATCATCGGCGGCGTGACCCAGACCCAGGTTCCGCCCATCGTCGATCCGGGCCGGCGCGAAGGTTTCGGTGACAAGAATCTGGTCGCCGGTCGCGCCACGGTGGCCCTAGTCGTCGCTCCCGAAACCCGGCTAACGCTGAAACTGTTCGGCAGCCGCGATCACGGCGACACGCGCCAGTACGACCGTATCTCCAACGCCCTGGACACCAGTATCGCCAACGCTGGGGAGAACGATGATCCTTACGAATTCTACTCCTCGGAGTACCCGACCCAGAGGATCGACATCTATGGCGCATCGGCCATCCTGACGCACCGTCTGGCCGACAATCTGAACCTGACCGTGATCGGCAACAGCCAGGGCACGACCCGGTCGGTCCAGGGCAATGGCGATGGTTCGCCCTATCCGGCGTCACGCTTCGACGCCGACGAGACCCTAAACCAGCAGTCGCTGGAGGTTCGCCTGGGCGACGAAACCGGCGGTCGCGTGGACTGGATCGCGGGCGCCTTCTATGTGGCCGACGACATCGACTTCGACACCCACTGGACCAGCTACACCGCCCGGACGAAGTACGACAATCTTCACAAGCAGAGCCGCAACAGCTTCGCCCTGTTCGGCCAGGTCGATTACGATCTGACGGACAGGCTGACTCTTTCGGGCGGCCTGCGCTACACCCGCGACGAAGCGACGTTCAGCGGTCGCAACGACGACTTGAACCCGTGGGGAATCTCCACCTTCACGACCACCTTTGCGACGACCAATCCCTTCATCTGGGATCGCACGTTCGAAGACGACAATGTCTCCGGTCGGGTCACGGCGAAGTACATCTTCACCCCCAATCTGAACGCCTTCGTTTCGGCCGGGACCGGCTATCGCGGGGGCGGGTTCGACGGCACTTCGATCTTCACCCAGGCCGAGACCCTGCCCTTCGATTCGGAGACGGTCGTCGCCTATGAGACGGGCGTGCGCTGGGCCTCGCCGCGCCTGCGTCTGTCGTTGGACGCCTTCTTCTATCGCTTCAAGGAACTGCAGGCGACGACGCGGCTGGCCAACGACACCAATGGCCGCGCCAATGTGGGCGAGGCCGAAAGCAAGGGCCTGGAGTTCGCGCTGAACGCCGTCGTCTTCGAGACGGCGAACCAGAGTCTGGACTTCGACCTGGCGGCGGCCTTCCTGGACACCGAGATCCTGTCCTTCAGCTCGGCCCGCGTCGCCGATGTCTTGTCCACAGTCGGTGATCCCCTGCCGGGCGCGCCGGACGTCACGGCGACGGCGGCGCTGAACCACGCACTGACGTTCGCCAACGGCTGGCGGCTGAACTCGCGGCTGTCGGTGTCGCATCACGGGGAAGAGTCGAACCGCCTTAATGCGACGCCGGCCAACACCGCAGAGGCCTATACGCTTGTGAACGCTCGCCTCGACCTGCAGACGGCCGCCAACTGGACCGTCTATGCTTACGGACGGAACCTCACCGACGCGGTCTATTTCCCCGAACTCAACGGCGCAGCTCGACTGGTCGGTGCGCCGGCGACCTATGGCGTCGGCCTCCGCTATAGTTTCTGAGTCTGAACCGCCCCGTCTCCTGTCCGGGGGACGGGGCGAATGCGCCAACGCGAGCGCCTCCAGCAAGGCAGACCGCCGTTTCTTCCTCTGCAAGGCGTATCCGTGAGCAAGGCGGCAAGAACCGCCGCCAAGACTGTCGGGCATGACCCCGCAGATCATCCCGTCAAGCCCTTCAGTCCCTCTTGCATATCAGGGACGTACCCGAACCCGAGCGCCCGGCTCTTGTCTTGAAGTTGTAATCAAAGCTTAGCCTTAGCGTGGCCGGAACGGCTTAGACGCGGGCCCCTAATCAGAGGGGTCTGCGTCATGACGTCACATTTCAAGCGTTTGAGTATCACAAGTCTGCTGGTCGGCACGGCCATGACGGGATGGGCAGGAGCGGCCTTGGCCCAGACCGCCGTCGTCGATTCCACGGCCGATCAGGTCGCGCGGAAATCTTCAGTCGATCAACTGGATGAGATCGTGGTGATCGGATCGGGCCAAACCCGTTCGGTCTCGACGCTTACGCCGGCGAACCTGGAGACCCTGCCGCCGGGAACCAGCGTCCAGAAGGCGCTGAACTTCCTGCCTGGCGTCAGCGCCCAGTCGATCGACGCCCTGGGGGTGAACGAGCAGTCGCTGACCCTGCAGGTGCGCGGGTTCAACACGACCCACCTGGGCTATACGCTGGACGGCGTGCCGTTGGGCGACGGCGCCTATAACAACTACAACGGCCTGACCATCAGCCGCGCGCTGATCTCCGAGAACCTGGGCCGCGCCGACCTGGCGACCGGCATCGCCGGTCTGGCCATTCCGTCGACCAGCAATCTGGGCGGCGCCCTGATTTACACTTCGCGCAATCCCAGCCGTTCGTTCGGCCTGGCGGCCAGCCAGGGCTTCGGCAGCGAGGCGTCCAGGCGCAGCTTCCTGCGGGTGGACACGGGCGAGCATGACGGCTTCTCGGCCTATGTGTCCGGCCAGTACAGCGAACAGGACCTGTTCGTGAACCAGGGCGACTACAAGACCTCCTGGGGCCGGCAGTTCAACGGCAAGGCCATGTACCGCTTCGACCGCGGCGCCGTCACCGCCTTCGCCGATCTGTCGCGCACCAATCAGGCGGACGACGCCTATCTGTCCAAGGACATGCTGAACCGGCCTGGGCTGGGACTGGGCCGGCTATGCGCCCGACTGGCAGTCGTATCTGGGCGTCGCATATTGCGGCGTGAGCAATCCGACGGCGACGGCCAACTGCGTCGCGGCGCCCTCGCCCCAGAAGAATTCGGACGTGACCTTCACCAATGGTCAGATCCTGCGCAACGACGACCTCTATTATCTGGCGGGCGAATACGATCTGACTGACGACCTGAAGGTCGAGGCCAAGGTCTATCGCCACACGAACAAGGGCGCGGGCAACAACTTCATCACCGGCTGGTCCACCCAGGGCACGACGACCACGGCCGACGACGTGCCGGTGCAGATCCGCGACACCCGCTACACCATCGACCGCTCGGGCGTGGTGGGCGGATTGAGCTGGACCTTCGGGCCGCATCACGTCCAGGCCGGGTTCTGGTTCGATGAGAACACCTCCAGCGCGGCGCGCTACATCCGCACCGACGTCACCGGCCCCTTCAGCCTGGCGCACTATCTGGACGGCCAGCCGGCCCGCGCCCAGTGGGTCCAGGAAACGGATTGGGAGACGCGCCAGTTCTATGTTCAGGACACGCTGTCGCTGCTGAACGATGCGGTGACGGTCGATTTCGGCTTCAAGAGCACCTACGCCAAGTCGGACGCCCGGGCCGTGGACGGCGTCGCCCTGGCCCCGCCGCCCAGCTCCAGCCAGTTCGCCAGCGGCAGTCTGACGGCCAAGGACAACTTCCTGCCGGAAATCGGCGTCCACTGGCAGGTCGCCGAGGGTCATGAACTGTACGCCAGCTACGCCGAGAACATGGCCATGTTCCAGGGCGGCTTCAAACTGGGGCCGCAATCGGTGTCGCAGACGATCTGGGACCTGCAAGGCCAGTATCTGAAGCCCGAGACGTCCAAGAGCTTCGACGCCGGCTATCGCTACATCAGCGGCCCGCTTCAGGTGGCCCTGGCGGCCTACCGGGTCAAGTTCGACGACCGCCTGCTGCAGTACAATCCGTGCCCGACCAACCAGCAGCAGAACCCCGGCTGCGGCAACTCCTTCCACAACGCCGGCAGCGTGACCAGCACGGGCGTCGAACTGGGCGTGCTGTGGAAGCCGACCCCCTGGTTCAACTGGTACAACTCGGCCTCGTACAGCAAGACGACCTATGACGACGATCTGAACTGGTGCACCACGACCTGCGTGGTCAAGGCGACGGCCGGCAAGCAGCAGGTCGATACGCCCAGGGAAATGCTGTCCAGCGTGGTGACGGTGAACTGGCACGGCTTCTCGGGCTCGCTGATGGGCAAATACACGGGCGAGCGCTTCTACACCTATACCAACGACCAGGGCTTCGGCGGCTATACGACCTTCGATCTGGGCCTCAACTATGACCTGAGCGAAGTCGGCGCGACCGGGGTGAAGTTCGCGGTGAACGTCACTAATCTGACCAACAAACGCTATGCCTCCAACTTCGACGGCAGCGTCTTCGCGCCGGACGATGCGACGGGCAGCGTCGTGGTGTTCCACGCCTCGGCGCCCCGTCAGATATTCGCGACGCTGAGCTACGCCTTCTGAGGCTCCGTTCAGGCGCTGGACGCCCTACGCGCAGCCGCGCAAAAGGGGCGTCCAGCGTAAAACTGCTGTCATTTGCAGATCTGTCCAGAGGCCGTCCGGTTGGTCGGGTCCAGGCGATAAGGGCCTGACCCTGACAGCCGACGCTCAGGCGAACCTCCATTGGGCGCGTTCGCCCTGGAGGTGACAGGGGCGACTCTACGGGTCGGGCTCGGACAGGCGATCTGCAGCCTTACGGCCGCGGATCGGCGGCGGTTGAAGAGGCGACGGGCAGTTCGATGAACGTCGCCGTATCGCCGTCGTGATAGACGCGCTGCGTCGCACGGCGATAATCCTCGGGTTTGGCGAACATGATGTTCGGCACGAAGGTCTGGGGATTGCGGTCGTACAGCGGGAACCAGCTGGATTGCACCTGCACCATGATCCGGTGCCCCGGAAGGAAGGTGTGGCTGGCCGCCGGCAGGGCCCATTTGTATTCCAGCGGCCGGTTCGGCGTGATCGCCTTGGGCGTGCTGAGGCTTTCGCGATAGCGGCCGCGGAAGATGTCCATCGACACCGCCAACTGATAGCCACCCATCTCGGGCTGAAGATAATATTCGTCCGGATAGACGTCGATCAGCTTGACGACCCAGTCGGAGTCCGTGCCGGTCGTCGAGGCGAACAAATGGACCTGCGGATTGCCCGAGATCCGCACAGGTTCGGTCAGGGGCTCCGAAACATAGGTGACGACGTCGGCGCGGTCGCTGTAGGGGCGCTGGTCGCTGGCCAGCCACGTCCGCCAGGCATCGTCGCGGACCGGACGGGGGATGTAGGGGACCGGATGGGCGGGATCGGACGTGTATTCGTCGAACGCCTTGGCCCCGCTGGCGGGCGGTTGGAAGGCCAGACCGCCGCCGGCCTGGAGATAGAGGCGGCGCGTCGGCGCGTCGGTCGGCCAGGACGTCAGGAAGCGCCATTCGTTGACGCCGGATTCGAACAGGCTGACCGGCGCGATGTGCGCGGGCGCGCCGGTCGTCTTCAGGTGGGCGTCCAGGAAGGGCAGCAGGATATGGCGCTGGAAATAGAGCGAGGTCGAACTGTCGAACGGGACCGGGCCGATATTGGCCCCGGTGTCGCGATAGGCGCCGCCATGCATCCAGGGACCGGCGACCAGGAAGTTCATGTCATTGTTGACATCCTTTGCCTCGGTGGCGCGATAGGCGGCGATCGTGCCGTAGATATCCTCCTGGTCCCACAGGCCGTCGACCCACAGGGTCGGCACCTTCAACGGCTGTTTCGCCAGGATCTTGTCGACGGCCTGGGCCTGCCACCAGCCGTCATACGAAGGGTGACGCAGCACCTGTTTCCAGAAGCCGGTCTGGTCGACGCCCATCCGTTCCGCCAGCTCGGCGGCGGACCCGGATCGAAGCGCACAGACATAGTCGTCGTAACAGGATTTCGGCCAGGCCGGCCCGCCGGACCGCCCGCCTTCCTGGCCCAGGGAATAGTTGATCGCGCCCAGCCAGCGGAAGGCGCCGTTGTGGAACCAGTCGTCGCCCATCCAGCCGTCGACCATGGCCATCATGGGCACGGCGGCCTTCAACGCCGGGTGGGGATTGATCAGGCTCTGGGTGACGGTGAAGCCGTCATAGGAATTGCCCATGGTGGCGACGCGGCCGTTGGTTTCCGGCACGTTGTGGACCAGCCATTCGATGGTGTCGTAGGCGTCGGTGGCGTGGTCGATCCCGGTGGTGTTGAGCGGTCCCGCGATCGGCCGGTTCATCACATAGTCGCCCTCCGAGCCGTACTTGCCGCGCACGTCCTGCGAGACCAGGATGTAGCCGTTCTGAAGCAGGGTGGCGAAGCCTTGGCGCACCAGCATCTCCGCATGGGTGCTGTTGGCGCCGCTGGTGACTCTGCTGGCGTCGTAGGGCGTTCGATTCAGAATGATCGGCGCATCGCTCAGCCCTTTCGGGATGATGATGACGGTGTGCAGCCGCACCCCGTCGCGCATGGGGATCATCACTTCCCGGCGAACATAGTTGTAGTCGGGCGTCGCCGGACGGAAGCTGTCGGGGATTTCGCTCTGCGACGCCGTGGCCGCCTCGGCGAGGGGCGCCGGCGTCTGCTGGGCCGAGGCGGTCGTGCTGGCTGTAATGACAGCAGCCATGACGAGGCCGTTCATGACGGCCGGAATTTTAAAAAGCGACAAAGCGATCCTCCCCTGAACGTCCCGTGCGTTATCTTGTGACGTCGATGGTGCGCAAGGAAACCCGAAAAGGACGGCGGCGCCTCATGCTCAGGCCGCGGTCGCTCGGCCGATCTGAAAAAAGAATCCCGCATCGCTACTGGCGTGCAGGCTGAGGACGCCGGAAACCTCGATCAGATCGGTGGTGTTCTGACGCGGGTGCAGCAACCGCACCTCGATGGCTTCCGTCGGCAGGCTGGGCGGGCAAAAGTCGCACTGGTGGTTCTTGCGCATCAGCCCGAAGTGGGTCGTGGTCCGTCCCGCCTCCAAGGGCAGCATGAAGCCCAGAATCTTCAGCGTCCTGCCCGCGAGCGAGGTGACATCCGGACGGAACGTAGCGGTGTAGGCGCCTGTGCGCCGGTCCAGCTGGATCGGCGTCGCGGCGAAGCGCGTCCACATCGGGTCCGGGCTGAGCACCTGCGTGTGGTCGGCGGGCTGACCGAAGAACTGGGCTTGGGCCGGACGACTCGCGAACACGCCGGCGCCCAAGGCGCCCATGAGGCAGGCGCGACGCGACAGGAAAAGGGACATGCTCAGGCCCCTCCAAGAACGTTGGGAACATTGGTCCGCGCCGCTGCGACGGCGGGACCGAGACTGCCCAAAAGGCCAAGAAGGATTGACAGCCCCATCAGCACGGCGTCGGTCATGCCGATGGGGGGGATGGGCAGGGCGTAGGCGGAGGCGCTGGCGGCGATCAGATGGACGGCGACCCGCGCCGCCGCCAGGCCGAGAAGACCGCCGACCAGGCCCAGCAGGACGCCTTCAAGCGCGGTCAGGGCGATCAGCAGCGACGGTCGGGCGCCGAGGGCGCGCAGCAGGGCCAGCTCGCGCCGCCGCGCCAGGACGGCGGCCGTCAGGGCGACCACGAATCCGACCAGCGAGAAGCCAAGCAGCGCTATGCCCAGTCGCTGGATCGCGTCGGCGCCCGCCCCGGCGATCTGATTCAGTCGGGCGGCCTCCAGCGCGGGGGAGGCGGGTTGAAGATCGGGCGTGGCCTTGACCTGGTTCGGCAGGATAACGGCGCCGAGCGGCGAACGATAGCGAACCAGAAGCGCGGTGATCTCCGGCCCTTTCTTGGCGTCCTCGGCCTCGTCTTGGTCCCCGTCTTGATCGACCTGGCCGGCTGCGCCCCCGTCGTGGTGATGATGGTGGGCATGCACCTCCCAGATGCTACGATAGTCGGTCAGCACTAGCCGATCGACCACGGCCCCCGTCGCCGCCAGGACTCCTACGACGCGATAGGGCGAGGCGCTGTGCTTTTCGCCGCCCTCCATCAGGCCGTGTTCGCCCACGAAGGTGTCGCCGACCTTCAACTTCAAGCGCTCGGCCGCCGTAGCGCCGAGCACCGCCTGCATCGGCTTCGACCACCAATCGCCCGCGCTCAACCGCGCTTGATAGAGGGCCGGATAGTCCAGGGTGCTGCCGACAATGCGCAGGCCGCCGACACTGTCGCCCATGGAGATCGGAATGGCCTGGCGGACCATGGGATTGGCGGCGAACCGCTGCGCCTTGGCCAAGGCGATGTTGCCAGTCGGCGCATCGACCTGGAAGACGGTCGACATCACCAGTTGCAGCGGGCTGCCCTTCGCGCCGATCACCAGATCGATCCCGCCAAGATCGCGCCGGAGCCGGTCGCCGGCGGCTTGTTCGAGCAGCAGGACCGAAGCGGTGACGGAGACGGCGATGGCCAGCACCGCCGCATAGAAGCCCCATGTGACGGGTCGACGACGGATGAAGGCGGCGAGCAGTTTGAACAGGGTCATGCGGCCTCCGACCGACGCGCCGCCAGATGGACTTGCCGGGGAAAGGCGGACTTCAGGCGTTGATCATGGGTGGCGATGACCAGGGCCGCGCCGGCTTCATCGGCGGCGCGCCGGAGGAGACTCGCCACGGTCGCGGCGTTGTCGTCGTCCAGGCTGGCGGTCGGTTCGTCGGCCAGGATCACCGAAGGGTTCATCAACATGGCGCGGGCGATGGCGATCCGCTGGGCCTCGCCCCGGCTAAGCGTCTCGGCAGGACGTCGCAGCGCCCAGCCGAGTCCCAGTTCCTCCACCAGGGTCCTGGCGCGCTCCGGGTTCTGGGCGGCGCCTGCGGCGAAGGGGGCCAGCAAGACATTGTCCAACACGCTGAGGCCGGCCAGAAGGTGGACGTCCTGGAAGACCAGACCCAGTCGCTCGCCCCGCACGCGATCACGTCGGCCGGCCGGCAGGATGCTGAACGGACCACCATCCAGGAGGACTTCGCCGGCGATGGGCGTCAAGAGGCCGGCGAGCGTGAAAAGAAGCGTCGATTTGCCGGAGCCGGAGGGGCCGAGCAGCAACAGGCTGTCCCCGGCGTCCACCTGCAGATCGCCTGGTGTTGCGACGGCTACGCCGTTTCGACCGACCGCCAGATCGCGTGTCATAAGCATTGCTGAATCCACCTTCGGGCGCGGTCGGCTCCAAGAATGCCGTGATGGACGGCGCAGATTCGCCCGTCCGGCCTAAGCGCGACTGCGAGCGGCAGCCGGGGCGGGGCGCCGCCCAGGCGGGTCAACACCGCCGCCGGCGCTTCCGGCGATGTCCATACGGCGGCCTCGGGATAGCCGCGCGCTCGGACTGCGGCTCCCGCGGAGGCGCGATCCTCCAGCGCCAGGGCGATCAGGCGCCCGTTCCTCGTCGCCGTCCGGAGGCCAGCCAATCCGTCCAACTCGACCAGACAGGCGCCGCAATCGCTGCGCCATAGCAGAACCACAGCCGGTGCGCCGCCTAGGCTGTCGGCGCTCACCGAAAGTCCGCCGAGCGTCATGGCTTTGAATGGCTGGTTTCGCGCCGCCGCGGGCGCAGCCGACAAGGCCGCACCCAGGACAAGCGCAAGGGACCATATAGGAGGCGTCATCATCGATCGAGAGCAGCGAGGCTACAGAAACGTGTAACGTTATATTATTACGAATTATGGCTATTCATTGACGCAAAGCCATCGGGCCGCCGCCGATTAGTGGGCGTGGTTCCGCTTGCGCCAGTTGACGATATGGGCGCCGGCCAGGATCAGGCCCCCGGCGACCGTCATCGGCGTCTCGGCTTCGTGCGTCGGCAACTCGGCGGCGGCGAAAAAGAGCAGCGCCACGCCAAGCGCGCCGGCGGCGATCAGGAGCCAATCGCGCCGCCCCGCAGTATCGGGCCGGCTCAACACATAGGCGGCCAGGGGGCCGGCCATAAAGGCGAAGACCCAGTGCACCCACGGCGCCTCGGCCCAGGCGCCTGCCAGGGGAAACAGAGAGACCAACAGCGGCAGGGCAAGACAGTGGACCATGCACAGTCCCGAAAGACTGATCCCCATCGCATCGCCGGTCCTGTGTATCGCCATGGTTTCGCCTCCCTGCTAAGCTATATACGTTATATAGTAACATTTCTTTCCGAAGCTAGGGGCCATGGTCGGAAAATCGATGAACCGGAGCGCCGTCAGAGCTGATGCGGTCCGGCCGATGACACGGCTCGTCGCCGCCCTCGTCGTACTGCTGCTTTTGGCGGCGTGCGGTGATCGTGGCGCGGAAAGGTCCGCCACCCCAGACGTTTCCGCCGCGGCCTCCTCAACAAAGAGGGCGCCTCAAACCTCGGTTGCAGGAGGGGAGGGGGAGCCGACTGCGGATCAGACGAAGGCGGCGTTGGATGCTGAACCCGATGCAGACATGGAAGGCCGTCTGCAGATGACGGATCCGGCGGAGCTCGACCGGACGTGGGCGCAAACCACAAGCGGCGACCAGGGCGGCGGTCCCATGGCCTCTCAGGCCGTCGGCGGTTTCGATGACGAGGTCAAGGCCGAACGCGCCGCACAGCGTAACCTGCCTACCGCCGACGGTCCGATCTGGGCGATTCTGCGCAAGACGCGGATATCGATCGACGAGAAGTCCCAGCTCTACCACGCCTCCCATCCGGCCGAGGTTCGGGCCCTGGCGGGGCGTCGGCTCACCCTGCGCGGCTATATGTTGCCGCTGGAGGCGGACGACCGGACCGCCCACTTCCTGATCTCGCCCTACACCCCGGTCTGCTTCTTCCATCCACCGGCCGAACCGAACGAAATCGTCGAGGTGCGCCTACGCCGACCCATCGCCGCCGGCTATCACCTGGTCGAGGTCTCGGGCGTGCTCCAACTCGCGGACAATGGCGAAAAGGGGTTGTTCTTCGTCATGGATGCGGCAGAAGGTCGCATCGTTCAGCGCATCGAATGATCGCTCCGCGATGGCGGTGCGCGCCCATGCGCCTATTGTGGAGACCTTCATGCGTCTGACCTTCGCGCTCGGCGCCTTGGCCGTCAGTCTTGCGTCCACCCCCGCGCTCGCCCAGGCGAATGACGGCTTTCGGCCGCTGGAGACGTTCGCGCCCCTGACCCTGCCGACGCCGGCGAACGCCTATCGGTCGGGCTCCGGCGCACCCGGCGCGGCCTATTGGCAGAACAGGGTCGACTATTCGATCGACGCCCGCCTCGATCCTGTCAGCCGCGTCCTGAACGGCCAGGCGGTCATCCGCTACACCAACAACAGCCCCGACGTTCTGGACGTGCTGTGGCTGCAACTGGACCAGAACCTTTATCGCACCGATGCGCGAGCGGTCGCCTTTTCGGCCCGTCCACGACGCGGTTCCACCGATGGCTACCGGATTGAGCGGGTCGAGGTGAAACAGGACGGCGGCTGGGTTAAGGTCCAACCGCTGATCGACGACACGCGCATGCGCGTGACCCTGCCGACGGCCCTGTCGCCCAAGGGCGGTCAGGTCGAAGTGCGGGTGACTTATGGCTATGTCGTGCCGTCCGACGAATTCGGCGGCCGCACCGGCTGGATGTCCAGCGCCAACGGCGACATTTTCAGCATCGCTCAATGGTATCCGCGCCTGGCCGTCTACGACGACGTGCGGGGGTGGGACACGTTGCCGTTCCTGGCCAACGAATTCTATCTGGAGTACGGCGATTTCGATTACACCGTGACGGTTCCGGCCGACATGGTGGTGGCGGGTTCCGGCGAACTGACCAATCCCGATCAGGTGCTGGATGCCGAACAGCGTCGCCGTCTGGCCCAGGCCCACGCCAGCGACCGCACCGTGATGATCCGAACGCCGGAGGAGGTGTCGGCCGCGCCTGCGGGCCAAGCGACCAAGACCTGGCGCTTTCACATGAAGAACACCCGCGACGTGGCCTTCAGCGCCTCGCGCGCCTTCGTTTGGGACGCCGCGCGCATCAATCTGCCGAGCGGCAAGACAGCGCTGGCCCAGTCGGTCTATCCGATCGAGAGCGTGGGCCCGGGCCGCTGGGGCCGCTCCACCGAATATCTGAAACACGCGGTCGAGACCTTCTCGACCTGGTATCCCTATCCTTGGCCCAATGCGATCAACGTCGCCGGACCGGCGGCGGGGATGGAATATCCGGGCATCGTTTTCGACGGGGTGGAGGACGAGGGCAAGACCCTGTTCTGGATCACTGCCCACGAGATCGGCCACAGTTGGTTCCCGATGATCGTCGGTTTCGACGAGCGCCGCGACGCCTGGATGGACGAAGGGTTCAACACCTTCATCGACGTCTATGAATCCGACGCCTTCGAGGGCGGCGTCTATGGGCCCAAGCGCGACGGAGAATATGCGCCGGGGCAAGGAACTCCGGCAGAGCAGATCGCCGCCCTTCTGGAAGACGCGGCCGCGCCGACGGTCATGACGCGCGCCGACGCCATCCAGGAAAAATACCGGCACCCAGTAACCTACTTCAAATCCGCCTTCGGCCTGACCCTGCTGCGCGAGGACATTCTGGGTCCCGAACGGTTCGACCCGGCCTTCCGCAAATTCATCGCCGACTGGGCCTTCAAACACCCCAAGCCGAGCGACTTCTTCCGGTCGATGGAGAGCGCAGGCGGCGAGGATATGTCGTGGTTCTGGCGCGGTTGGTATCTGAATAACTGGAAGCACGATTTGGCGGTCACGGCGATCACGCCTATCGACGGCGATCCCGCCAAGGGCGCGGACGTGGTGGTCGAAAACCGGGACAAGCTCGTGCTGCCGGCGATGTTGAGGGTCGTCTTCGCAGACGGTTCGCAGATCGACCAGAGAATTCCGGTCGAGACCTGGCTTCAGCGTGCAAGCCACGCCTTCCGTTTCGCGGGCCATGGGGCGGTGGTGTCCGCCACCGTGGACCCTGACCGTCGCCTGCCCGACAGCCATCGCGACGACAACAACCGAACCGCCGGCTGAGGCGGACGAGAGAGACATGAGCCTCAAGCCCGACGCCGACGATCCCAGGAGTCCCGACCGCCGCCGGCTGCTCGGCGGCCTGGCGCTCGTCGCCGGTGCGGCGGCGGTCCAGGGAGAAAGGGCCGCCGCAGCCTCGTCCATGACCGGCCCAGCGCCCAACCCAGGGCTTGGCTCGGGACCGGCCGCCGACGCGCGCCTGCGCGAGGCCATCGACACGGTGGTGGTGATCTATGCGGAGAACCGCAGCTTCAACAATCTGTTCGCCGACTTCCCCGGCCTGGAGCGGCCCTTGTCCGCAGAGCCGGCGGAGCGCCTGCTGCAACGGGACCGTGACGGTCGCATCCTGCCGCGTCTGCCGAAAATCTGGGAAGGCCTGGTTCCCGACAGCCAGGTAGTCGAGCATCGCACCTGGAAGATCGGGCCCGACGAGTTGCCTGAGATCGCCAACGGCCCCTTCGCCCTGCAAACGCCCGAGGGCGATCCGCTGCCCCACGGCATCGTGACCCGCGATCTGGTTCACGCCTTCTACCAGAACCAGTTGCAGATCAACGGCGGGCGCAACGACGGTTTCGTCGCCTGGGGGGATTCCGGCGCTCTGGTCATGGGCCGCTACGCCGACGGCGCGGCCAATCTGCGCCTGTGGTCGATCGCGCGCGAGTTCACCCTGTGCGACAACTTCTTCATGGGAGCCTTCGGCGGCTCCTTCCTGAATCATCAGTATCTCGTGGCCGCCCGGCCGCCCTTCTATCCGGACGCAGACCACAGCCCGGCGAAGGGCAGGATCGCCAGGGTCGAGGGCGACGACCTCGCCGGAATTCGCCTTCGTCTGAAGGCGGATTCGCCCGCTAGCGCCCTGGATGGCCCTCCGAAGTTCGTGCCGAGTTCGCTCACCCCCGACTTTTGGGCGGTGAATACCCTGACCCCGCCCTATGCGCCTACCTATGAGCTGGACAAGGCGCGGCCGGGCTACGCCGACTGGACCAGCGCACACACCCTGCCGCCACAGACCCACGCCACCATCGGCGACCGGCTGTCGGACAAGGGGATCGCCTGGGCCTGGTACGCCGGCGGCTGGGCTCTGGCCCTGGCCGGACAAGGAACCAACGGGGACTTCCCCACCAGGCCCAATTTTCAGCCGCATCACCAGCCGCTGAACTATTTTGCGCGCTTTGCGCCCGACACGGACGAACGGAGCGCGCACTTGAAGGACGGCGGCGTCGGCGACACCGCGCGCACCAACCATTTCCTGGCCGACGCCGAGGCCGGTCGTCTGCCGTCCGTCAGTTTCTACAAGCCCCAGGGCGACCTCAACATGCACGCCGGCTATTCCGATGTGGACGCCGGCGACCGACATATCGCCCGCGTAATCGACGCCTTGCGAAACAGCCCCCAATGGGCGCGGATGCTGATCGTCGTCACCTTCGACGAGAACGGCGGCTGGTGGGATCACGTCGCTCCGCCCAAAGGCGACCGTTGGGGCCCCGGCAGCCGCATCCCGGCCCTGATCGTTTCGCCTTTCGCGCGCCGTGGCGCGGTCGATCACACCCTTTACGACACGGGCTCGATCGCCCGTTTCGTGATCCGCCGGTTCGACCTGGAGACTCTGCCCGGCCTGGTGCAGCGCGAGCAGGCGATGATCGCCGGCGGCGGTCCACCGCCGGGGGATCTGACCGGAGCGCTTGTGTTGTAGTTGTCGGTTCGCCTCTGTCCGGCTCTGTTCAAGATCGTCCTTTCGGAGCCGTTTCGATGTTCGTGTCCCTTGTCGCCGCTGGCCTGCTGGCCTCCACTTCAGTTGCGGCGGACGCCCCCCAGACGCTTCACCCGTATGGCGGCCTGGCGCTGGATCCGACGGTACAGCGCATCGTTTCGATTAATTCGATCCAGCGCGGCGTAGAGACCGCCGGCGATGCGCCGACGATCATGGTGCGTGATGCGCAGGGCCAGGTGTTGAACAGCATCGCCCCGTGCGACTGCCAGCTACGCTGGGCCGGTCTAGGTGTTCAGTCCCGGCATCTGGTGGATCGGATCGAGGATGAATCGCTCTGGTTCTGGAGTCCAGATTTTGGCGATGTATTCGTAGGGTGTGAGGCCGCTGAGGGTCTTGAGCCTGCGGGCGAAGTTGTAAGCGGCCATAAAGTCGGCGAGGTGGGTGCGCAGTTGATCGTGGCTGTCGTAATGGAAGCGCTTGACGGTGGCGTCCTTGATGGTGCGGTTCATCCGTTCGACCTGGCCATTGGTCCACGGGTGGTTCGGCTTGGTCAGCCGGTGCTCTATGCCGTTGGCGTCGCAGATCATGTCGAAGCGCATCTGACGAGAGTAAAGCGGTGTTGCGGTTGCGGGGCTGCTCGGCGAACTGGATGCCGTTGTCCGTCAGGATTGTGTGGATCCTATACGGCACGGCCCGCAGCAGGTACTCCAGGAACTGCCACGCTGTTCGTCTGTCGGCCTTGTCGATCAGTTGGGTGACGGCGAACTTGCTGGTTCGATCGATGGCGACGACAGATAGAGCTTGCCCTCCGCAGTCTGAACCTCGGCGATATCCATGTGGAAGAAGCCAATCGGATAACGCTTGAAGCGCTGCCGTTTGGGCTTGTCGCCTTCGATATCGGGCAGGCGCGAGATGTAGTGGCGCTGAAGGCAGCGGTGCAGCGCTGACCGGGTGAGATGCGGAATGGAAGGCTGAAGGGCGTAAAGGCAATCGTCCAGCGGCAAGAGCGTATGCCGCCGGAACGCGACCACCATCGCTCCTCGGCTTCGCTCAGAACGGTCGAGCGCAGCTCCCGCGGCCCGGTTTTCATATCTTCGACCGAAGTCCGCTTGCGCCACTTCGCCACCGTCTTGGGGTTGATCCCCAACTCCCGGCTCAACGTCGAGAGCGAAGCCTGCGATCGCTTTATTGCTGCTCGGACGGCGTGCGTGGTCGTGGCGCTCTCGTGACGAACCTGTCCCATAAGGCATCCTTCCATTCCAACGAAACACACCATCAAACCATGGGATCAAACAAACGCCGGACACAACTATTTCGTGGCCGACGGGGATCGGGCGAACGCCGATTCACGACGTCGATCCGGGCGAGCGGGAACCGTCGAAGTCGGCCACAGGCTGGATGAATATTTCCGCCCCGGGCGATGTGTATGAGGTGCTCGTCGCCGCCGGTCGCTTGAAGCACCCGTTCGAAAAGCGCAACGAAGCCGACGCCGCCCGGGTGCGCGATCGCGAATGGGAGTTGCGCTCGGCTTTCACGGTGCCGCACTGGAACGACGTCGCGCAGGTGATTGAGTTTGTGTTCGAAGGCCTGGACACATTCGCCGAAGTCTTCTTGGACGGTGTCGCTAGGCCGGGCCGATAACATGTTCCGGACTTGGCGCTACGATCTGGGTTCGCACCTCATGCCGGGCCCGCAGACAGATCAATGATGTGGCCTTCGCCACATTAGAGGCACCGGAGAACGAGGCTTGGGCCGAGGTCTGGGTCGAAATGTCGAAACAGGCGACCGGCCTGGCCCTGGAGGTCATCCTGGCCGGTCCCGCCGGGGAAACGGCCCAGCCCTGAGCGTGCCTCTAGGAACTGCTGTGCACGTCGTCTATCCCGAGGTTCATGCGCGTATGACCATGCGGATGGGCGGCGCGGCGGAGTCGCCAGATGGCTGGCGGCTGAGGGAGCGTGACCGAAGCCATAGGAGATCGCTGCGCACAGTGAGGAAGAGAGCCGCAAACTCTCTGGCGATGATGGAGGCCGCCGACGCAAGAGGGGCGAAACCTCAGGGAACGCAGGGCGTCCGGAACGGCGGGACGGACTGACTGCTGGCGCGACGCTTGGGGACATTTCCCAGCCGCGGTCTCAGCAGGCGGGTCAATCCGACAATCCGCTGAAAACCTGTGGATGAGCCCGCCGAGCGACGTCGCGTTTGGAGGCGGCCTTGCGGGTTGCTCTGATTTAGGAAGAAAATCTTCTACGAAAATCAAAACTTAAATCCGAGAAGTGGCTCCCTTTCGTGGAGGCGTTTCGAACTCTGTGCCGTGTCCAGTCTTCCGGGTTCCGGCGCTCGCTGGAGCTATTCCGCTTATCCGGATTGAACCCTCCCGGTGCCGCCAATGTCAGATCTTAGGGCCTTGTAGGGCATCACTCATACATGGATGGAGCGTCCCGCGGTGGTCATGATGTAGAGCGTCAGCAAGGAGGCATGGCGGGGTGACGTCGGCAGACCTTCGCAGCGGGCGTCCCCTTCATCGTCCCGCCGACGGTTGCATTGGTCGAAAGTCTCAAGGATGTTGAGAGGTTGAGTCAGCAGGCCCTACTTGGATAGGGTGCCCGTCGTGTCGGCGCCAATCTAGAGGAATACCACCTTCACCATCGGGCAAGCTGCGGCTTAGAAAATATGGCGTAGGGTAAGCTGTAGCGTCCTGGGAGCATAAGCGACGACATAGCGCTCATACTCGGCGCGAGAGGCCGCCCATGTCACCCCGTTCGAATTCAGGGCGTTGGTGATCTGCAGGCCGAGCGCTCCCGCGCCGCTCTTCAGATCAATCCCCGCATTCACGAGCGTGGAGGCGGGTAGATGTTCGTAGTAGGGGTCCAGGCGATCAAAAACAGACCCTGCATATCCCCGGTGGACGAACTCGATCCGGGGACTCAGTTCAAGGTCCCGCGGCAGGCGAAACGTGCCGATCAAAGCAGCTGAAGCTCGCAGATCCGGCTCATAGGGTATGCGGTCGCCGACTTTTCCCGCGACATCGAACGTCGTGGACGTCGATGCCTTGGTCAGTCTTGCATCAGTGTGGGATAGGGACCAGCGCACCCGCAGATTGGATGTCAGTCCCAGTCGGCCTTCCACCTCGAATCCCCGGATGGCGGCTTCGCCGGCGTTGGTGATGAAGTTGAAGTTCGGAATGCGCGCCGCGACCTGCATGTCCGACCAGAGCACCTGGAAGACGGCGGCGTCGATCAGGAGGCGTCCGTTGCCGGCCGTGGTCTTCAGGCCGAGCTCGAAGTTCCGGACGCCGTCCGGCCGATAGGCGACATAGGCGTCGGCCAGTCCAGGGGTGTTGTTCGCCCCGCCTGGACGAAATCCCTCGGCGTACTGCGCGAAAACCATGGCGTGGGCGTTGAACCGATAGGCGGCGGTGGCGCGACGGACCCAGCCCGACTCATGATTATGGTTCACCGCTTCGGGGCCCTGAACCGAGGCGTTCAGGTAACTGGTCTGAAGAACCTGGGCCCGGGAAATCTTGTCGTATTCGTATCGACGCGCGCCCAGGCGCAGGGTCAGATTCGACCAGGGCGATAGAGCGAATTCGCCATAGAGGGCCGTCTGGATCAGATCCACGCCGGTGCTGCGTGTGAACACGGTGGTCAGCGGCCGCGCAACCCCGCCCTCGACGGTCGCCAGAACGGTGCTGCTGACGGAATAGTCGCGGCGATTCTCGCGGAAGACGCCGAGCGTCCAGTTCAAAAGAGGGTTGGGCGCGGAATCCAGCCTCGCCTCTGCGACCGTCGAACTCACCTCCATCGGCTGATAGCCGACGACCGGCAGGATGGAGTCCACATAGGCTTGATAGGCCGCCAGTTGATCCGCGTCACAGGTAGTCGAGACCCCCACATAACGGGGGCAATAAAGACCGTTTCGGCGGGCGGTGAGCGCAGACAGGCTGGTGTCGATATATTTGGTCGCCCGCCAGTCATAGTGCGACAGGCTGGCGGTCAGGCGCGCGCTCGGCATCGCCTGTTCGACCGTCAGTGCTCCGAGCCGGAAGCGGTTCGGGAACGGCAGCCGGGCGTAGGAACCGAGCCGTCGCCCCCCTAGCGCGGGATCGGTGATGGCGCTGTCCTCGACCTTCTGCTCCTGGACGATCACCGTGGCGTCATAGACGGCGCCGGCTCCGGGCAACCACCTCAAGGCGGCGCGCGCGCCGGTCTTGCGGGCCGCGTTGACGTCTTCGAGGCGCAGGCGCGGGTTGTCGATGTAACCGGGCACGCCTTCCGACCACACCGCCAGTCGGCCGCCGAAAGTGTCGGAAACGGGGGCGTTGACCAGGGCGGCGACCGACCCCGCAGATCCCCCTCCAGCCGCGGCGGCCCAGGACGACTGAAGCCGGATGTCGGACCTCTCGAGATCAGGCCGGTTGTACAATATTCGCACCGCGCCGCTCATGGCGCCGGACCCAAACAGCGTGCCCTGAGGGCCCTTGAGGACTTCAAGCCTCTGCGTGTCGAAGAGGCTGAGATCGGGGGTGATGCTGCTGGGGTCGGAGGTGGCGGAGTTCGGCCCCGAGACCGGCGTGTCGCCAATGTAGAGGGCGACGGAATTTTCTCCGGCGCTCTGCACCCCTCGTAGGGAAAGGCGCCGCTGCCCCGTATTGAGCTCGGTTTGGATCAGCCCCGGGGCCAGACCGCCGAGTTGCGACAGACTGGATAGACCAGAGGCGCCGGGATCGTCGGCGTCGATCACAACCAGGGAAATAGGCGTGCGCGACGCCGTTGTCTCACGCCGGAGCGCCGTGACCACGACCTCATCCACCAGGGCCGGTTCGCCGTCGACGAGGCGAACCGGCGGCTCGCGGCTCTCCGAGACAGGTCTCAAGAGAATGATCCGTCCATCGTCGGACGCGACCTCCAGTCCGCTGCCGTCGATCAGCCGGGCCAGGGCGACCCGTGCGTCCAAGGGACCGTTCAGCGCGGGGGAACGGGCGCGACCGAGGCCTTCGGAGGGAGCGAGAACCTGGATCCCCGCCTGGCGGGCGAAGATCGGCAGGGCGCGCGCCGTCGGCAGGGCGGGAATGGAGAAGTGCCGGACTTCGGCGTGGCTCCTGTCCGGAAGGCAAAGGACGAGCCCAGCCGCCAAGCCGGCGGCGAGCCTCACGCCTGACCTCCAGACTCTGCGGCTCATCCCGCGTGTCCCCACGATCCCCGGAACAGCCCGCTGCAAGCCGACCGCTCCCTGTCATAGGATCGTCGCAGACCGCGCGCATCTCGCAAGTGCGAGATGCGCGCGGAGCTTCGCGCTCGGCCGAACGTCACCATCGGGCCACAGTCGCCCGTCAGGTGAAGGTGATGGTCTCGGCCTGGGCCCAGACCCGGGTCTGGATTTCGGTCATCCTGCGCTTAAGGGCGGGCCAGTCGATGCCGACCATCTGTCCGTCATGCTTCAGCAGCCGGCCCGCGACCCACACGCTGTCGATGTCCGACATCCGGGCGAAGTTGACCACCCGATCCGCAAGACCGCCGATGTGGGGGAAGTTGAAACGGCCGGTGGAGAGCAAGACCAGATTGGCCCGTTTTCCGACGGCGATCGTTCCGGTCTTGTCGCCGCTCTTGATGCCGCGCGCGCCCAGTCGAGTGGCGTAATCGAGGACGTCCTCGGACGTGTACTTCGCCGCCTCCGCCGCCCCTTCGTCTGACAGGTACATGCTCCAAAACGACGCGCGGACATGTTCAAAGTAGTCCTCGGTCAGGGCGACGCCGACATCGATGCCGATGCCGGTCGAGACCCCGGCGCGGCTGGCTCGCCAGTGGCTGGACAGGCCGTTCCCCGCGGCGCGGTACGGGAATTCCCCCATCGAGGATGAGCAATGCATCGCGCCGACGCTCGCCATCAGGGCGAACTCCTCGTCGGTGATCTGGGCGCCGTGCGAGCCATGGTAGTCGTCCCCCAGAAGCCCGGCCTCGTGCAGGTCGACGATACCGCTCCCGCGATGCCCGTAGCAGCCGGCGGGGATCGGGCGCTTGGGCAGACCCGCATGGCAGGCGATCAGCTTCAGGCCCAGGCTGCGGGCGCGACCGATCTCCTTGTCGCGGATCAGTTCAATCGGTCGACCATAGCTGGAGTTGGACATGGCGACCCCCATCTGCAGCGGGGCCGAGGCGTCCGAGAGCACATCGGACATCACCTTCTCGATCGTGCGCCAATGCCGATCGGTGGTGAACTCCTCGCGTCCCGCGGCGGCATCGGCCAGGGGCAAGGTGTCGCCGGGTCCGTAGTTGATGGTGTGCGAGTCCTGGTAGGCGAACCAGCCCGAGACGCCCGAATCCTTCAAGCCGCGCGCGGCGGCCAGGGCCCGGGCCTCATCCTGCTGGCCGTGTGCATAGTCCAGCACCCCGGTGACGCCGGAATCGATGCACTGCAGCCCGCCGATATGGTTGGCCCAGTAATGGTCTTCCGGCGTCAGACACGCCATCACCTTCATCTTCCAGCTCTGGTAGGTGCTGTAGGCGGCCGGATGGGTCTTCACGAGGCGTCCGGCCTCGATACATTCCCAGACGTGACGATGGCCGTCATTCATCCCCGGCATCAGGATCTTCCCGGCCCCGTCGATCACCACGGCGTCGCCGGCGGCGATTCCCGGCTGTATGGCGACGATCTGGCCGTTCTCGATCAGGACGTCGGTGGCGGTCATCTCGCCGAGCCGGGAATCCATGGTCAGCAGATCGGCGCCCTTGACGAGCATCCGTCGGCTCTGGGTTCGTCGGGGCGCGGCAGCAGCCTGGGCGCCCGTGGCGTTGCCCAGGCCGGCGGAGACGGCGGCCGTGGAGGCGGCCGAGAAGCGGAGAAAGTCCTTGCGTGTGAAGCCTTGCATGGGTCAGCCCTCTGAGAGTTGAGATAGGCCGGCGTCGCCTGCAGGCGACGCCGGTTCAGGCGCGGTCAGAAACGGCGGCGGACGTTCACGCCGAGGGTGCGCGGCGGGATGCTGTAGGTCTGCTGCTCATAGGTCGCTTGGGACGCCACCTTCACCTTGCCCACGACGTCGAACAGGTTGTTGGCGAAGACGAAGGCACCCCAGGTCTCGCCCTGTATCCCCAGGCGGAGATTGACGTTGGCGAAGTCCCCCATGGTCTCGTAGTAGGGGCTGGTCGGGCGGAAGGTGGAGGTCGACTCGCCGGTGTAGGCGTAGTCCAGCCGCGCCAGGCCGTCGAAGCCCGAGGCGATCGGCCAGACGTATTCCGCCGAGAAGGCCGCCTTGAAGTCCGGCTCGTTGGGAATGGTGTCGCCCGCCTTGCCGGCGGCGACGATCAGGCCGGTGGTCTGATCGACATCCAGCTTGCCGTCCACGAAACCCATGGACCCCGTCAAAGACAGGCCGGCGATCGGGCGGGCCGCCAGTTCGACCTCCAGTCCCTTGATGGTGGCGGCCCCGACATTGGCGATGAAGCTGAAGTTCGGAATGCTGGCCGCGATCTGCATGTTCGACCACTTGATCTGATAGGCTGAGAGGTTGGCGGTCAGCCTGCCACCCAACCAGGTGGTCTTGGCCCCGACTTCATAATTCTCCAGACTGTCGGAGGTGTAGGGGATCAGGTCGGGGGTCAGCCCTGGGGTGTTGTTGATGCCGCCGGGGCGGAAGCCTTCGGAATACTGTGCGTAGACCATGGCGTCGGGAGTGACGTCGTAGCTGAGGTTCGCGCGCCCGACCCAGCCGTCGGCGCTGCTGTCGTAGGTGCTCAACGGCCCGGCGACGGAGGCGTTGATGTAGCTGGTCGACAGGACCTGGGAGCGGGAGGTCTTTTCGTACTCGTAGGCGCGGGCGCCGAGCGACAGGGTGAATCGTTCGAGGAACTTATAGCTGGCCTCGCCGTAGAAGGCCGTCTGGGTCAGGTCGACGCCGACGAAGCGAGAGAAGTTGTAGACGATCGGCCAGTAGACCTCGCCGGTCGCCGCATCGGCCTCGACCGTTGAGCTGGTCGCCTCGTCCTCGCGTTTTTCCTGGAAGGCGCCCACTGTCCAGGTCAGGGGTCCGTCGGCGTTGGAAGTCAGCCGGACCTCGTTGACCCGGGACTCCACGATCATCGGCTGATAGCCGCTGAGCGGGAAGACGGAGTCGATATAGGCTCGATAGGCCGCGAGTTGGGTCGCGTTGCAGGCACCGGTGATGCCGTTGTAGCGGGCGCAGTAGGTGCCTGCGGCCCGGACCTGAAGCGCCGACAGACTGCCGTCGATATATTTGGTCGAGTCCCAGTCGTAGTAGGAGGTCGAGGCGTTGAGGGTCGCAAAGCCCAGATCCCACTCGGCCGCCAGGTTGAACAGTCGGAATTCGTTGGGGAAGGGCAGCTTGGTATAGGTGTCGGTCTTGTAGTCGCCCAGAGCCGGATACCAGCCGCTGTTGTCGCTCGCCGTCTGCTTCTGGATCGTCAGCAGGCTGGTGATCTTGAGGCTCTCGGTCGGGGTGAACTTCAGCATCAGTCGGCCGCCGTAGGCGCGCGCCTCGTTGATGTCCTCCTGGCCCAGGCGCACATTGTCGACATAGCCTGGGCGCAGTTCGTCGTAGACGACCAGACGGGCGCCCAGGCGGCCTTCCATCAGCGGCACATTGACCATGGCGCGCCCGGCGTAGCCCTGGCCGCCGCTCCGGACCGTGTTGGCGGTCAGATCGACGGCGCCCTCGTAGTCGTAGGCGTCAGCCTCGTTGAAGACGACGCGGAAGGTGCCGCTCATCGAGCCCGACCCGAAGAGCGTGCCCTGGGGTCCGCGCAGGACCTCGACCCGGCTGACATCGAACATGTTCAGGTCCGGCGTGATGCTGCTGGGATCGGAGGTGGCGGAGTTGGGGCCCGTGATGGGGGTGTCGCCCAGATAAAGACCGACCGTGCTTTCCCCGGCGCTCTGGACGCCGCGCACCGATATCCGGCGCTGGCCGGTCTGGCCTTCAGTGAGGTTGAGGCCCGGCACCGAACTGACGATGTCCTGAACGGTCGAGGCGCCCATGTTTTCGAGCGTCTGACCCGAGACCGCTGTGATCGAGATCGGCGTGTCCTGAAGTCGGGTCTCGCGCCTGAGGGCCGTGACCACGACCTCGTCGACCACGGAGGCGTCGTCCTGGGACGGCGTCGTCTGGGCCAGGGCCGAGGCGGGCGGAATGGCGAAAGGCAGTACGAAGGCGGTGGCGGCGCCGCAACAGAGGCGGGCGCGCCGACTGGCGAACTTGATCATCTGAAATCCCCTCATCGCCGCCGCCCATTGCGACCGCGACTGGAGACCCGGATGCGGGGACGCCCCGGTTCCGCCATCTCTCCGTCAAAAAAACTTAACCGGCGTGGCGAGAGCCGGCGTGCGACGTCACCGCAAGGCGGAGGACAGCACGATCCTGTCGCTCGCGATCTGGGCTTTCAGTCCGGAAGTCACCGCCACCGACCGGGCGAAGCCGGCGGGATCACGGGCGTCGAAAAGGCCGGTGATGCGACGCTCCTGGGCGCGCTGATCGCCGATGACGATGGGAACCGCATTGTACCGCGCGAATTCGGCGGCGGCCTCCGACAGGGTGGCGTTCTCGAAAGCAATCAGTCCCGACGTCCAGGCCGTAGCGTTCTCGATCTGCTCGGCGCTCAGCTTGCGGATGGAGACGATGCGGGCGTCGGACAGGACCGCCTGTTCCGCAGGCCCGACAGATTGGCCTTCGCCCGTTCCCTCGACCACGATCAGGCGGCCGCGTTCCACCGTCAGCAGGGCTCCCCCGTTCGTCTTGCGAAGGCAGAAACGTGACATGTCGGTCGACAGACGGACATCGCCCACCTGAACCACATAAGGCTCGCCCAAACCCTTTGCAGCGATTTCTCCGTCGATGAGCCGCAGGCGCGGAAGGCGACCGCTCCGTCCGACCTCGACGCGGGTCTCCGTGTTGAGGCGCGCTTCAAGCCCGTCGCCGAAGGTGATGGTGCGCGTCTCTCCGCGTGTGGTGGCGTAGGCCGTGTCGGCCCCGGAGAACCAGAAGCCGGTTGTGGCGGCGAGGCCGACGCCGGCCGCGATCCCGCCGCCCCAGAGCAGCGACCGACGCGATACAACCCGCGAGTTCCGATGCGGGAGCTGGGCCGCTCCGATGGCGTCGGCATAGGCGAGGGCAAGAGCCTGGGCGCGCGCATAGGCTCCAGCATGACGTGGATCATCGGCCAGCCAAGCCTCGAGTTCAGCCGTCTCGTCCGGCGCCAGGGTCGCGCCGTCGGTGCGGGCCGCCCATTCGGCGGCCGCTTCGTCGATTGCGTTCATTCGCCTGAACTTCCGCGCCGGTTCCCAGTAACACCGCCATTCGGCCGACGACGGGTGTCTTCTTCTTCCGTAGATACGTGAAGGCCCGCGTTTCCGCCATCGCCCTGCGCACTTACGGCCTGCATGATGATTTTGAGCGCCTTGCCGATGTGCTTTTCGACCGTGTTTTCGGACACCTGCATCCGTCGTGCGATCTCGCGCTGGCTCAGAGCCTCGACGCGGCGCAGCATGAAGGCTTCGCGGACCCGGCACGGCATGGCCGCCAGAAGGCGGTCCGCACGACGCAGTTCGTCGCGCAGGAGCGACACGTCTTCCGGTGATGCGCTGTCGGACACAGCCTCGAAGTCGCTGGGTCCCAAGGCCTCGAAGCGGACGACCCGCTCCCGGCGCGCGCGTTGAAGCACAAGTGACCGTGCGGTCTGAAAGAGATAGTTCTTGGGGCTCTGGATATGATCGACGGAGGCGATGCCGACGAGTATGGCATAGGCCTCCTGCACAATGTCATCGACGTCGGTGGCGGGCATGCGTCTGCCGAGCCAGGAGCGCAGGCTGCGTTCGTGGGGCAGGATTTCTCGCGCCAACCAGCGTGCCCGATCTCCTGCCGCCCTCATGCCGAACGCCCCCGTGCGTACGCCATCCATTGTGCGTCGCAACACGGACAATGCCTAGAATATTCGCCAGTTGGGAAGGCCGTAAGGGAAGTACGGTCAACTTAAGAAAGTTGCCCTGACAACGCCCTTGTCTGGCTTTTCGGCGACGGACCCACTGCCTTCGAAGCTTCCGTAATCACTGAAGTTGAAATAATCACTTGACCATTATGGCCGGCCTTAAGGCCTTCAGCGCTGCCCTGTCGGTCAGTTTGTTGATCATTAAGGCCAGACATGTAAGATGACCGATATAACGGTCATGAATTGAATTTGTGACCGCCAGAACAGGCGATTTGAGTATGGGAACGCATATTCGCACCTATTCGCGCACGACCCGGGAGGCGCTCATCCTGATGGGAGGGCAAATCCGTCTGGCGCGTAAACAGCGCAAGATGTCCGAGGCCGATCTGGCGGGGCGCATCGGCATCTCGCGCAGCACGCTACAACTGATCGAAAAAGGTCATGCGAAGGTGGAGATCGGTCTGGTGTTCGAAGCCGCGACGCTCGTGGGCGTGCCGCTGTTCGTCTCCGAGCCGTCTCGGCTCACCGCCCAGATCGAGCGGATAGAGGACAAGTTGGCCTTGTTGCCCCAGGCCGTTCGCCGGCGCCGCTCGGAGGTGAAGGATGACTTCTGAACCGAAGCCTGCCGGACAAGGGCGCCCGGCGGATGAAGCCTATGTATGGATATGGTTGCCCGGAGCGGTCGAGCCGGTCGTGGCTGGCCGGATCGCGCCGGAAGGCAGTCTATATGCCTTCAACTATGGCCGTTCCTACCTGGAGCGGGCCGACGCAGTCCCGATCTATCTGCCCGAGCTTCCCCTTGGGCGGGGTGCGATCACGCCCACGCCGCCGCTCGACATGGCCAGTTGCCTGCGCGACGGGGCGCCTGATGCCTGGGGACGGCGCGTCATCATCAATCGCCTGACCGGGCTTGGCGGCGCCGCGGCGCAGAACGTCGAGTTCGACGAACTGACCTTCATGCTCCACTCCGGTTCCGACCGGATCGGCGCGCTCGATTTCCAGGCGTCGGCGGAGCGCTATGTCGCGCGCGAGCCGGAGAATGCGACGCTTGAGGAACTGCTTGAGGCCGCCGAGCGGGTCGAACGGGGAGAGCCCGTTCCGCCCGCACTCGACAGGGCGCTGTTCCACGGCAGTTCGATCGGCGGCGCACGGCCCAAGGCGTTGATCCAGGACGGCGACACTAGGTTCATCGCCAAGTTCTCGGCGACCAACGACACCTATGCGGTCGTGAAGGCCGAATATGTCGCGATGCGTCTGGCCTCGCAGGTGGGATTGCAGGTCGCGCCGGTGCGACTGGCCAAGGCGAACGGCAAGGACGTCTTGCTTGTGCAGCGCTTCGATCGCGAATATCGCGAGGGCGCCTGGCGACGTCGCGGCATGGTCTCCGCCCTGACCATGCTCGGCCTCAGCGAGATGCAGGCGCGTTACGCCAGCTATATCGAGCTGGCCGAGATCGTGCGTGCGCGCTTCACCGATGCGCAAGCGACCCTGCGCGAACTTTTCGCGCGCATGGTGTTCAATGTGCTGACCGGCAACAGCGACGATCACGCCCGCAACCATGCCGCCTTCTGGGACGGCGCGAATCTGACTCTAACCCCCGCCTATGACCTCTGCCCGCAGGCCCGAACCGGCCGCGAGACGAACCAGGCGATGGCGGTTCATGGTGAGGATCGCCGTAGCCTGCTGGAGAATTGCCGACTCTCGGCTTCGTCTTTCCTGCTGGGTGATGCGGACGCACGCGATGTGATTGCGAGCCAGATCGCGGGCATTCGGGCCGGGTGGGGCGAGGTTTGTGAAGAGGCGGAGTTGAGCGAGGTCGACCGGACGTTCCTATGGCGACGGCAGTTTCTCAATGACTATGCGTTCGAGGACTATGCCGACGGCGCTCCAGACGATTTGTGAGGGGAGACGGCGGAAGAGAACAAGGTCAGCCGAGCCATCTGCTCGTCCGTCAGCCAGTACAGGTCACTCATATCCAAACTCCTCAGGAATCTGAATCAGATCGAGCGCCTCACATCAATGTGTCTTGAGCCTAGGGGCCTGCACAAACAGCCCGAATAAGGTCGTATCCGAACATCCCGAGACTTCTCCGTTGTTCGGTGTGGGAATCACGCCTGCTAGCTTACAAAGTGTGTATAGGGCGGCCGTCGTCGTTTGGCGCAATAGGCATTCTATACAATATTGATGACGCGCGACGAGGACGGCTCAGGCTAGCTCTGTCTTCGGCCGAGGTCCTAATGAATGGGCCACGCGAGGGGGGACGTGTGGGATATGAGAGGGTTTCTGATCAGCCTAGGAATGCGCGCACCCAAGGCGCCGGCGTTGCGTTGCGCGAACTTCAAACGTTGGGCGGCCGCATTTGACGCAAGAGGCGCTTGGTCGAGGTCGTCGTTCGTCTTGGGTCTTTTCGTGATGCTCTTCGGCGCGTCGGCGGCGCTGGCTCAATCACCGACGATTTCAGGGATCTCACCCGCTGAGGGGAGTATGGATGGGGGCGCTTATGTCGTCCTGAGCGGCACGAACTTCACCGGCGCAACAGGGGTTATCTTCGGCGGTACGGCAGCGAGCTTCACGGTCAACAGCGCGACACAGATCACCGCGACGACGCCGGCACACGCCGTGGGCGTTGTGAACGTGGCCGTTACTACCCCTGGCGGGACCGCGACCCTGGCAAATGGCTACACCTTCATCGCTCCGCCGGATGCCAGCAGCTTCACCTACGGCTCGATCGTCGCTTACAACGACGGCGGCAACGTCCCGACCCTGCTCGATCTGTCGGTCGCGACGACTGGATCGACGACAGTTTATGGGGTCGGCAACACCACTACGGCGCAGGGCGGATCTGTCAGCGTCAATGCAACGGGGCAGGCGACCTATACGCCGCCCGTCGGTTTTCGCGGCGCCAACGACAGCTTCACCTGGACCGCCGCCAACGCCGCTGGCACGTCCGCTCGCGCTACGGCGACCGTGATGATCGGTAGCCCCAGCTACTTCGTGACCTTGCCCGCTTACACCGGCGCCGCCGGCCAAGCCTACAATGTCGGCGCGCAACCTGTGCATATGGAGGGCGGGATGCCGCCCTATTCAGGCTTCTCTGCAACGGGATTGCCGGCGGGCCTGAGCATGAGCGCCTCCGGCGTGATCTCGGGCACGCCCACCCAAGCGGGAAGCTTCAACGTCAGCGTACAGGCGACAGACAGTTCAACCGGGGCGGGAGCCTATACCGGATCCGCCCAGGCGACCCTGACCATCGCCTCCGGCGGGCCGACAGTGACCAGTATCTACCCAAGCCAAGGGCCCGTCGCCGGCGGAGCGACGATCTACTTGGCGGGTACAAACTTCACAGGCGTCACGGCTGCTTATTTCGGCTCGACGCCGGCGACGATCGTGGCCGTAGACTCTGCGACGTCGATGCGGGTCATCGCGCCGGCCGGCACGCCGGGTTCAGTCAATGTCACGGTTCACAACCCCTATGGGGTCAGTGCTGTGGCGTCCGCCAACCTCTACACCTATATCGCTACGCCTGCGCCGCCGACCATCGTGTCCGGGCCGCCCCTGGTGACCAACTCGACCTCGGCGACCTTCACGGTCAATCCGGCGCCGGGCACGACGCTTATCGCACAACGAGGCGCGGGCGCATTTGTGGAGGTGACCAGCCCCATCACCTACACGGGCTTTGCCGAGGGCACCTATACGGTGGCGTTCCGATCCTCCGACCGCGGCGTGAGCAGTCAGAGCACGATCTATACATGGACCGTTGATACGACTGCGCCCTCGGCCCCGGTCGTGACGGCGCCGGCGAACGGTTCAACGACGACAAATCCGTCGCCCGCCGTGACGGGGATGGCTGAAGCCAACTCTACAGTCACGGTTTTGATCGATAATTCGTGGATCGGAGCGACGACGGCGAACGCGAGCGGAGCGTGGTCGTTCACGCTGCCCGTCGCGCTTGGCGTCGGCGCTCACACGGTTACGGCCACCGCGACCGATGCTGCCGGCAATGTGTCGCCTGCTTCTGCCGCCAATGTCTTCACGATCCAGAGCACCGCTCCGACGGCGTCGAACCGTTCCGGCGTGGCGGTGGCCTATGACAGCCCCGGTCAAGCCATCGATCTGTCGGCCTCGATCAGCGGCGTCTACGGGTCGATCTCGGTGGCGACGGCTCCGGCCCACGGGACGGTCGGCGTGTCCGGCTCGGTCGTGACCTATACGCCGGCGCCGGGCTACTATGGCGCGGACAGCTTCACCTATACGGCGACGGGTCCGGGCGGGACGTCCAGCGCAGCGACCGTGTCGCTGACGGTGGCGACGCCTTCGGCTCCGACGGCGTCGAACCGTTCCGGCGTGGCGGTGGCCTATGACAGCCCCGGTCAAGCCATCGATCTGTCGGCCTCGATCAGCGGCGTCTACGGGTCGATCTCGGTGGCGACGGCTCCGGCCCACGGGACGGTCGGCGTGTCCGGCTCGGTCGTGACCTATACGCCGGCGCCGGGCTACTATGGCGCGGACAGCTTCACCTATACGGCGACGGGTCCGGGCGGGACGTCCAGCGCAGCGACCGTGTCGCTGACGGTGGCGACGCCTTCGGCTCCGACGGCGTCGAACCGTTCCGGCGTGGCGGTGGCCTATGACAGCTCCGGTCAAGCCATCGATCTGTCGGCCTCGATCAGCGGCGTCTACGGGTCGATCTCGGTGGCGACGGCTCCGGCCCACGGGACGGTCGGCGTGTCCGGCTCGGTCGTGACCTATACGCCGGCGCCGGGCTACTATGGCGCGGACAGCTTCACCTATACGGCGACGGGTCCGGGCGGGACGTCCAGCGCAGCGACCGTGTCGCTGACGGTGGCGACGCCTTCGGCTCCGACGGCGTCGAACCGTTCCGGCGTGGCGGTGGCCTATGACAGCCCCGGTCAAGCCATCGATCTGTCGGCCTCGATCAGCGGCGTCTACGGGTCGATCTCGGTGGCGACGGCTCCGGCCCACGGGACGGTCGGCGTGTCCGGCTCGGTCGTGACCTATACGCCGGCGCCGGGCTACTATGGCGCGGACAGCTTCACCTATACGGCGACGGGTCCGGGCGGGACGTCCAGCGCAGCGACCGTGTCGCTGACGGTGGCGACGCCTTCGGCTCCGACGGCGTCGAACCGTTCCGGCGTGGCGGTGGCCTATGACAGCCCCGGTCAAGCCATCGATCTGTCGGCCTCGATCAGCGGCGTCTACGGGTCGATCTCGGTGGCGACGGCTCCGGCCCACGGGACGGTCGGCGTGTCCGGCTCGGTCGTGACCTATACGCCGGCGCCGGGCTACTATGGCGCGGACAGCTTCACCTATACGGCGACGGGTCCGGGCGGGACGTCCAGCGCAGCGACCGTGTCGCTGACGGTGGCGACGCCTTCGGCTCCGACGGCGTCGAACCGTTCCGGCGTGGCGGTGGCCTATGACAGCTCCGGTCAAGCCATCGATCTGTCGGCCTCGATCAGCGGCGTCTACGGGTCGATCTCGGTGGCGACGGCTCCGGCCCACGGGACGGTCGGCGTGTCCGGCTCGGTCGTGACCTATACGCCGGCGCCGGGCTACTATGGCGCGGACAGCTTCACCTATACGGCGACGGGTCCGGGCGGGACGTCCAGCGCAGCGACCGTGTCGCTGACGGTGGCGACGCCTTCGGCTCCGACGGCGTCGAACCGTTCCGGCGTGGCGGTGGCCTATGACAGCCCCGGTCAAGCCATCGATCTGTCGGCCTCGATCAGCGGCGTCTACGGGTCGATCTCGGTGGCGACGGCTCCGGCCCACGGGACGGTCGGCGTGTCCGGCTCGGTCGTGACCTATACGCCGGCGCCGGGCTACTATGGCGCGGACAGCTTCACCTATACGGCGACGGGTCCGGGCGGGACGTCCAGCGCAGCGACCGTGTCGCTGACGGTGGCGACGCCTTCGGCTCCGACGGCGTCGAACCGTTCCGGCGTGGCGGTGGCCTATGACAGCTCCGGTCAAGCCATCGATCTGTCGGCCTCGATCAGCGGCGTCTACGGGTCGATCTCGGTGGCGACGGCTCCGGCCCACGGGACGGTCGGCGTGTCCGGCTCGGTCGTGACCTATACGCCGGCGCCGGGCTACTATGGCGCGGACAGCTTCACCTATACGGCGACGGGTCCGGGCGGGACGTCCAGCGCAGCGACCGTGTCGCTGACGGTGGCGACGCCTTCGGCTCCGACGGCGTCGAACCGTTCCGGCGTGGCGGTGGCCTATGACAGCTCCGGTCAAGCCATCGATCTGTCGGCCTCGATCAGCGGCGTCTACGGGTCGATCTCGGTGGCGACGGCTCCGGCCCACGGGACGGTCGGCGTGTCCGGCTCGGTCGTGACCTATACGCCGGCGCCGGGCTACTATGGCGCGGACAGCTTCACCTATACGGCGACGGGTCCGGGCGGGACGTCCAGCGCAGCGACCGTGTCGCTGACGGTGGCGACGCCGGCACCGCCCGCCGTCACGCCTCCGGCTGCGATCATCGTGCCGCCTGCGAGCGGCGGCGACACGGCGCCGATCTCGGTTGATCTGGGCGCTCGCACACAAGGGGTGACGGACGGCTATCGCATCACGGTCGACGCCCGGTTCGGGTCTGGCGTGATCCGTTCGTCCAGCGCCACGACGACATCGCAGTCGGTTGGGTCCAGCGCGGCCGGATCGCAGGCGACGGAGACCTTCCTGTTGGTCTATACGCCCGCCGCTAACTTCATCGGCACGGACACTGTGACAGTAGTGGCCTTCGGTCCGGGCGGCGATTCTGCGCCAGCGACCTTCACCTTCCAGGTGGCGGGTAAGGCGCCGGATCTGTCGAACAGCATTGCTTCCAGCGCAACCCTGACCGTGTCGCCCACGGCGACCCTGGTCGGCGGCCCGTTCCAGGCGTTGCGGATCACACGCCAGCCGACCTTCGGCGCGGCGACGGTCCAGGGGTTGAACATCGTCTTCACGCCCGGCGTCGCCAACGGTGGATCGACCTCGCTGGACTATGTCATCGACCTGCCGTTCGGTTCTTCGGCGGCGGGCCGGCTCGATCTCACGGTCGGCCAGGTCCCGGCGTCTCAGGCGCTGGTCGCCGACACGGTCCAGGGCCATCCGGTCACGGTGCGCATCAGCAATGCGGCCGGCGGTCCCTTCACCGGCGCGGCGGTCGCTTCGATCTCACCGACCTCGGCCGGATCGGCGGCGATCACCGGAACGGGCGGAATCTATGACCTGACATTCACGCCGCAAGGGACGTTCTCGGGCCAGGCGGTCATCAGCTTCACCCTGACCAACGCCAACGGAACCTCGACCGGAACCCTGACGGTGACGGTCGCGGCGCGTCCGGATCCGTCGCTGGATCCCGACGTTCGGGGCGTCGCCTCGGCTCAGGTCACGGCCGCTCGCCGGTTCTCCGATGCGCAGGTCGACAACTTCCAGCGCCGTCTGGAAGGCCTACGCGACGGGTCGAACGAATCGCGCAACGGTCTTAGCCTGAACGTCGGCGGCGTCGGCGGTCAGGACGACCGCGACCCCCGCGTCGCCCTGAGGCGTCAGCTGGGCCAGGATCAGCGTCTGGATCCCGGCGCGCTGGGCGATGATCGCGATCGCGACATGCTGGGCTTGAACTTCGGGTCCGATCGCGCACCGCCGGCCGAGCCGGCGGCGCGCCCGGGCGGCCAGCTGAACGCGGCGTCGGCCGGGCAGGGCGCGACCCAAGGCGGTGGACCCGTCGGGGTCTGGACCTCGGGTTCGGTCGATTGGGGTCGTCAGGACGCCAAGGGCCTGCGTGACAGCCGGTTCACGACGCAAGGCGTGACGGCGGGCCTCGATATTCGCCTGAACGACACCCTGATCGTGGGCGGCGGCCTGGGCTATAGCGAGGACAAGACAAGGATCGGCGACAACGGATCGACCTCCAGAGGCAAGGCCACGACCGGCGCCCTCTACGCCAGCTGGCGACCGGCCGAGGGCTGGTTCGTCGACGGCGTGGTTGGGCTGTCCCGGCTCGATTTCGACACCCGTCGCTGGGTCGTGGGCCTGCTGGGTCAGACGAACGGCTATGCCGAAGGCGAGCGGTCGGGCGACGTGCGCTTCGCCTCGGCCTCGGTCGGACGCACCTTGCGCCGTCAGGGCCTGGCCGCCGACCTCTATGTCCGCATGGAGGGCCGCGACATCGCTCTGGACGCTTTCACCGAAACCAGCGGCGGCTTGTCGGCCCTGACCTGGGATGCGCTGGATCAGAGCGGCCTGTCGGTCAATCTGGGCGCGTCGTGGCGCTGGACGATCGAAAGCCGCCGCTTCGGCGTCCTGAGGCCGACCGCGCGTCTGGAATGGTCGCACGAACTGGAGGACATCGAGACTCAGGGCATCCGCTACGCCGACTGGGCCGCCAGTCCGACCTATCTGGTCCCGCTGGACGGCTGGTCGCGCGACGCTCTCAACCTTGACCTCGGCGCGGAATGGTCGCTGAGCGACCGCCTGATGCTGAGCCTCGGCTATCGCGGCATGCTGGGTGACGCCAGCACCAGCCACGGCGGGATGGTCGGGCTCAAATACGGCTGGTAATCGGATTGCGGGCTGCCGCCATGCGGCGGCCCGAAACCTTGGACATGACACAGATGCGGGTTTTATCAGGCCGATTGATTTCCGCCCCTGACAGGTCTTTGCTGGAACCAACTAGGACTCCATCACGGCGATGGCTTCTGCCGGCCGCTTTAAGCGTCCCAAGGCGACCGCGCGTCCAAGCTGTCCTGTCGGGCCCCCGCCTCCTCCGCCATCCGTTCGGCTGATAAGGCCGTGTCTCGCCCCCCCTGGAAGAAGCGGATCAGATGGGCCAGGTCCTTGACCGCCCCCGTGGCGGCGAGATCTGTCGGGTATCGACGTTGAGCAGACCAGATCGGGCTCCGCCAGTCCCAAAGCCAAGATTATCCCGCCGTTCCCCGATCATCCGGGCGCTTCGCCCAACAGCCTTGAACTACGCAAGACTTTGCGGCTCCTGTCCAGAACTCACAGTCGCGCCAGCAAGGCGACCAGCTCGATCTGGCTGTTCACCTCGCACTTCTCGTAGATTCGACGGATGTGGGTGCGCACCGTGCCGACCCGCACCTGCAGGCCCTCGGCGATGGCCTGCGGGCCCTGGCCATCGGCCAGGCGCGCGGCCACGACCGCCTCGGCGGGGGTGAGGCCGAACAGGTCCCGGCCTGCCGCCACGCATCGGCTCTCACGTTCCGGCGCCGCGCGAACTATGACCATGGCCGCGCCCCGGTGATGCAGGGCGTAGGCGGCAGGAGCGGGATGCACCTCGACCAGCAGCGGGTCCTTTCCGTCCCGGTTTCGCAGGACCACCGGCCGCTGGGGCGGGCCGTCGAGACCGACGTTCGCCGCAACACCAAGCGCCGCCTGAAGTCGAACGGCGTCCCCATCCCTCGCGGCGGTCAAGGAGCCGCGTCGAACCAGAAGACGGGAATCGCCGCTCAGAAAATCATCAGCCGCGCCTGATTGATCGAGCACGCGGCCATGCCTATTACAGACGATGACGACCAGGGACAGGGCATCCAATAATCCCGAGGCCAAGCGCCAGCTCTGCGCGCCTATGGCCAACTGGGTTCGCACAGCAGTTCTGGCGTGAAGGGTGATCTTGGCGAAGGCCCGCTTCTGTTCGCTGCTAACGTTGCCGTTCGCGGTGTTCCGCATCAAGGCCAGCCCGATCAGCACCTCGTCTTGTCTGCGCAGCGGCGATAGGCAGCAAAAAGCCAGATCGTATCGATCTAACCACTGACCGTACTCAGGATAAAGGCGGGCATCAAGCGCGCTGGAGAAGGCCGTCTCATCGAACACAGCCAGTTCGGGCGCCGAGGCACCTACGCGAACGCGCGAGTTTATGCGCGGATCTCCCCCACCGGAGAGGACGAACTCATCGGCCGCTTCTGGTGCCAATCCGACCATCCAGTTGAAGGGTACGGCGGCGTCGTTTCCGAAACCGACCAGTTGTGCACCCATCGATCCGGTTACTTCGGCAAGGGTTATCAGCGCGTCGATCCACGGCGTTTCGCCAAAGCCCGCGCTGTGAATGGCGCCGATGGCGACCCGAACCTCGTCTTCCGTCACGCCGTCCCCCAGATTGCACGCCTTCCCCGGCCGTCAACATAACGGTGCTTTTTCCGTCTCTACAAATTTGAAAACGCGCCGTCGGACACAGGCCGCCAGGGGGTGCTAGAGCAACAATGGGAAGCCGCCGGTCTAACTTGCCCTTGGGGACGTTGGGGTCGCTCGGATTTGAACGCTCACGGTGGGGCGAGGCCTGCGACCCGAACGGCAAGGCCAGGTGGGTCAAGCGATGTTCCCGCTCGCCAGAAGCGATGCAGACTGCCATTTCAACTATAAGGCCGCCGCCCCGAACGACGGAGGTCACATCCGTCTGGCGGCGATGACGCGCCTTGTGGCGGTGCGAACTTCCCTGCGGCGTTGTTTCCCTGCCATGAGCGTTTTCGGTGAGCAATCATGGAGCATCCTTCTGTTGAATGTCATGAGCACGAGACAGTTCGTCCCGCTCAGCCCGCAGAAAAATGTGCGGCGGCCTAAGGAGACTCGTCTGCCGTTCGTCTAAGCTTTGACAGAGTTCGGCCGGAGCCGGACGGCGAGGCCGATGATGGATGATCACCGCCGCAAGATCGTGCGTTGGGTGGGGACGGAGGTCATGCCCCATGAGCGTGGCGTCCGTCTTTGGCTTACGCGATCCGGCGTGCCCGAAGGCGATGTCGATGACTTGATTCAGGAAGCCTACTGCCGCATGTCCGCGCTCGACAGCGTCGATCATATCGCCAGGCCGGACTCCTACTTCTTCCAGATCGCGCGCAATCTGTTGATCGAGCAGGTGAGGCGATCCCGGATCATCCGTTTCGAGACCGCCGCCGCCCTCGAAAACCTGTCGGACGACGACCACGCTTCGCCGGAGCGGATCACCGCGGGCCGGCGCGAACTCGAACGGGTCCAGGGCTTGATCTCCGGCCTGCCGGAGCGATGTCGTCGGATCTTCGAGCTGAGGAAGATTCACGGTCTGTCACAAAAAGAAATCGCCGCCCGTCTGGGCGTCACAGAGAGCGTGGTCGAGAACGACGGCGCGAAGGGCCTTCGATTGATCCTGAAGGGCCTGCGCCAAGCCGAGCATTCGCGCCAGGACAAGGACTATGCTGATGAGCAAGCGCGAAACAGCCGATGAAATCGAGGCGGACGCCGCCCGTTGGGTGCTGCGTCTGGACGCCGACGGCGGCGCGGCGGAAACCCGCCAAGCCCTGGAGGATTGGCTGGATGGCGACGCCCGGCGGCGCGGCGCATTCCTGCAGGCGGAAGCCGCCTGGGCCTTGCTGGACCCCGTATGCAGCATCGGAGCCCTGGAGGATGCGGGAGCGTCTCCTGAACCCGAGGCCTCGCCGCTGCCGTCCCGCGGCATGCCGCGTCGTCGTCTGCTGGCGGGCGCCGGAGGCCTTCTGGCGGCCAGCCTGGGGGCAGGTTTCTTCTGGCTGGGGCGCGGCGACGACTATCACACCGCGCTCGGCGAGATCCGACGGGTGCCTCTGAAGGATGGATCCGTCGCCGCCATCAACACCGATAGCCGCATCAAGGTCGCGCTGGCTGATAGGGAGCGAGCGGTGTCCGTCGATCAAGGCGAGGCCTGGTTCCAGGTGGCCAAGGACGCTTCCCGGCCCTTCATCGTTTCCGCGGGACCGGCGCGGGTGAGGGCAGTCGGGACGGCCTTCTCCGTGCGGCGACATCCCGACGGCGCGGAGGTGCTCGTCACCGAAGGCGTGGTCGAGGCCTGGCGCGAGGGCGGGGCCGAGCCTCCGATGCGTCTGGTCGCGGGAGACCGGGCGGTGATCGCCGACGATGCGCCGCCCCAAAAAGCGTCGCCGGCGCCTTCGGAGGTCGATCGGCGTCTGGCCTGGCGCGCGGGTCGGATCGACCTGGAAGGCGAGGCGCTGGCGCAGGCCGCCGAAGAGTTCAACCGCTACAACAGTCGTCAGATCGTCGTGGCCCCGACCCTGGCTTCGGAACAGTTGTATGGCGTGTTTCGCACCGACGATCCCGAAGGGTTCGCCCGAGCGGTGCAGGCCAGCCTCGGCGCCCGCATCGATCTGTCCGATGCGCAGACCATAAGGATCGGATGAGCGGCGGACGCAGGAATTCCGCGCGCGGGTCGAAGGAAAGTCATTGGCCGCTCGTCTGGTGATCGGGGGGCCGCATGGCGCGGCCTGTGATGCAGACGGGGGATAGGATGCACACTTTCAGACATGCGCTTCTGGGCGCGGCGGCGATCAGCGCGACCTTGGCGGCGGCGCCCGCCTGGGCCCAGACCAAGAGCTTCGACGTGCCGGCTCAGCCGGCGGCCTCGGGCGTCGCCGCCCTTGCGCGCCAGGCCGATGTGCAGATCCTGATTTCGGCGACGGACGCGCGGGGGCGGTCGGTCAACGCCGTGCGCGGCGCCTATCCGGTTTCAGAGGCCATCGAACGTCTCTTGGCGGGCACGGGTCTGTCGGCCCGGCTGACGGGCCCCCAGACCTGGGTGGTCACGGCCGCGGGAAACGCCCAAGTCGCTCCTGCAAGCACAACCCAGGTTGAGGAAGTCGTCGTCACGGGCACCCGGATCCGAGGCATGGCGCCCGAAAGTTCGCCGGTGCAGGTTTTTGATCGCGCCGATCTGGAAGCCTCAGGCGCGACCACGACCGAGCAATTCATCCGGCAACTGCCCCAGAATTTCGGGGGCGGATCGACGGAATTTTCCTCGGCGAGAGGGGTGCCGAATGACGTGAACTCCGCCAGCAACTTAGGCGATGGCACCGGCGCTAATCTGCGCGGCCTGGGATCCAGAGGTACGCTGACGCTGCTCGATGGACACCGGTTGGCGCCGTCGTCCTTCATCGGCGACTTCGTCGATCTGTCCATGATCCCAGCCTCCGCGATCCAGCGGGTCGAGGTTCTGACCGACGGCGCCTCCGCCCTGTACGGTGCGGACGCCGTGGCCGGAGTGATGAATTTCATGCTGCGGAAGGATTTCGACGGATCGGAGACGGCCGTCCGTTACGGCAACGATTCCCGCGGCGCCTATCCGGAGTATCGTTTCAGTCAGACCCTGGGTAAATCCTGGTCGAGCGGCAATGTCCTGGCCGCCTACGAACTCTACGACCGCGATCATCTGGCCCTGGCGGATCGCCCATTCTTGCCGGGATTTCCCGCTGGCGGACTGACCAGGGAGCAGGCTCGGGAATGGCTGGATCTGACACCTTCGCAACATCGCCAGAGTGGTGTTATCGTCGCCAATCAATCCCTTACGCCGCGACTAAGGATCGGCTTCTCCGGCCTCTATTCCGATCGGAAAAGCGATCGGCAATATTATCAATCCAGCAATTCGACGGCCTACCGGCAAACCAACGCTGCAGACTCAAAAACGCTATCGACCAACCTCGGCCTGACCTATGATCTGACTTCGTCCTGGAATGTGAAGTTCGACACGAGCTACAGCGCTGTCGATTATCGATCGGACTATAGGTATTTCACGACAGCTTCGCCCACTCCCATTCTCTACGACATGTCTTCCAAGCTGCTATCCTTCGATATGCAGGCCTCAGGAGATCTTATCGGTGTGTTCGGTGGCATGGCGAAGGCCGCCATCGGGACGCATTTTAGAAGAGAGGATTTCTTCGCTCAGTCTGGGTCGTCTGGAAAAGCCCCTTCGATCTTTGCAGATGGCGCGCGCGAGGTATCGGCCATCTTCGGCGAATTGCTTATTCCTCTCGTCGGTCCCCAAAATGCACTTCCTGGCGTCAAGCGCCTGGACCTGAATATCGCCAGCCGACGCGAGGACTACTCGGACTTCGGCTCAAGCACTAATGCCAAAGTCGGCGTTCTTTGGTCTCCGATAGACGGTGTAAAGCTGCGAGGATCCTACGGTACCTCCTTCGCCCCTCCTGCTCTTGGCCGTGCATTCGACCAAGGGGCGGCCGCCTCGGTCAGTGGTTACGCCGGGATCATGCGCGCCTTGGGACAAACGCCGCTGCCCGCATTGGCTTCGGTGAATTCCCTGGCAATTGGAGGGACAGACCCCAATCTAAAGCCCGAAACCTCTTCCACTTTGACGATCGGGACCGATTACGAACGTAGGAGTGAAGCAAGTTTCTGGAAAACGAGCATCACCTATTATGCAATCGACTTCCGAAATCGCCTTGGACGGACGCCAATACCTGGAAATATTCATTACATTGCAGCCGCAAATCTGGCCTACACAAACCCCGATCTATTTCCAACAGGCGTCTTCATATTCAACCCGACCACTGATCAAATCGCGTCGGCGATGAGCGCGGTCCACCAGCCGGTCAGTTACTACTTCGGGGCAAGTTCTCTATCAAACATAGGGATCGTCAACACCGCTTTGGTTGTCAGAAACCTGGCCTCGGTAGCGACAAGCGGGCTCGACATAAGTTCGAAATATTCGAGAGAATTCGCGATCGGCGAGGTAACGGTCGGCTTGAACCTGAACTACATCCTGAAATTTGATCAGCAGGCCGCCTCGACGACCGCCAAGGTCAGCACGCTGAACACCCTCTACAATCCTGTGGACCTTCAGTTGCGAGGAAATCTTGGTTGGCGAAAGGGTGGTTTGAGCGCCAACCTCTTCGTCAATTACATCGACGCCTATCGCGTCACTGACGCCGCTGATTCAGCAAAGATTGATTCCTGGACGACGGCGGACTTGTCCTTGTCCTACCGAATTCCCGACGCATCGCCCGTGTGGCTTAGGGGCGTGGCCGTCAATCTCTCTGTCACGAACGCCTTGAACGAAAAGCCTCCGGCCGTCCCCGCGGATGCGGGATACCGCCTTCCCGGCCTCGACCCGACGAATGCGACACCGTTGGGGCGGCTGTTCGCCGTCGAGCTTCGCAAAACCTTCTGAGTTCCTCGGGGCGGTTTCGGCCGTCCCCAACCTCGGCCTCATCTAGGAAATCATCATGTCCAGCCTCCTGCTGCGTCGTCTGGCGACGACGCTGTCCGTTCTGCTGCTCGTTCCTCCGGTCGCGACCGCGGAGACGGCGGCATCTGCTCCAAGTGGGGCAGCATCGACCCGCCATCCTCTTTCCATCGACGACATGATGCACCTGGAGGGTCTGGGCGCGGCCGCCGTTGGTCCGTCAGGCCGTTGGCTGGTGTACGAACGGCTTCGTCCCTACGACCAGTCCGACGACTACAGTTTCCGCACTTATGCGTTTGCAAAGACCGGCCATCAACTCTGGCTCTATGACCTGAGAGATGGCGGTGCACCGCGTTTGCTGCCGGGGCTGGATCCGACTCCATACTCCTATATCCAGGAGTTCTCGGCCTCGGGTCGCTATTTGGCGGTTATGCAGTACCGTCTCGGCGACTTGACTCTCGGCGCCTATGACATGGCCGAACACAGGTTCGTTCACTTCCCCCAGACGCCCGCCTTCAGCCGGGACGGAGCGCACAATCCGGTCTGGGCGTCGGATCGGGAGATGATCTTCGCCGCCTTACCGGAAGGACAACGGTCGGAGCTGACGAGCGTGCGGGCCGAAACGGGCCGGGTGCTGAGCCAGGCCTGGCGCGACGCCTGGCGCGGCGATGTCGTCACGGCCAACGAGGTTCGGGCGCCTGCGGCGGACGCCACCGACCATATCGAAGCCGGACGCCTGATGCGGGCCGACGTTCAGAGCGGTCGCACCACGGTGATGGCAGAGGGGCTCTACGCCGACCTGCGTGTCTCGCCTGACCATCGCTTCCTTGCTGCCTTGGCCATGTCCCAGCCAGGACCGACGGATCCAAACAGCCTGATGCTGGACGATCCGAGGCGCTATCGTCTGGAGGTGTTCGACATCGCCTCAGGTGACAAACGGAATCTGGCGCCGGACCTCGAAGTCTTTCCCTACACCACGACGTGGTCGTCGGACGGACGACGCTTGGCCGTCTACGCCTGGCGCAAGGGGCAAAACCCGCGTGAGGGCTGGTTCGTCGTCATAGACGTAAAGAGCGGCGCTCAGACGACCTACAATCATACAGGGCTGGATTTGGTCTCCGAACGCGAACGCGGATGGTTGTCGAGGCCGGAAAGGGTCGCGTTCCTGGGTGATCGGTTGGCCGTCTTCGCTCGTCGGATTCCGGATGGGCAGGATCAAGCCCCACGGTTCACCCCGGCCGACTTCCCCGCCACCAATAACTTGAGAGCCGACTGGTATGCTCTGTCGGCAGACGGCACCTCGACCAATCTAACTACAGGGCTCCCGAATGTCTCGCGCGTGCCGCCCCACGCCGGTTTCGACACAATCACGGTCGTGGCCGATGACGGCGTCTATCGCCTGTTCAAGGACGGAACCCGAAAAAAGCTTAGCCCCGACCTGCCGGGCGTTTACCGCTTTGGCGTTTCCGGCACCTTCACCACCCACGACAGCGTCTTCCGCCCTGACTTCGGTGACGAAGCGGTCTTCAGCGTCAAGGACGGCGTCTCTGCGGCACAAATCGTTCTCGTCGATATGCGTCAGGGGCATGAAGGTCAGTTTCGCGTGATCGATGCCCCCTCGGCCGACGCCGTCCCTCTGGCCGGGTCCCTGGCGGCCAACGCGGTGGCGTTTCGAGCCGAAGAGGGGGCCGCGTCTGTTCTCTTTGCCACGAAAGCTGACGCCGGCGCCGAACCCGTGAAAGAGATCGCGCGCATCAATACGGCTTTAAAAGATGTGTCGCTGGGAGACTGGCGCACGGTCTCCTATGCGGTAGAGGGCGCGGACGGAAATGCGACGACCATGACCGTCGAGAGCTGCGTCCTCATGCCGCCGGGCTTCAAGGCTGGCGACCCGCCGCCACCCCTTATCGTCGAAGTCTATCCAGCGACGCGCCCACGGTGTGATGGCGGCGGTATAAAGATTCCGCCTTATACCGTGCTATGGTCGCCGTATCTTTGGGCTGGGCGGGGTTACGCCTACGCAAAGCTCAGCACGCCGCGCGGACGTCTGAAAACCGAGGCCGGCCCCATCGACGGCATGCCCGCCTTGGTCGATGCGGGCGTGTCCGCCATCGTCGCCGAAGGCTTGGCCGATCCGAACCGACTGGCGCTCGTGGGTTACAGCCAAGGGGGCGTCTCATCCCTGTTCACCGCAGCCCACCTGCATCGGTTCAAAGCGATCACTGCCATGAACAGTTGGGCGGATCTGTTTAGCCACTATTTCGGATCGAACGGCATATACTCTACGACCTATGGGAAATACTTCAATAATGCGTCCGCCTATGACGCTCCGGTGGGGGGTGACTTCTCCATGGGGCGGACAGCGTTCGACGACCCAATGGTCTATCTGAACAATAGCCCGGTCTTCCTGGCGCCCCGGATCACAACCCCTGTCATGCTGATCCATTCCGACATGGACAGTTTCCCCATGTATCAGTTTGATGAAATGTACGGGGCTCTTCTGCGCGCCGGAAAGGACGCACGGTATGTCCGATACTGGGGCGAGGGTCACGGCCCCTCGTCGCCCGCCAACATCCGCGACATGTGGGCGCGCTTCGACGCCTTCCTTGCAGAAACTGGCGTAGCGCCCACGGAGGCAGAGCGTCGCAGAACGCAAACTCTGCCCTGAGCTTGAAGGGTGGTCCATACCGATATCGGCGCGCGATGTGCGGAAAGGGGAGAATAGGATCGCGCTCGGGGGCCTGTCAGAAGACTGACGGAAACAGGGCTCGCCATGGTGCGGGCCCACGCCCATGACGAAGCGCGTGCCGAATTTTCCGAGGACGGCGTGGCAACGGCTGTAGGTTTCGCTTCCTCGTGCGTCATGTAGGATTCCTGTGCGGCTGGCGGCCGCCACCACTCGGGGATCATTATGGGCGCGCCCGCCGGACATGACCTTTCGGAGATCAGTCGACGGCTTCGTCCGGGCCTGATGGCCTTTTTCCTGCGCCGCGTGCGCGACCATGCCGAGGCCGAGGATTTGACGCAGGAAGTGTTCGCGCGGCTGACGGCTTCGGAGATGGTGGGGACGAAGGATCCCGAAGCCTACATGTTTCGCGTCGCCGCCAACCTTTTGGCGGACCGCGGGCGGCGGGCCAAGGTTCGGGCTACCTACAACCGGGGCTTGGCCGTCACGGAGGACATCGGCGTCGAGACGCTCGACCCCGAACGCTTCCTGGCCGGCAAGGAGGCGATCGACCGGATCGAGGCTGCTCTGAGCGACCTGCCCGAGCGGACGCGGGCCATCTTCCTGCTATTCAGGTTGGAGGGTGTCAGACGGCGCGAAATCGCCTGGCACCGTCGTAGGCGACACCGGCGCGGTTCACGAATACGCCGTAGGCCAGCTTGTCGGCAGTTTGAGCCGCCGTAGGATTCCAGGTCACGTAAGGCGCGTAGGTCGTGTCCGACAAGGCTCTGGATATGACCGGAATCGGAACAGCGATCCGATCAGCGTAATCGATGTCGAAATAGCTGAGGTCCACCGTCAGACCGGGCAAGGCGGCGGGATGATAACCCACCGACGCCGTCCAGGTGCGCGCCCGCTCCGGCTCCAGAGGTTCCGCACTTCCGTTGCGGGACGCGAGAACCAGCGAGCCGCTGGCGCAGGTGGTGCAGCCCAGTTGAGCGGCCGTGTAGAGGTAGGTGTATTTGTCGAGATTCTGCTGAACGAGCGTACCCATCTTGAACGATCGTCCCCAGGTCGCCTTCAGTGTGAAGTCGGCGCTGGGGTCGTAAAGGACGCCCAGCCTGGGCGTCGTCACATCGCCATAGGTATCATAGTCCTCGAACCTTCCGGCTGCGGTAAAGGCCAGTCGCCGCAGGCCGGGTCGGCTGTTCTCAGCGCCGACGACGGGGAGGGAGAATTCGGCATAGGCGAAGCGGCTGCCTTGCCGCCCATGGATGGTGTCGGTGTTGAATTCGTCAGTCCGTTGTCCCCCGCCGACAGCGAGGCGCAGATTATACTGACCCAGTTTGAGCAAGGGGCCTTCCGCGCCCAGATCCCAGGTCCGGCTGTCGTTAAAGTACCTGCCGGTAACAGCCGTCCCTGCGACGCCGAGCACATAAGGCGTCTGTTCGTATCGGTAGTGATTTTCGCTCCAGGTCGCGCCCAGTGTGGCCAACCAATCCTGCGGCAGGGCCACGGACAGACTGGGGGCGATCAAGGTCGCCTCATCTTTGCGAGCCTCGCGGTAGTAGGGCGAACCGGTCGATGAACTCGTAAACACCGTCTTCAAATCGCGGTCGGTTTTGGCGGCGTCGAGCTTGAATTCGAATCCCATCGGCAGCGCCTGATGGAGGCTGATCAGGGCGCTTTGCGTTTCGCTTGGATTATAGATGAGATTTGGATCGTATTGCGATTGGGTGACATGGCGTTGATCGGCAAAAATGCCCGATCGATCAGAGTTATAGTATGTGGCCATCACGCCGCCAGAGCCCCAGGTCGTGCCGCCGGTTGCGCTGTAATCGTGACGCACTAGCCCGCCTTGGGTGGCTTCGCCGTAGAGGGCGTCGATGGTCAGGCCCTGGAAATCACGTTTCAGAACCACGTTCGCCACACCGCCGACGGCGTCCGAACCATAGATGGCTGACGCACCGTCTGGCACGATATCCAGGCGTGCGACTGCGGCGATGGGAATGAAGCTGATGTCGATCGCTTGCCCGGTGCCGTTATAGGCCAAGCGGCGGCCATTCAGCAGGGTCAGGCTGGCGTCGGCGCCCAAACCCCGAAGGTTCAATGAGGAAGCGCCGGTATAGTCCGCGTTCAAGCCGCCGGCCAGCGCGCCGATGACGCCGGGGTTCTGCCCGCCTCGAAAGTTCTGAGGAATGCTGCGGATCACCTCGCCGAGGTCGGTAAAGCCCTCCTCGTTAAACTGTTTCTCGCTGATCGTAATCCGGGGAGAGGCGACTTCGCCGCCCCGAATCCGCGTCCCCGTGACCACGACTTCCTCAACCTGGGTTGCGCCGCCGGTGAGGGCGGCTTGGCCCTGGGGGCCGGCGGCCCTGCGCAGGACGATCACCGATCCGTTGTCTGAGGCGATCTCCAGCCCCGTCCCTTGCAGCAGTCGCGACAGGGCCTGGCGGGCGTCCATCGCCCCTTGCAGCGGGCGCGTCTTGACGCCGCGCAGTTGGTCGGTCGGCGCCGTGATCTGGACGCCGGCCTGGAGGCCGTACTGGCCGATCGCCGTCGCCGCATCCTGGGCCGGGATGTCGAAGGTGCGCTGCTGGGCCAGGGCCTGGGTGGCGAGGCCGAGCGCCATTATGGCCGCGCCGCATCCCAGCAGCGCCTTGCGCGTCGTGAAGGTCATGTGAGTTCCCCATAACGGTCCCCCCGTGGGCCGTTCATTGAGGAAGTCGAGCGACCTGGGGATTCCCGCCAACCGCCGGCGAAAAATCCGACCGGCCCTCATCAGCGCGTGACCAGAACCTGGCCCTCGCGCACCTCGGCGCGCGCCTCCAGGCTGCCCGCCACCGCCTGGGCGAAGCCGACGGGATCGTTGGCGTCGAACACGCCCGCCACGCCGCTGCCGGCCAGGACGGGATCGGAAACGACGATGCGGGTGTCGCTGTAGCGGACGAACTGGGCCGCCGCCGCCGACAGGCTCTCGCCGGCGAAGACCAGCCGGCCTTCGCGCCAGGCCAGTTCGCGGTTCACCTCGGTTGGCTCGACTTTGGCGATCACGGCTGGGGAGGCGGCGTCGGCGACCACGGCGCGGGTATTGGCCGCCAGCCGCATCGGCAGCTGCGTCGGCGCCTTGGGTCGGACCATCTCGACCACGCCCTCGCGCACCAGCACCTTGACCGGCCGGCCCGCGCCGCCGGTGACGGTGAAACTGGTGCCGACCGCGCGAACATCGACGCCGCCTGTCCGAACGATGAAGGGGCGCGCCGCGTCCTTGGCCACGTCGAACAGCGCTTCGCCGTCCGCCAGGCGGATGAGGCGCTGAGTCTCGGAGTAACGAACCTCCAGGCGCGTGGCGGTATTGAGGGTGACGATGGATCCGTCCTCCAGGGCGACGACGCGCTTCTCGCCCTTGCGGGTCACATAGCGACCCTGGCGATCCAGCCCGAACCAGACCCCCGCCCCGACGACAGAGGCGGCGATGGCGCCCCCGCCGACCAACCACTGGCGCCGGGTCAGGCCGCTCGCCGGCGTCCGGCGCGCCCAGGCCGCGCCCGTCGCGTTTGAGTCCTCGGTCTCCGTGCCGACCAGGACGGCGGTCATCCGCATGTAGGCTCCGGCGCGCCGGGAATCGCCCTCCAGCCAGGCGGCCAGTTCGGCGGCCTCGGCGTCGGTCAGACCCCGATCCGCGCGCGCCGCCCAGTCGGCGGCGGTCCGGTTGATGGCGTCAGCGGTCTCGGGCAGGGTCATCACGTCTCGGATTCAGGTTTCGCGTCTTAGTCGAGCGAGCCGGCGTGTTTCCGCCATCCTCCCAGGACTGGGCGATCAAATAGACCCCGCGCGCCATGCGTTTCTCGATGGTGCTCTCCGAAAGGCCAAGCCGGTGGGAGACCTCCCTCTGGCTCAGGCCTTCGAGCCTTCGAAGCCGGAAAACCTCGGCGACGCGAGGCGGCAGTTGGGCGAAGACACGCGCCAGACGCTTCACTTCGTCTCGGTGCAGCACCACCGTCTCCGGCGAAGGATCGACCGACGCGGCCCCGGCCGCGTCCAGGTCGTCCACCCCATGCATCGGCACGACCGTCTGGCGGCGGATGTAGTCGGTCATCACGCCGGACGCCATGCGGAACATATAGCTGCGCGGGTTGTGGATGTGGTCGATGCAAGCGAGCGCCGCCAGTCGGGCGTAAATCTCCTGAACGATGTCGTCGGCCTCGAAGCCGACGGGCGCGCGTCGTTGCAGGGCGCGACGCAGTTCGGCTTCGTGCGGCAGGATGTTCTGTGAGATCCAGCGCGCACGTTCCCGGTGGGCCGCGGCGGCGTCCCGTCGCGGCGCGTCACGATTCTCCGCGCCCGTCTCCTGTTCCACGCGCATTCCTTGGGTTGAGAGGTCAAATCTCTCATGGACGACGCCGTTTCGGAAAGAGCTGGGCGGGGCGGCCAGAGCGAATTTCCGGCGACGCCGCCGAAACCGGCCCTTAACCCGCCATTATGCGACGAGACGGCCGCACCTTGACTATTTTCGGCCTCCGCCTAGCGGAAAATCGTCGCTCGTTCGACGCGCTACTCCGATCGGCCCTCTCCCCGCGTGCATCGCGCCGCGGTCAACCGTCAAGGGCGCGCTTGTCGCTGAAGCCTATCAGCTTCAAACGCGCCCTTCATGCGTCGCCACCGCTCATATTGAGGCCGTTTCTCCGGCGACGTGTCTTCCTTGCCGAGCAGCCAGAAGTCGAACCAGTCGATGTTCTCCTGCATCGCCGCCAGCCGGTTTGACGGAATGTGGAAGAGGTGGGTTTCGTCGGCAGCCAAGCTTTCTCCCGGATACAAGGTGATCTGTGCGGGGACACCAGCTTCTCGGAGTGCTGCGTGGAGTTGGATGGCTCCAGCACGTGGTTCGGCAACCTGCTGCAAGACGGCCCCAGTAGATTCTGCGGCACGGAATGTTGGCGAAAGGCGAAGATAATTCTCGAGTGCCCGTGTATCGAAAGGCGATCCACCGTAAACTCGGTTATAGGCAACAGGATTTGATGGTATGGTGTAATAGCTTCCCGGTTCCAGATACCCGCCGTCTCCACTAGATGCAGCCTTAAACAACTTGGACTGCGTCATCGCGACATTCACCATCTGCGAACCGCGACTGTAACCGGCAATTCCCACGCGACTAGAATCGACGACGCCCGCCTGAGCCATTTCTTCTATAGCGTCCTCGAAACTGAACACTCCATTGCGCCACACCAAATCCTGGACGACCTTGGGGTCCGTCTCTCTTCGACCGGCCCAACCGTCATAGGCGGCTCTTAAGTCGGCGCTTTGACCGGCGGTCGGGTCATTCATGGCCAGAACCACATACCCGCGCTCGGCCAACGCCTGGATCGGATAATCCCATTGGAAGCCTTGATCCACGAACCTCTCATCCGCATCGCTGCCGTGCGTGACAATGACGGCAGGGTATCGTCGACCCGGCTCATAGGTTCGCGGGTAAACGACAAATCCCGTGCTGAAATAGCCCAGTCGATTGGTCCAGACACGGGGTTCGACGGTTAAGGGCTCGATTTCCGACTGCTTCGACGCCAGCGGCATTATCGACGTCGCTGACGCCGTGACCGGATCTATGCTCACCAATTCCGGCGGCGTCGTCATGCCTTCGTGGACGCACACGCCTGCCGTCGCCGTCTCGTTAAAATCGCAATGGGTCAGGCTGCCGGATATCTGAATCTGTCGTCCGCCAGTATCGGCTTCCAGCACAAGCAATCCGTAGCGGGGATGGCTGATGTCTCGCACGCCGACTATGGCTCGACCACCGTTCAAAGACGCCCAATGGCCCGACGCAGGGGGATCGTCGAGAACGAAATCGACGGGTCCAAAGGTCTTAACCGTTCCGTCAACCGCGACTTCCTCAAGTCGGCGTTCGGGGCCGAAGCCCGAAGTTTTAAGCCGTCCTCCACTGGGGCCGAGCGCAGGTTGGCCAAAGGGATGGGTCGGCGCTTCCGCTAGGCGGCTTGTTCTCCCTGTTTCACCATTCCAGGCGTAGGCGGCGTAGTGCGGCCCGCCCGTTCCATCTTGCTCCTCCGTGACATAGGAGGGCGCTTCGCCATTCCATGTGACGTTGCCGGCATAGTAGAGGGCGATACGATCGAGAGCCGGACGCTCGGCTATCAGAATATCTCGGCCCTCCGTCACCAGTCGATACTCGATGAAGGCCGGCACGACCCAACGCCGCCGCCAACCCGCAAGCCAAGCGGCATCATCGATCAAAGGCTTTCGGTCGTCAGGCGCGGCGCGGACGCGCGCATACCACAGGCTTTGCCCGCTCGGCGACCATGCATAACCGAGGATGCCGACCCGACGCGGGGCGTCGGAGGCATTGGAGGCGAACGCGCCGTCGACTTGACCGAACGGGAGCGTGACCGGTGCTTGAACCAACGGCGTGATCTGTCCACCCGGATCGATGCGATAGAGTTGGACACCGTGGCCCCGATCGGCCAGCACGCTCCAGGCGTCGGACGCCGGAATGGATTTTACATCCTCGATCCAATCGGCCCGCAACAGTATGCGATCAATCCGAGAGTCGAGATCGACCTGATGCAACGTCGAGATTTTTCGGTCGGAGGCCATGTCGGCTTGGCGTGCGACATAAACAGCCGTCTTGCCGTCTGATGAAAGTACGAGACCGGCGATCTCAGGGGTCGTGATGATGTCGTTCAAGGTCCAGGCGCGTCCGCGATGGACGTAAGGCGGCGACGGCATGCCTGCCGGTGCTTCCCAGGCCTTTCCAGAGGCCGTGGAAGCAAGGCAGGCTGTTGCAGCGGTCAATAGGCCGGCCGCTGCAACAACCCCTAGCTTCATCACCATGATTTGGTGATGGACACGCCAAGAAAACGGCCGATGGCCGAGTAGTTCGTTGTGTCGTAAGGCGCGGACAAGACGGAAGAGGTGTAGACGTTTTCAGGTCTTGCGTTGAAGACGTTCAGCGCGCTGAAGCTGAAATCGACATCATCGCGTATTTTCAGGTGTCCGGTGAGGTCCAGGGTCGTGACGGAACTCACGTGAAGCTGGGTTGAGCGCCGCCTGTCTGTCGTTCCGCCTATATAGCTCGCATAGGCCGCCAAGGTAAGATTTCCCTGTTGGAGCACGGCCCCCGAACGAGCACGCAGATGCGGAGAACGAAAGACGTTTCCTGCCAGTCCAACCGTTGAAAGACCCTCCTTCAACTCCTGTTCGGATTCCAGGTAACTTGCTGAACCGGACAATGTCAGGCTGCGATCTTCCTCCGCGAGGAAGCGATATCTGACCGAAGCATCCACGCCGCGATAGTTCTCGCGCGCCACGTTTCGGTTGCGGTTGTCGACGATCGCAACAACCTTGGCTGGGTCGTAAGCGGCGTTGATCAAGCTTTGAAGGCCGAAGGCGCTGTTTGACACATAGCTCCCGATTTGTGTCACCGTTGGACTGAAGATCGTGATGTCGGCGTAAAGCGGATTGGTGAGAACGCCGGTGTATGATGTCAGCGGCGCGGTGATCCTGTCTTTGTAGTCGACGCTGAAGACACTCAAGGACACATCCAAGCCGTCAAGAAAAGGCGGGGAATACTCGGCTGTGAGCGTAAGGTTTTCCGACCTCTCAGGCTTGAGATCCGAATTCCCTCCGGAAACGGAAATGTAGGTCGCGCCGGTAGGGAAGGTGGAACCATATCCAGATACGGCGCGCAGAAGCGTCGTCTGATTTGAGTAGAGTTGATAGAAAGTCGGCGCATGGAACGATCGTCCCCATGACGCCTTCAATCGAATGTCCGACAGGCGGTAGCTTATCCCGACTTTCGGAGTAACGACATCTTCGATGGCAGTGTAGTTTTCGTAGCGAAGCGCGCCCGTGATGGAGAGGTTGTCTGCAAATGGAAGCTTCATTTCTGGCGAAACGAGCGGAACGAAAACCTCACCGTAGGCGAAGTAGTTATCCAGTCCATCATCAAACGCTTGTATGATGGCGCTGTTGGATTGAGTTAGTGCATCGAGCCCCGTGGTCCTGTAGCCCGCGCCCAGGGCAAGGCGGGATCGACCACCGGGCACCGTCGCTAAGGGACCTTCGCCGCCGACTTCAAGAGAACGCGATCGGTTGTCGTAGTCAGTGGTCGATACTGTCGGCGTGGAAGGCGCGTAATAGTTCGTTCCGGTGATGGCGGCGTTGTCGAACCCATAGGTCGCCGCTACGAAGGACGTCCAATCGCCCGGCAGTTGAAGTTCGACTCTGGGCGCGATGGTCAGTGCCTCGACATCGGTCGAGGTGACATAGCCGTTCAGCAGCAAAGGCGTGGTGACGCTGAAGGCGTTCTGGCTGAGTTTGTGGCCGTTCTTGTAAGTGACGTCGAGCGACGTCTTGATCGCCGAGGTCAACTGCTGGGTAAGACTCAGGATCGCGCTGTGGCGCATATTCTCGGCATAAAGCACGCTCTCAGGCGGCATGGCTTCCGTGTAGGCGCGTTGAGCAGCGAAGATCGGCTCGGATTTGAAATAGTCGTAGGCGGCCAATACGCCGCCTCCCGTCCAGGTCCGTCCTCCCACGACATTATACTGATGCTGGGCGCCGCCGCCGTCAGTCGTGTCCCCATAGCGCGCGCTTGCGGTTACTCCGTCGTAGTCGCGCCGTAGGATGACGTTTGCGACGCCCGCCACCGCATCCGAGCCATACAGAGCGGAGGCCCCATCAGTAAGAATTTCGATGCGGCTGACGGCGGCGGCGGGGATTGCGCTGATGTCGGCGGCGGCATTCACGCCGTTGTAGCTCAGCCTGTTACCGTTGAGCAGAGTGAGGGTCGCGTCCGCGCCCATCCCACGCAAGTTCAGGAATGATGCTCCGGTCAGATCGGCATTGAAAGGGTTCCCGCCTTGCGATGCAGCAACGCCGGGGTTCTGGCCGCCATTGTAATTTTGCGTCAGGCTCCGAATTGCTTCACCGAGGTCAGATTGACCGGCGTTCTTCATGTCCTCGTTTGTGACGGTGATGACCGGCGCGGACGGCGGCGCTCCCCTGATCCGGCTACCCGTGACGACGATATCCTCAACGCGAGCGACCCCGCTGCCGCCCTGATCGGCGGCCAGGTCCTGGGGGCCGTCGGCCCTCATGATCATGAGGGTGCCGTTCTCCGAACGGCGGGCGACCAGACCCGTGCCGGCGAGAAGGCGGGCCAGGGCTACATCGGAGGAGAACGCGCCTTGCAGCGCAGGGGCGGTCTTGCCTCGCACAAGGGCGTCGGTGAAAACGATCTGTTCGCCGGAAACGCGGGCGAACTGGCGAAGGCTGCTCGCCAACGGCTCGGCCGGAATGCTGTAGGTTCGGTCCTGCGCCTGCGCGGCCGCGGCGAGGCCAAGCGCGATCGCCAGCGCCGAAGCACCGGCCCGGATGTTGCGCGTAATCCTGATGGTCATCCTATCCCCCTGGCTGGCCCCTAAATGGCTTCCAGAAGTTCAAGCCGTCCGGGGACGGGCGAGTCGTAATGAAATCGTCGCGGTCAGCGGTCGGGCTGAAGCGTGACGCCGCCATCCGCATCAGGCACCGCGCGCACCGGCAGATAGACCCCCATCGTCTGGACGAAGCCCGCCACGTCGCCCGTGTCGAACACGCCGCTGATACGCAAGCCCGCGACCTGGGGCGCGACCCGCACCGGATGGGCGGCGTAGCGGCTGATGCGCTCGGCCACGCTCCCCAGCGGCTCATTGTCGAACATGAGCTGCCCCGTCTCCCAGGCCGTAACCCGTTCCACGCTGGCGGCCGTGACGACCGGCGACGCGGCCGGCGCGGCCGTGAACGCCTCGCCCGGATTGAGCCGAACGCCTCGGGATGGCGCGCTCAACGCGGTCCTGACCGGCGGTTCATCGTCGTCGTTCAGGATCACGACCTGGCCGTGAAGCAATGTCACCCGAACCGTCCGGCCCAGCATATCGACGTTGAACGCCGTGCCGACCGCGACCACGGTCCGGCCGGCCGCCGCTACGGAGAATGGTCGCCGGACATCCCGCGCCACGTCGAACCGTGCCTGGCCGCGGACGAGGGTCAGCTTGCGGGCCTCGCCCGCATAGCGCACTCGAACCTCGCTGTTCGAATCCAGCGACACCTTCGACCCGTCAGGAAGCGGGATCACCCGTCGCTCGCCGAGGGTCGTACGATAGACATCCGGTCGCTGAGCCAGCCAGATCACTCCGCCGCCGCTGGCGCCCAGCAGCACGGCGATCAGAAAGCCCGCCGCGAGCGGCTGCAACCAGCGTCGGCGATCCACCGGCCGACGGCGCCCCTGGCGCTCTGCCGCCGCCAGCGCCTTGCGCCGGATCGTCATCAGGTCCGGCGAATGCGAGACGGCGCTGTCATCCAGAAAGGCCCACACGTCTTCCGTGTCCGCCCAGGCTGCTGCATGGGCCGGATCAGCTGCGATCCAGGCTTCGAACGCCGCGCTGCTTTCGAGGCCGGCGTCCTTGAGGCGCGCCCGCCAGGTCATCGCCTCTCTCAGCCGATCGTCGGGGAGGGGCGTGCTCATCGCGTCAGCGCCCGCAAACGTTTGTTGAGGTGCAGGCCGGCCTTCACGATCTCTTTCTCGACGGTGCTCTTGCTGACCCCGAACAGGGCGGCGATGTCGCGCTGCTTCATGTTTTCCAGCCGGAACAGGACATAGATGGTTCGGGTGCGCTCGCCCAGTTCGTCCAGCGCGCGCGTCACCGCCGCGATGCGTTCGCGGGCCAGCACCAGCCGCTCGGGATCGCCGGTCTCGACGAACTCCAGCGTGACGGGGCTGACCGGGCCTGTATCGACATTGGCCAGCAAGGCGTCGCGCCGTCTCCGCGACATGCGATAGCGATCGTTGAGAAGGCCCCCGGCGATCGTGAACAGCAGCGCGCCGGGATCATCGACCTTGTCGCGCTCGGCGGCGGCCAACAGCTTGACGAAGGCGTCCTGGGTCAAATCTTCGGCGGCGGCCGGATCGTTCAGACGGCGCAGGAAGAAGGCATGGAGAGGCGCTCGGAACCGCGAATGCAGGTCCGTCAGGGGTGACGGCGGGTTCGACGAACCTTCTTGCGGCAGCACGGCGCAAGCTCCGGTGACAGGTTGGAGACGACGCTGACCCCGCAGACCGCCAACGGTCAAGGGTTCAGAAAAAACATCCCACAAGCGCGAATTGGTCTTACGACTCCACGCCTCCAAGACGGCTTTTCTAGATAGGCCGGAGCAAGCCGCGTTGCCGACACGAACCGGCCCGCTCGTCATGATCTGAGTCTTCTCGATGATTTATAAGGGGAAGGCCTTCCCCTGAGCGCGAGCCCGCGGGCGGTCTCGCGCCACCCCTTCCAGCGGGGGGCTGCGCCCCCCGTCTCGGTCGCCGCGCGTCGCGCGGCGGCTCTTTTCGGTTTGGCCTCTCCCGTGCGCGGGTTGTGGCCGGCGCTCCCTTCTGGACGCGCCCCGGCGTCCGCCAAGCCGGCCTGCGGCCGGCTCCTCCACTGCGTTGCGGCCCTTCGGGTGGCGCCCGCCTCGCAGGCGCGCCCGGCGGGTCGCAGTCGCCGCCCACCCCCCGCTTCGGGGAGAGGCCGTGGGGTTTTGGGGCGGGAATGGAGGAACCGTATGCGACAGACTTCCGACCGCCGCGTCCGTGGAGAGGGGAGGGGGCGGGCTTCGCCCGCCGCCCCGGCGCGCGACGACGCCCCCAAGGCCAGCCTCTATGACGAGGTGACGGCCAGGATCGTCGCCCAGCTCGAGGCGGGCGTCTTTCCATGGGTCCAGCCCTGGGGCCGACCCGGCGGGGCCGCCCCCGGCCTGCCAAGGAACGCCGCCACCGGGCGACGCTATTCGGGCGTCAACATCCTGCTGTTGTGGGGCGCGGTCATCGCCCACGGCTACCCCTCGCAGGACTGGCTCACCTTCAAACAGGCGCTCGCCGCGGGCGGCGCCGTCCGCAAGGGCGAGCGCGGAACCACCGTCGTCTACGCCGACCGCTTCACCCCTGAAGCCGAGAAGGAGCGCGCCCGCGAGCGTGGCGAGGACGCCCGCGTCGTGCCCTTCCTCAAGCGCTTCACCGTCTTCAACCTCGCCCAATGCGAGGGTTTCGGCCGGCTCGCTCCCGAACCATCGCCCCTGCCTGAACGCCGCGCCGTCCCCGCCGCCGAGGCGCTGATCAAGGCGACCGGCGCGGACTTCCGCATCGGCGGCGACCGGGCCTTCTACGCCCCCGGTCCCGACTACGTCCAAGTCCCGCCGCAACCGGCCTTTCATGATCAGATCAACTATTACCGCACGGCGCTGCACGAACTGACCCACTGGACCGGCCATCCGACCCGGCTCCACCGCGACCTCTCGGGCGGGTTCGGATCGGACGCCTACGCCCGCGAGGAACTGGCGGCGGAAATGGGCGCGGCCTTCCTGTGCGCCGCCCTCGGCATCGTTCCGACCGTCCGCCATGCCGACTATCTGGCGAACTGGCTCGCCGTCCTGCGCGCCGACAATCGCGCCATCTTCCGCGCCGCCAGCCAAGCCTCCAAGGCCGCCGATTTCCTCATGGCCTTCGCGCCCGATCCAGACGCCGAAGCCGCGCGCGTCGGGGAAGCGGCGAGGATCGCCGCATGATCCTCCTGACCCCCGAACTGCATCCTCCTGACCCCCGAACTGCGCGCCGCCCTGCGCGCCAACGCCGACGCCCACCGCGACGCTCAGTGCGAAGGGCGGGCCGAACCCGACCCCAAGCCGGTCGTGAAATTCTTCAACCCGGCGGGCGGGGCCACATGGCTCGCCACCGAACTGGACGCGGACGGCGACACCCTCTTCGGGCTGGCGGACCTCGGGTTCGGCCAACCCGAACTCGGATCGTTCAGCCTGTCCGAACTGGCGGGCGTCCGCCTGCCGTTCGGCCTCGGCATCGAACGCGACCTGTTGTTCGAGACCCCCTTTTCCCTCTCGGTCTGGGCCGCATGGTCGCGGCGCGCCGGGTCGATCCTGTGGGCCGAGCGCCTGTTGCACCGGGCGACCCGCGAGGGCGGCCCCACCCCTGATGATGGAGGCCCCGAAGATCGAGACCCCGAGATTCCGACCGCCGATCCCGGCGGCGGATGAGCGCGCGGCTCTTTCCGCGCAAATCCCGGCCCCGCCCGTCTTCCGCAGGAACGATCGAACGGACGGGGCCGGTCCACTCCAAGGAGTAGACCACCATGCAACTCGCAAACATCGACCTTGGCAAGCTCAGCGTCTCCACGCTGAACATGCGCCACGGCAAGACCGCCCCGGACGTGTCCGACATCCTGCCCTCCATCCGGGCGCGCGGCGTCCTCGTCCCCCTGCTGGTGCGCCCGTCCGGCGAAGACGAAACCTTCGAGATCGTCGCCGGTCGCCGCCGCTATTTCGCCTCTCGCACCCTTCTCGAAGAGAGCGGCGAGGTCGATCCGCTGCCGTGCGCCATCATGGAGCCGGGCGACGACGCGGCGGCGCTGGAAGCCTCCCTGATCGAGAACCTCGCCCGGCTCGATCCCGACGCCGTCACCCAATGGGAAACCTTCACCCGCCTCGTCAAACAGGGCCGCACCATCGAGGACATCGGCCGGACCTTCGGCCTGACCGATCTCTATGTCCGGCGCATCCTCGCCCTCGGCAATCTCCAGCCCCGCATCCGCGCCCTCTATGCGGCGGACAAGATCGACGCCCGCACGGTGCGGTGCCTCACGCTCGCCAGCAAGACCCAGCAAAAGGACTGGCTCGCCCTCCATGACGATCCCGAACAATACGCCCCGACCGGCGCGTCGTTGAAGGCGTGGCTGTTCGGCGGCCAGTCGATCCCGACCAAGGTCGCCCTCTTCGACCTCGACGCCTATCCGGGCCGGATCAAGACCGACCTGTTCGGAGAGGACGGCTATTTCGAGGACGCCGACCTGTTCTGGACCTGCCAGAACGAGGCGGTCGCCGCCTTGCGCGACCGCTATCTCGAAGACGGCTGGACCGCCGTCGAGGTGATGGACGTGGGCGATTATTTCCACGGCTACGAATACGAGAAGACGCCCAAGGCGAAGGGCGGCAAGGTCTTCATCGCCGTCAGCGCGCGGGGCGAGGTGACGATCCACGAGGGCTATCTGTCGGGCAAGGAGGCCCGCAAGGCGCGCGCCGCCGCCGCCAAGGCCGAGGCGGAAGCGTCAGGCCAGTCCGTCGCCGCCTTCGGCAAGCCCGAGGTGACAAGCACGATGCAGACCTATCTCGACCTGCATCGTCATGCCGCCGTCCGCGCCGTCCTGACGGACCATCCGGGCGTCGCCTTGCGGCTCATGGTCGCCCACGCCATCGCCGGCTCGTCGCTCTGGAGCGTCAAGGTCGAGGGCCCGTCCGTCCGCAACGAGGCCGTGGCGGAAAGCGTCGAAACCTGCCCCGCCGAAACCGCCTTCGACGCCAAGCGCCGCGCGGTCCTCGCCCTGCTGGGCTTCGGCCCCGACGATCCCACAGTGGCGCGCGGCGGCTTTGGCGAGACCCCGACCGTCGAGGTCTTCGCCCGCCTGATCCCGCTTCCCGACGACGCGGTGATGGCCGTCGCCGCCGTGGTCATGGGCGAAACCCTGGCGGCGGGCGGGCCGCTCGTCGAGGCGGTGGGCGCCTATCTCAAGGTGGACATGGGCCAGTGGTGGACCCCCGATCCGGTCTTCTTCGACCTGATCCGCGACCGCCCCGTCGCCAACGCCCTCCTGAAGGACGTGGGCGGCAAGCGGGTCGCGGACGCCAATGTCTCGGACAAGGTGAAGACGCAAAAGGCCATCGTCCGCGACTTCCTCGACGGCACCAACGACCGGCCCAAGGTCGAGCGCTGGACCCCGAAATGGCTCGCTTTCCCGCCCGCCCGATACACCGACCGGGTCTTCCCTCCGGTCGAACGGTGGGCGGGCGTCAAGGCCGTGGTCCGACGCCTGCCCCCGCCTGAGGCGCCGGCGCCCCAGCCCTACGTCCTCGCGGCGGAGTAGCTGCCGGACGGGCGGCGGCGCGACCGCCACCCCGTCTTTTTCCTGGCGCGCCTTCAGGCGTCAGCGCGGGAAAAATCGCGCGCCGCCCGCGCCCCTTGCGGGGTTGCGGGCGGCGCATTTTTCCGTTCCCTCCTGGCCTTTGTCGTCTCGTCTTCGGTCGTCTAATCTCCGGTCTTTCATACCGGGGGTTCCATGACCGAAGACGCCGCGCCGACCACCGACATCCTCGGCCTGACCGCCGACATCGTCGCCGCCTATCTCGCCAACCACAGCCTCGCGCCCGACGCCGTGCCGGGCCTGATCACGGCCACACACGCCGCCTTCGCGGCCCTCCAGGGCGGGGCGGTCGAACCGCCCGCCGAACCGGCCCCGCTCCCCGCCGTCACCGCCCGAAAGTCGCTCGCCGATCCCGAGGTCATCATCTCCATGATCGACGGCAAACCCTATAAGAGCCTCAAGCGTCACCTCTCCAGCCACGGCCTGAGCCCGGCGGACTATCGCGCCCGTTACGGCCTCTCCGCCGACTATCCGATGGTGGCCCCGGCCTATTCGGAGCGGCGGCGCGCGGTCGCCCTGTCCCTCGGGCTCGGCCGCAAGCCCGCCGCGCCTCCGCCGCCGGTCCCCAAGACGACGCGCGGCCGCACGCCGTCGAAGGCCGATTGAGGATGGCGGCGCGGCGCTCTTCATCCTCTTGACCGGCCGCGTCGCCCGGGGCGGAGATCGTGCGATGCGCATGGTTCCCGGCGGGATGAGCGTGGCGGAATCCGCAGGCGCGCCGGACCCCGCCCGAGCCTGATCGACCACCGGCCGCGTGCCCTCGGCCGCTTCGGCGACGGGCGGGCGGCGCGGCGCTTCCCGCCTTCGGATCGACCGCCTGACGCCGTCGGGGCCGCGCCGGATGGACGGGCAAACGCACCGATGACGACGACGGCCCCTCGGGCGGGGCGAACGGTTCGGCCGCACGGGCCTGACGGTCGATCGTCTTTCCGTCCGGTCCGCGAGGCGACCCCGGCGTCGACCGCTCGAACCTGGGGGCGTCGCTGGGCCGCCCGAAACCATCGCGCGGAACTGTTTTCCCCGCCGTGCTTAGCCCGGCTCCTCGCGGCCGCTTCGCTGCAAAACAGCCCCGCGCTCCGGTCGTCCGCTTCGCTCCCGCCCTGCGGGTTCGGCAATCCCGACGCGCCCCTCTCGGTTCGCTGTCGCCGGGGATCGGCCTCGGCGCACAGACGAAAGGAACACCATTATGTCTTCGCTCGGAACCGTCGTCCGCGACCCCCAGGCCAATGCCTTCACCGGCGGTCTCGCCCTGCTCGGACGCCGCACCCCGCTGCCCATCGAGATCACGCCCAACGCCGAAAAGCGGCGCGACAACCAGCCCGACTATCGCATCTTCTCCGGGTCGAGCGAACTGGGCGCGGCCTGGACCAAGGTCGGACGCGAATCGGGACGCGAATATGTCTCCCTGCGCATCTTCCACCCGCAGATCGGCAACCAGGCGATCTACGCCACCCTCGGCAAGGCCGCCGGTCAGGACGACGACGACGTGTTCGCCATCATCCCCAACGAAGTGCCCTGATCCTCCCGGCCCCGCGCCGCCCGGCGCGGGGCCGCCTGTTCCGTTCCCGTTTTCGGCCCCGGACGATTCCTGAGGGCCCCGGAATCGTCCCTGCCGGAGCCGTTGCATCCCGGCTTCACTCGCACCGTTCCCGGGCGGCGCGCTTCCCCGCCGTCCGTGACCTCAGCGACGGAGGACGCCGTGGACGACGACCCGAACACCCGCGCCGCGCGCGCCAAGCGCGGCAGCCCCTTCCTCAACACCGCCCAGGCCGCCTTCTACATCGGCCTCGCCAAATCCACCCTGGAGCTGATGCGCCAGCAGGGCGGCGGCCCGCGTTATCGGCGCCACGGCCGCTTCATCCGCTATCATATCGACGACCTCGAACATTGGTCGCTGACCAATCGCGCCCCCGCCTCGCGGAGCGGCCACGATGACTGAGCCCCGCCGCCCGTCGCCGGTCCGCTGGCAGCCGCCGCTCCGCCGCGACCGGCGCGACCGGGCGCGGCGCTGGCTCGCCGCCACCGCCGCCGGCCTCGCCCTGGTCGGTCTCGCGGCGGGCGTCGCCGCCGTCGATCCCGCGCCACGCCTGATCTGGAATCCCTCCGCCAGCGCGCCGGTCGGCCTGTGGCGCATTCACCCCGAGCCCGTCCGCGTCGGCGACATGGCGCTCGCCCGAACCCCCGTCGCCGTCCGCCGTCTCGCCGCCGAGCGCCGGTATCTGCCGATGAACGTGCCCCTGCTGAAGCGCGTCGCGGCGGCGGACGGCGACGTCGTCTGCGCCCTCGGACCCTGGCTGTTCGTTAACGGCGACCTCGTCGCCACACGCCGCCAGGCCGACCGGCGAGGCCGTCCCTTGCCCTGGTGGCGAGGCTGTCGGACCCTCGACGACGACACGATCCTGCTGCTGATGGACGCGCCGGACTCCTTCGACGGGCGCTATTTCGGGCCGGTCTCGCGCTCCTCGGTGATCGGCCGGGCGACCCCGCTATGGCTTCGCTGAGGGGCGTCGCCCTCGCCGCGCTGCTGGCGGCGACGGGGCCGGCCGGGACGGTCGCCGCCACGCCGCCCGCCGCGCAGAGCCCAGTTCCTTTCCCGCCCGCCGTCGAACGCTGGCGTCCGCTGATCGCCGAGGCGTCGCGGCGTTTCGGCGTTCCCGAGCCCTGGATCGCCGCCGTCATGCAGGCCGAAAGCGCCGGCCGCACCCATCTGAACGGCCGTCCCATCGTCAGCCGGGCGGGCGCCATGGGGCTGATGCAGGTCATGCCCGACACCTATGCCGCGATGCGGCGACGCCATGGCCTCGGTCCCGATCCGCACGACCCGCGCGACAACATCCTGGCGGGAACCGCCTATCTCCGGCTCATGCACGACCGCTTCGGCTATCCCGGTCTGTTCGGGGCCTACAACGCCGGACCCGGCCGCTACGCCGAGCACCTGGCGACCGGGCGACCGCTTCCCGCCGAGACGCGCGCCTATATCGCCCAGCTCGCCCGCACGCCCGCCGATCCGGCCTTGCCGCCCGCGATCCTCTCTGGCGAGCGGCTGTTCTTCGCCGTCGGACCCACCCCGTCCACGTCCGCGCAAGGCGCCGCCCCGCCGACGTCCGGCGGCCTGTTCGCTATCCAGCGGAAGACCCCGGCCACCGATCGCCCGCCCGACGATCGTCCATAGTCTCCGGGGAAGGCGGCGCAGAACGCGCCACCGCTCAATCCGTCTTACGGGGGGAGAGAACGCGCGGCTCCCTCTCCCCCGCAACGACAATCGGCGGGCCGTGGCTCAGCCGCGATGCGCCTTGCGCCCGCACCACCCCGGCGGATTCTCATTGCCCCCCGTTCCCCCGCTGCTCGCCGCGAGGCAGGGTTTCAGCGCCGACCCAAGGCGCGGAAACCCCTGACCCAAGGAGCTACGGTCATGCAGTCCGCTTCCATTCCGCCGACCACGCCGCGCAACCGTATCGCGCGCGGCGATTGCATCCGCATGATGCAGCAACTCGCCAATGACAGCGTCGATCTTGTCGTCACCGATCCCCCCTATCTGTGCCGCTACACCGACCGATCCGGCCGCACCGTCGCCAATGACGACAACGACGCATGGCTGCGTCCCGCCTTCCGTGAGATCCATCGCGTGCTGCGGCGGGACGGGTTCGCGGTGAGCTTCTATGGCTGGAGCGCCGTGGACCGTTTCGTCGCCGCCTGGCGCGAAGCGGGGTTCTCGGTCGCAGGCCATATCGTCTTTCGCAAGCGATACGCCTCCTCGACCCGGTTCCTGCGCTACGAACACGAACAGGCCTATCTGTTGGCCAAAGGGCGACCGACGCCGCCGCATCAACCTATCGGGGACGTGATCGACTGGCCCCGCGCCACGGGCAATCGCCGTCATCCGACCGAAAAGCCCGTGGAGATACTGCGCCCGCTCATCGAGGCGTTCAGCGCTCCCGGCGACGTGGTGCTGGACCCGTTCTGCGGTTCGGGATCGACGCTTGCGGCGGCGCGGGACGTGGGCCGCGACTTCCTCGGAATCGAACTGGACCCTGCTCACTTCCAGACCGCCCGCACACGGCTCGGCCTGCAATCCTAGACCAGAAGGCGGGACGGCGGAGCTTGGCCGTCCCGTCGAACGGCGGTGTTCGCCGCGCCGCCTGGACGCTGCGGCAGGCGTCGGGACAGGGGCTGTCTGCTCAGGACGGCCCAGCATCCGGGGCGGAACGGGCCGCGTCAAGGACGACGGGGCCCCACCATTTTTCCCGGCGGATCGCGGGCGTCGCACCCCCTCGACGGTGTGGGCCGCCGGGAAAAATCGTGACCCCCATCGCCGCTGCGCGGTCGCGGACGCGATTGCGTCCGCGATCCCAGACCCGGCCCGCTCCGCCCCGGAAGGCGACGTCATCCTTCACCAGAAACAGGAGACGACGATGACGCTCTTACACCATATCGAGGAACTGCGGGCCGAGCTTTGGAACTGCAACGACGGCGAGGAATGCCGCCGGATCGAGGCCGAATTGCAGGCCGCCGAGAGGGAGAAGGCGGCGCTGGACGAGGCGTTCGAGGCCTGGCTGGCGAACCCGAACTGAACGGGTGTCCATCGGGAGAAGCGGCGTCGCAAGGCGTCGTTTCTCCCTCTTTCCGGTGATCGTCGGACGCCCGGTTTCCCGTCGAGCGCGTGACGCCGTGGAGCGGGTCGGACGTCTGCGGGCTGGGGTGGCGGAGGCGGCGGGAGGGCGCTGAGGGCCGGAGAATGGGAGGGAGCGCGTAAGGCAAGATGAAACAACAGCGCCACTTCTCCGAAGTGCGCTGCAAGTATTTGTCTGCACATCGTTTTTTGCGGCCCCGATGGCGCCATGATCCGGCACATGGCGCCATGCGCCGCTCAAAGCCAGCGTTTCCGGGGCTTTCGGTAGCGCCAATAGGCAAGGGGTTTGCGACGCGCCATGTCGATCCTGAACGGCCCGGATTCGCGGCCGACCGGAGACCCCGCCATGCCCGTCGACGACGATTTCGAACCCCGCCTCGGCCGCCCTGGCGCGCAGGGCAAGGCGCGCGGCCGGAGCTTCGTGGGTCAGGTCATGAAGGCGGCCAATCTGGCGCGCGGCGGCCGGGCGGCGGGACCGGGCCGACGCGGCTTCACCGGCGCGCGGATCGGACGGGGTTCCGGCGTCGGTCGGGTGCTGGCTTCGCGCGAACGTTTCGCCGCCTTCCGCCAGCGCCGCGTCGTCATCAAGTCGCGGATCGTTCGTCTCGACGGCGCCAAGGGCCTCAGTCCGGCCCGCGCCCATCTGCGCTACATCCAGCGCGACGGGGTGACGCGCGAAGGCGCGCCTGGCCGGCTCTATTCGGCCGAGGCGGACCAGGCCGACGGCCGTGCCTTCCTCGACCGCCAGGCTGGCGACCGTCATCAGTTCCGCTTCATCGTCTCCGCCGAGGACCGCGCCGAGTACGAAGACCTCAAGCCCCTGACCCGTCGCCTCATGGCGCAGATGGAACAGGATCTTGGAACCAAGCTCGATTGGGTGGCGGTCGACCATTTCAACACCCGCCATCCCCACACGCACGTCATCGTGCGCGGCAAGGACGAGCGCGGCAAGGATCTGATCGTCGCCCGCGAATATCTGACCCAGGGGATGCGCGAGCGGGCCGCCGAACTGGTGTCGCTCGACCTGGGGCCGCGCGCCGACGTCGAGATCGCCGACCGCCTGCGCGCCGAAATCGGACAGGAGCGGCTGACCACGATTGACCGTCGGCTGATGCGCGACGGGGATGTCGGCGGCATTGTCGCCGCCGTCGATCTCGATCCGTTCCAGCAGACCCTGCGCGCCGGGCGCTTGCAGACGCTCGGCCGGCTCGGTCTGGCGCAGGATCTGGGCGGCGGTCGCTGGCGGCTGGAGCCGGGGTTCGACGAGACCCTGAAACGGATGGGCGAGCGCGGCGACATCGTCCGCACAATGCAGCGCGCCTTCACCGCCCACGGGATCGAGCGTCCGGGGCTGGATGCGGTCATCGCCGATCCCGCGACCATGACGCCCCTGGTCGGTCGGCTGGTCGAGCGCGGCCTGTCGGACGAACTCAGCGACCGGCATTACCTCATCGTCGACGCCGTGGACGGGCGGCTTCACTATGTCGACATCGGCCGAGGCGAAGCGACCGACCTCATCCCGAACGGCGCGGTCGTTCGCATCGTCCCCCGGTCGATCGAGGCGCGCGCCGTCGATCATACGGTGGCGGCGGTCGCCGAAGCGAACGGAGGACGCTACAGCATCGACCTGCATCTGCGTCACGATCCGTCGGCGACGGAGCGGTTCGCGGAGACCCACGTCCGCCGGCTGGAAGCCATCCGCCGGATCACCGGCGGCGTCGAGCGCGACGCGGACGGCGGCTGGATCATCGCGCCCGACCATGTGGCGCGGGCCGCCGCCTTCGAGGCGCGTCAGTCCTTGGCCGAGCCGGTGATCGTGGAAACTCTGTCGTCGATCCCGCTCGACCGGCAGGTCGGTCATGACGGCGCGACCTGGCTGGATCGCGAACTGGTCTCGGCCCAACCGGAACGCTTGCGCGAAGCAGGGTTCGGCGCCGAGGTCTCGGCGGCCAAGGCCCTGCGCCAGCGCTGGCTGGTCGAGCAGGACTTGGCCGAGGAAGATCAGGGCCGCCTCGTCTATCGCGCCAACCTCCTGACCCGGCTACGCCAGCGTGAACTGAACCGGGTCGCGGGCGGCCTCTCCGACGACCTGGGCAAGACCTATGTCGAGAGCCGTTCCGGCGACCGTGTCGAAGGCGTCTATCGCCGCCCGGTCGAACTGGCCTCGGGCCGCTACGCCCTGATCGAGAAGTCGCGGGAATTTACCCTCGTCCCGTGGCGGCCCGTGCTGGATCGGCATCTCGACCAGTCCGTGTCGGGCGTGATTAAGGGCGACGGGATCAACTGGACCATCGGACGCGGGCGAAGCGGGCCGACGGTCTCTTGAACGTGCAAAGCGCGTGCGAGATCGCTATATTAGTTCTTACGATTCAGGAGATGAAAATGGCGGGAGCGAAGACGATGGCGAACACCAAGGGCGTGACGCTAGGCCTGTCGCGCTTCGCCCGCATCAGCGCGGTCGAGGGCCTTCGCTTGTCCGACACCGCCGAGCGGGAATTTTGCGAGGACGACCGTCGAGAGGTCACGGCCGAACAGCGACGCGAGCGCATCATCGCCAAGTACGCCGCAAACGGCTGACCCGACGGGTGTACGAGGCGTTCGACGATCCCTACTGCTATCCGGGTACGCTCGTTCTTCGCAACAGGCTGGGATTGAAAGATCCCGAGGCGCTTGAAGCCTTCGAGACCGAGATCAGCACGGCTCGCGCTGCGGAGCCGCTGCCCAGGGGACGGCTCAGCGTAACCCACTATCGCGCTGTCCATCGCCACCTCTTTCAGGACGTCTATAACTGGGCGGGCGAGTTTCGGACGGTGCGGATCGCCAAAGGGGGAAATGCCTTCTGCTTCCCCGAGTATATCGCGCCGGAGATGGCGAAGCTGTTTGCGCGCCTGCGGGGTGAGGCATGGCTCCGCGACCGCGACACGATTACGTTCGTTGACGGCGCGACCGCCTTCCTCAGCGCCCTCAACCAGATCCATCCGTTCCGCGAGGGCAATGGCCGCACGCAGCTCGCCTTCCTTGCGGTCCTCGCCGATCGGGCCGGCCATCGGCTGGAGTTCGATCGGCTCCGCCCGGACGCCATGCTCCATGCCATGATCGCCAGCTTCCACGACGAGACCGACCCGCTGCGCGTGTTGCTGGCAGCGCTGGTCGCCGACTGAGGTCACAGGCCGCCCGGGCCGCGTGACCTCGCCTTGGACGCGGCATCTGATATCTTTGAAGCGCCGACCAAGGTCGACCACCACCAGCGAACTATCCGTACACTGGCGGATGCGGCTGAGGGATGCGGCGGACCGCTGCTCACGAGGATCGGGCCAGGCTCGTGAACACCTGTGAACTGGCAGGCGCGCATGCCGCTCATCCGACGTTAACGCGGTCGCTTACCAGCGTCACCTTGGCGACCAGGCCTTCGCCCTGCCGGTGGTGCAGGGTCAGCGACCCACCCAGCTCGACGGCAAAGTCACGGGCGATCGTCAGCCCAAGCCCGATCCCGCCTGCCTGGCGGCTGCGCGATGTTTCCGCCCGGACGAACGGCTCTATGATCCGTTCGAGGTCGGCATCGGCGACACTTGGTCTTTTGTCCGCGACAGTGACTTGAATGCCGCGCGGCAGCTCGATCACGGACACCTCAACATCGGCCGTATAGCGAACGGCACTGTCCACCAAGTTCGCGACGATACGGCCTACCTTGATGGGCGGCAGACAAAGTCAGGTAGTTGGCGGTCGCTAGAAGGGATTGGCTGGTTGACCAGCCACTGTTTCGAGTCCTCACCGGTTGCAGACATTCCCAAAACTGATCTGGGGCGCCGCCTTCACGTCTCTATTGGATCATTCGTTCCGCAAGATGTGGATTGCAAAGTGGAAACAGCGCGCGCATGAAACAACCAGAGCTTGAGTGGGCTTATGAGACGATCGACTGCGCTGGATGCGGATAGCCGCCGCATTCTGGTTTCCAACGACTTTGGCGACTACGCCAGCCTATTCGACGCCTTCAGAGCAAATCGGGGGCCGCGCTTTCAGTCAGGCGGAGATCCGTCAGATTGTAAGTAGAGTTCAGACCGCGCTTGCTGTGCGTGGATATCAACGCTGTCCACAGCAACCGGAATGATCCATCTCGGATACCTCCGCTTCCTAGCGGGCTTGCACGGCGGACCGTCAGGTCTGCGGGCTCGCTTAAGCCCAGGTACGCCGATTGAGGTGCTAGTCAGCGCCTTCGGCGACGACATCAAGCTGGATCTTCACGCGCGTCCCGGTCTCTTGACGGCGCTCCGCGACCCTCGGGACGCCGTCTTCTTCCCTGCGCTTGAGCTGCTGCAGATGCTGGTGGCTGAGACTAACGTGTGGACGAAGCGGCAAATGGGAGCCGAGGTCGCAGCGGCTCTTCTCGACCGTGTGTTCGAGAAAGCCGAACTGGATGTGGGCACGGGGCGGGCTCGGATCAACGAGCGTGCGGAGGAAGCCCGCCGCCTCGGGTTAGCTTCCCTGTCGGAGCTGACGGACACCTTGGGAGATCGGAGGATGACGATCCAAACCGAGCGGCTGTACAGGCTCCAAGGTGAACACCATCGGAAAGGTGGGCTTCAGATTTTGCAATCAGACCTTGCCGCAATTCGCCCGTTGTCCAGCGAAGAAGACTTCGCGTGGTCGGAAGTCCTTCGTGCGGTCCGTGCCCCCAACCACGCGCGAGTCGCATCCTATTTCCAGCGCAACCGGACCCTCAGCGGCGTCTTTGTTAGCCGGCAAACTTCGGGACTCGGTCCGCGACGCGACCGCCCCGCCGCGCCACTTAATCGGTAGTGGCGCCAGGACGCCGGCGGTTGGAGCGACCGGCGCCCGACCCCATGCTGAGTCCGAGGTCGCAACATCAGTTTCCTTGGGGGCAGTGATCACACGAACCTTCAGCGGGCCGGCTGGGCTGGATCGACGCCTCGGGCTCTGACACCAGCTTCAAAATCGTTGTTTCTAGGTCTAGCGTCGCGCCAAGGCGGCAAGCCGCGCGAACCGTCGGTCGTTCACGGCTCCCGACCAGCGGGCCGTCATCGCGGTGAGGGCGACATCGAGGTCGTGCGGAATAACCGCCCCTTCTTCCTCGCCGATAGTCCGGTCCAAAAGGGTGAGCATCGACCTGGCCTCTGGCTGGGTCCGCGGGAACTTGAGTTCGCGACCTCCTCCGTCTTCACGGACATAGAGTCGGTACTCCCAAAGGGACCACACGTCGAACGGCATCAGATAATCGCCTAGAGCAGCAACGGCCTCCGAAAAGGCCGTATCAGCCGCCGCCGGCAGGGCGGCGAATGCGTCGGCCACCTCGGAGGATTGGACGGACCGGTCCCGGGGCCAGCCGCGCGCCAAGATGGGCAGGACGCCAGAGGTGAAGGTTTCCTCCGGTGCCCTAGCGTCGGCGACAAAGCGGGTCAGGGCGCGCGCGCAAACCGCTCGGATCTGAGGTCCGCCAAGTCTCAGGATCTGTTCGACCTCCACCAGACTCACCGGCGGGTCGGTCCCGCCGCGTAATGCTATGGCCACGGGCAGGATCAGGCGTTCGGCCAGTCGCGATCGCACGTCTGGCGACAGGCGATCATCGAGGATTCGGCGCACCATCTCCGTGGCGATCATGTTTAAAGCGTCTGGGGCAAGCAGGCCGATACGGGCGATGGCGTCCCAGAGTTCAGGCGCCACCCCGTCTTGGGCCGCCAGCGGTCCGAGCAGCCTGGCCTGCGTCCAGGCCGGATCGACATGATTGAGGAAGGGCACCTGAAGCAGGAGGCGGTATAGCCCCTGTCTCCCCCCTTCGCCGGGCGTGTCGACGATGAGATCCCGCGCCTGCACCAAGGCGGGGTCCTCGAACGCCGTTTTTGCCGCGTCGCCTTTGGGGAACAGCCCGAAGTAAGCCGACATCATCCGGCCGGCCGCCGTATTGAGTGAAAGTGAGGCTAGGCGTTCGGCGGGCGCCTCATCGAATGGCGCGTCGTCCGCAGTTTTCGTCTCCGCCACGGTGGCGGCGGCGGCATAAGGCCACCACTCCAGCCAGAGCGGTAACATGCGCGCATCGTCTGGCAGCCGACCTAGAGCTTCCTCAAATAGGTGTGCGACACCGGGCGCCGCCGCCTTACGGGCTGAGCCCGGAACGCCGCCAAGAAGGTCGATGAAGTCGGAAACCTGCGCCGTCTCCATCCACCCCGCATCACCTTCCTCCACACCGATCCGGTCGCGGATCGCGAAGGCGAGGGCACCGACGATCCGGCCTCGGCTCAGAAGCGCCGGCTCCGCCCGCATCCGGTCGAATACCGCCCTCCAGTTCGCTCCTATGGCTTCTAAGGTTTTGCGGCCGTCAGTGTAGGGGTTATCAGTCAGGGCCGCCTCGATCTCAGCGAAAGCGGTCGCCGAGGTCAGATCGAGATCAAGCCGCGACTTCGATGGGACATAGCTGTCGCCGGTCCTGTAGAGATCGTCGTTCCCCCAAATAGCCTCGAGGTAGGCACGGTCGGCCAACCAAGCGATCGAGCCTGCGGTCAGTACCGTGCCCGCCTTCTGCATCCGCCGCAACTCGGCATAGGCGTCCCCGATCTGCCGTTCGTCGCGGCGGGCGCGCGACAGGTCCCGGCGGAAGAGGCGGGCTGGCGGCCCCCGGCGAATCCGGCGCTCTAACTGATCGCGGACATCGGCGGTCAGATCCCCGTGTCGGCGACTGCGGAGCTCGGCGAATTCCGGATAGGCATGGACGCCCCAGAGCTCCTCCTGAGACATTGAAAGGGCCCAAGGGTTGAGCCGGTCGGCCGGAACGACGGCGGGATCGAGCGCGGCGGCAGCCCAAAGACGGCGGGCGATAGGCCAATCTTTCAGAGCCAGCCCGTCGACCCGCTTCGTGGCGGCCGCAGAATCGAGTGCGCTCAGTCGAGAAAGGGCCGCGCTGACCAAGCGTGTAATCGGCATGAAACCGCCGCGATATTTGTCAGGGTCCTTGTCGTCCCCGTCGGCGGCCATTTTGCCATCGCTGTCGACTGGATAGACCCGCGCGATCCAGTTAGCAGACCAGGTTAGTCCTAGTCGATCGGCCTGATGCAGCCCGGAGAACAGCATGCCTTGCGCGCGGTCGAGTAGTTCCTCCCACACACGAGCGTCATCGCAATCCGCCAGTCCGATCTCGGCCAGCCGAACATGGTGGTCAGGCTCGATGTCCAGCGAGAGCAGGTCCGCGACCGTTCGGGGTTTGCCACGCACCGGCTCCCGGAGTGGGCTGCGGGGCCTAATCTTCAATCTGGGTGCCGCCAGATCAACGATGGAGCCGACAAAGATCCGGGGATCGATCCCGCGCCGGATAGCGTCCTTGATCTCGATGAAGGTCATGTCGGGATCTTCGGCGGTTCCGTCACGCCAAGCCTCAATCACGCAGCGCCACGCCGTCATGTAGAGTTCCGGCAAGGCTTCCGCTCGCGAGAAGACGGCGTCACGCACGGCGCGCCGCTGGGCATCCGCGCTCGGGCCTAGCGCCGCCGCCCAAACCAAGACCGTCCGATCCTGTAGACGACCCTCAATGAACAGGCGGGTTGCGCGTCGCACATGGTCATCGACGGGGCGGGGTGTACGACGTCCCATCATGAGCTCGACCTAGGTTCGCGCAGCACCTTGATCGCCTCATCGAGCCAGCCAGGGTCAGCGCCGATCTGGCCAAGGAACCGGGCTAGAGTGCCCTGTTCAGTTCTGAGGGCGCGCCGGAAGATGTAGCCGAACAGCGCTACATCGGCCTCCGCAGCCTCGCCTCGAGGCTTGCTACAGACTTGCTTGAGCTTTCTTCGGGCCCACCGATCTTCTCCGGTTGGCGGAATGCTCGCCGCCCAGGCCTTCAGCAACCTGGCGAGCTCTTCATGTTGGTCGGCCTTGTCATAACAGATCGGAATAATGGAACGCGCCGACCAGTCTTCGCCGATGGTGAGATCCCCCGCGTCCCGTGGTGCAAACACGTAGCGATCCTTCAGATCAGGGAAATGCAGGCTGTCGCCCGCCACCGCGTTCATCAGATAGCGGAACGGCGGATCGTTGACGCTGTAGCCGACGATGACAAGGTGGAAGATGCGCGCGGCGTCATAGATAAAATCCGCCGTCAGCCGCCGCCTGAGATAAAGATCTCCGAAGTCTTGGTCGGTAAGGACAAGCTGACGCGATTGCTTCGCATCCAATACTCCGTGGATGTGAAAGACGCCGTTGAAGCCCGGCCCACTACTGGCCCTCGGCAGGCCTTCCAGTCCGTAGCTGGCGACTTTCTCAGGTCTCGCCGCCTCCTCGTGCAGCCGGTCGAAGTTGGTCGTCGCGACTAACAGCTCACCGAAGCGTCGCGCCAGCAGGTTAATCGAGGCATGCAGAGCATTGGGGGATACGGCCGCGTCGAGAACCTCTCGGGCGGCCGCGCGCAGGCTGCTGACGGGTTCGCTGGCGCGGGCCATACGACGCTCGAGCATACCCAGCACCATGTCGAACTCATTGGAGATGAAGCGCTTGAACTCGGCGCATTGGCGAGGATCGAGCCCTTCCATGAACGCCTCGATGGCCTTTGGCACGCTCGAAGGCGAAGTCTTTTCCTCGATCCACTCGTACATCGCCTGACCAAGGCGAGCGTCGAGGCGCTTGGCGATCTCGCAGACAAGTCCCTGAAAATTGGGAAGACTGGAAGGCGCCGGAGCCGAGACTCCTGCCCCGGTGAGAAACAGGACCCGCCCCTGGTCACGCGCCAGCATCAGGTCTTCGGGCAGACCGGGGAGGTCGTCCTCCAGATAGATCAGGGCTTCGGTCATGTCGGCAGTCGAGAGTTCGACACGGTTTTGCCAGCTCCCGTCAAGCTTGTGGAGGTTGGTATGTCACCGTCAACGCACCGTCGGAGCCGGGGAGTAGTGGGTTTGCTTTTTCCATTCGCCCAAAACCGGACCATACGAACCGCAGCTTTGAGTCAGGCACGGTCATTTGCTGATGTCGCAGATGCGCCAAAGGCGCCCATTGGCGCATTCACGGAAACGCGACGCGCCAAGTCCACACCAAGCTTGGTAAAGCAGCTATAAGGGCGTTACTTCATGAACTGATCGCATCATTCGGCTGGCGGTTGCTGCTAGAGCTGTCAAGCGTCCACCTGGACCGCCACCGCCGCCGCAACCTCGGCGTGAAGATCTATTTCGGTATCACCGGCGTCGATCGTCACCACGAGAGCATATCGCATGCTGCGGTTCACCCGATCCTTGACGCCCTTCCACCAGCCGCCGACCGGAAACACCGCGAGACCGTTTCGATCCGCAAAGTCCGCCGCGGCACCTCGCCATTCATCAACGTGAAGCGATCCGGCGGAAATCGACCGTTCGCCAAGCACGCGCGCCGCATCGACCTCGGGGACATCCACCCCAGCCTCCTCATCTAGAGAAGCCAGTTGGTTGATCCGGGCAGCGAACTGCATCGATGTTTCATTCCGCAGCTGAAAACCGAACCGCAAGCCTGCGGACCGGTAGCGCGCCGCCAGGATCGATCCGGCCGCGTTGGGGTTGGGTTCCACGAAGTAAGACAGGGTGGCGCGCACCCGAACCTGATGCGCGCCCAATTCCAGTAGGGCGTCTCGCGGCCATGGGAGCGTGTAGAAGTCCGCCTCCTTGGAGGTCGCATGGGTTGCGCCTTTCGGCTTCTTGAAAGGCTGAATCTCGCGCTGCGCGACCAGGGCCAGACTATTGCTGGCCGAAGCCGCCGCACGGTCAAGGCTGGGAACCCCATATCCGAAATGGCGCAACCAGCGGAGCCGCTCCGACTTGCTGTTCGTCTGCAGCAGGCGTGTCTCCATCCATGGCGACCAACGAGCGCTATGTACGAGGAGAGCCCGTATCGTTTCTGGCCAGAGGTCGCCGTGTTTCGACCAAAGGCCTGCTGCCATGCCGGATCCGACGGCAGTTGCGGCACTGGTCGCCCAGGACACTGAAAGCGGATCAGTGACGGGGGATGCGCTCGTCGTCAGCAACGAAAGCGACGGCATGCCGCTTAGCATGCTCTCGTCAGCGGGATCGATGCCGCGGTTCCCGGCCTCGACGACCAGTTCCGGCTTGATCGGTGCGACACCCCTATTCCAAGCCGAAGAAATGCGGCTGTAGGGGCTCAGCGCGCCGGCTTCAGCGGCGACCTTCCAAGCCTCGTATCCCTTGTCGACCACCTCGACCTTGTCGGTGACGCCACCGATGGTCAGGACATTCCAGGCCTGAGCGGGATCCTCGATCTCGAAATCTTCCCATTGCTCCAGATCCGTGAGGGTGACATCGTCTTGCAGATTTCCCGCTGAAACCATGATCAGCCGGTCTGGTGCCTGCGGGCCCGGTTCGGCGCATTCGAAGGCTGCGGCGTCCAAGGCCGCGCTCCAGCTGGTCGCTCTTGGGCCGTGCACACCGATCTGGGTGACCGCGAGGCAGTAAATCCGGCGTGTCTGCGGAAAGGCGATTTCCGGAATTGCGATCGCCTGAGCGGTGATGAGGCCGAAGTTTCCCGGATCGGTGGCCGGCAGGGTCGGCGGATGGACGAGCTTGACGGATTCCAGTGTGTAGTCGATCGGGATGGGCGCATGAGTCTGAAAGACCGGCGACAGGTCGCCGAACGCAGCGAGGCCGGCCATCTCGGAACCGTGTCCGTCATGGTCGTCGAACCCCCACTCCCTCTTGACGGTGAAGCGACGGTCAGGAGGTAGGACGGGCGCGATCATCGCATGGGCGATATTGACGCCCGTATCGAGGACGCACAGCGCCGTGCCTGAGGCGTCGGCGGCGCGTTCAAGGCGCTCGACCGCCTCGTCGACCCAGCCATGTTGGTCCGGCCGTTTCAACCCCATGAAATAAGCGGCCGTATCTCGCCCCATGCGAAGTTCGGCGACGGCGTCGCAACTGGCGACTAGACGCGAAATCGCATCTCGTGTCCCATGGACGTAGATCAGAACCCGCTCGGGGAAGACAAGCTGGTCGCCGGCGACGGGAAGGCCGAGCGCCTGTGCTTTGGTCACGGCGTTCTGGACGCGATCCTGCCAGCACCACAGCTCCCACCAGGTGCTGGTGTGGGGCTCCGGCAGGGCGCGGCTGTCCGTCCAGAGATTCTCAAGACGCGCCTCGAAGAAGCGTTCGATCGGCGCGAAGCGTCCATCGTGCCGCGGCTTGCCCGCCGCAGTCCGCTCCTGACCGTATTCGTTCAGCCTGGCGGTGACGAATTCGCGCGCTGCGTCAGGCACGAAAAGCGTCCCGCGAACCGAACCGCTTTCAGTCCGGTCCAGCGCGCTGACCCGCACACCTTGCGTTTTCCACTCTAGATCCGGCGCAGGACCGTTGGGCGCGGTTTCCACGCCGACATAGGCACCCGGTTCCCCGACGGTGGCGTCGCGCTCGCCGAGAAGGCGGGCTGAGGCAGCTTCAATCGCCGATGCGAAGTCACGGCTGAGAGCCTCGGCATGCGCTGCTGCGATCCGGGCGTAGTCCCGGGGAACAACGGCGAGATTGGGTCTGCGATAGGCTTCAGCCGTAGCAAAGGATTCGACGCGGATATGGCGCCGATTGTAGGCACTGGGCATGCGCCCCCCGATTCATCAACTATGAGTTGATGAATACGTCAGTCATTACGTCTCGCATAGCCCGTCGAGATTGCAGCGCGACTTCGACGTCCGCCACACGCGCTTTCTGCCGATCGGCCATGATGGCGACCTTGACCGCCTCGTCCGCCGCCCGAGCCAGTTCGCCGTAACTGAGCCCATCAGCCTGTTCGGCCACGCGGCTCCAGCTCCCCGTACGCGGCTTAAGCTTTCCGAGCCGTGACTGGATCAGGGCGACGGCTTCGTCGGCGCTAGGAAGGCCGTACTCTATGATGTCGTCGAATCTGCGCAGCAGGGCGCGATCAAGGAGCTCGGGATGGTTAGTCGCGGCGACTACGACGCTGTCAGTAGCGTTGCTCTCCTCCATGAATTGGAGAAAAGAGTTCAGTACGCGCCGAATTTCGCCGACGTCATTGTCGGCCGATCGACGTCCGCCAATCGCATCGAATTCGTCGAACAGATAGACACCCCGCATCTGGTTGATCTGATCGAAGACGAGACGCAGCTTCGCCGCCGTCTCTCCAAGGAACCGGGTGATCACCGTGTCGAGACGGATGGTGAAGAGCGGTAGGTGAAGCGTGCCGGCGAGCGCGCTCGCCGTCAGGGTCTTGCCCGAACCGGGGGGGCCGACGAGGAGCAGGCGAGAGTTGGGACTCTGGCCGTACCGGCGAAGCATGTCCCGTCGCTGCTGCTGAGCGACGAGCCCAGCGAGCCTCTCGGAGATAGCCGGTGTTAGGGTCATGTCGTCGAGCGTGACCCGGCTGCGGGTCTCTGTCATCAATCCATCGAGCGCACCACGAGGGCGACTGATTGAGGCGACGGCCGTCGCTTTCGGCACCGGCGTTTTGCGACCGATGTCGTCGGCGATCTTCTGCAACGCCTTAGCGGTATTCGCATGGCCTAGGCGCGATTCCGTTGCGGCCATCTGCAAAGCGATCGTGCGAATCCGCTCATCGTCGCCGTCGACGTGGCCGGCGAGCATTGCGATGACCTGCTTGGCTGAAGGCATGGTGAATCCCGTACTCTCGGCGCGGCCGCCGACGTCGCTCTCTAACTCAACCCTACCGTGATTCAAGGTAGAGTTTCCACGACCAACGTGCGGCGAATGAAACACGCCGATGCAGGATGAGGCTAGCGTGAACTGACAGCACTAGCGTAGGCCTGCCCGGTGGCGGACTTCGCCAACGGCTGCAAAGAGTCGAGGCTGTGTGAAAAGGCGATCGGCGAATTAGCTTATCCTGCTGAGGTCAGCAGGAGGTGGGTTATGAGCCGCTTCGTTCAGGGTGCCGATCGCCGGCAGCAGACGCTGCTTCCCGAGTGTCTTGACGACTATGTGGCCGAGGATAATCCGGTCCGTGTGGTTGATGTCTTCGTCGACGAACTGGATATGAAGGGTCTGGGGTTCGAGGGCATGACGCCGGCGGCGACTGGCCGTCCGGCATATCACCCGGCCATGTTGCTGAAGCTCTACGTCTACGGCTACTTGAACAAGGTGCAGTCCAGCCGGCGACTGGAGCGTGAGGCGCAGCGCAACGTCGAACTGATGTGGCTGACGGGACGGCTGGCGCCCAATCACAAGACCATCGCCGACTTCCGCCGCGAGAATGGCTCGGCGATCCAGGCGGCGTGCGCCCAGTTCGTGGTGCTGTGCCGACAGTTGGGCCTGTTCGGATCGGCGCTGGTCGCCATCGACGGCTCGAAGTTCAAGGCGGTGAACACCCGCGACAGGAACTTCACCGCCTACAAGGTGAAGCGCCGGATCGAGCAGGTCGCCGAGCACATCGCCAGCTATCTACAGGACCTCGACACGGCCGACCGCCACGAGGGCGAAGCGGCCGAGGCGCGCTCCGGGCGACTGGTCAGGTTGAGCGACTGCGGGCCCAGATGGCGATGCTGAAGGCCATGGAGGCCGAGGTCGAGGCGTCGCCTGACGGCCAAATCTCTCTGACCGACCCCGACGCCCGCGCTATGGCGACATCGGGTCGGGGGAGTGGAATTGTCGGCTACAACGTCCAGTCCGCCGTCGAAGGCGAGCATCACCTGATTGTTGCTCATGAGGTGGTGATGACCGGCTCGGACAAGCAGCAGCTGGCGAACATGGCGGGTCAGGCCAAGGACGCAATGGGCGTGGAGAGGCTCGATGTGCTGGCCGACCGAGGCTACTTCTCCGGCGAAGAGATCCTGGCATGCGAGGCCCTGGGCGCGACGCCCTTCGTGCTAAAGACGCTGACGTCAGGCGCAAAAGCGAACGGGCGCTTCGGCAAGCAAGACTTCGTCTATCTGCCTGATCAAGACGTCTACCGTTGCCCGGCCGGCTCCCTGCTTTCATACCACATGACCGTCGTCGAAAGAGGCATGACGCTGCATCGGTACTGGGATCGCGCCAGTTGCGCCGGCTGCTCCCTGAAGGCCCAATGCACGCCAAGTATTGAGGGGCGCGTCACCCGCTGGGAGCATGAAGCCGTGATCGACGCGCTCCAGACCCGGATGGACCTAAGGCCCCGGGCCATGCGAGAGCGACGAAGCCTGGTCGAACACCCGTTCGGGACGATCAAGGCCTGGATGGGCCACACCCACTTCGTGATGAAGCGACTATCCAACGTGAAGACCGAGATCGGCCTCCACATCCTGGCCTACAACATGAAGCGGGTGATAGCGGTACTGGGAGCTAAACCGCTGATGGAGGCGATTAGGGCCTGAAACGATGGTCCCTTGCACCTCGGCACCTGACGCCCGCTGAACGGCTCCGCGCGTTTTTACACAGCCTCAGTCAGGCACGGTCAGACTCAGCCCTTCGCGTCTGACCGAATAGGTGTGAGGGTGGTTTCGAAGCGGTCCATGAGGTTCGAATAGATCCGCTCGCAGACCCGGTTGAACCGGGGCGAACCGAGGCGGAGCCTATATAACGCTCGCACCCGGTTTGGCCTGAATCCTGACCCCGATCCGCGCCGCATCCCGCCGCGCCGGAGTCGGGAGACCGGGCGTGACCCCCACCAAGCTGCTCATCGGCCAGATTATCGTCTGCTTCGGCATGGTGATCTTCGGCGTCTGGGCCGCGACCCAATGGGCCGCCGCCATGCTGGGCTATCAGGCGCAGCTCGGCGCGCCATGGCTGATCGCCTTCGACCTGCCGGTCTATCGCCCTTGGGCGCTGTTCGGCTGGTGGTATCACTACGAGGCCTATGCTCCGGAGGTGTTCGACAAGGCCGGCATGCTGGCCGGGGCCTCGGGCTTCCTCGCCTGCGGGGCCGCGATCGCGGGGTCGCTGTGGCGGGCGCGGCAGAACCGCAACGTCACCACCTACGGCTCCTCGCGCTGGGCGACCCGCCGCGAGCTCGACCAGGCCGGACTGTTCAAGGACGCGGGCGTCTTCCTCGGCCGCCAGGGCGGCAATTACCTGCGCCACGACGGCCCGGAGCATGTCATGGCCTTCGCACCGACCCGTTCGGGCAAGGGCGTGGGCCTCGTCGTGCCGACCCTGCTGTCATGGACGGGCTCCGTCGTCATCCACGACATCAAGGGCGAGAACTGGACCCTGACAGCCGGTTGGCGCGCGCGCTTTTCGCACTCCCTGCTGTTCAATCCGACCGACCCCCGTTCAGCCCGATACAATCCGCTGCTGGAAGTGAGGAAGGGTGCGGACGAGGTCCGCGACGTCCAGAACATCGCCGACATCCTCGTCGATCCCGAAGGCGCGCTGGAGCGTCGGTCTCACTGGGAGAAGACCAGCCACTCCCTGCTCGTCGGCGCGATCCTGCACGTCCTCTACGCCGAGGAGGAAAAGACCCTCGCGCGCGTAGCGACCTTCCTGTCCGATCCCCAGCGCAGCTTCGCCCACACCCTGCGGCGGATGATGGCGACCAACCACCTGGGCACGAAGGAGAAGCCCCAGGTCCATCCGGTCGTCGCCTCCGCCGCGCGCGAAGTGCTGAACAAGTCCGAGAACGAACGCTCGGGCGTGCTGTCCACGGCGATGTCCTTTCT